>DASUMX010000093.1:0-27171 GCA_036277455.1 Thermoleophilia bacterium
GTGACTGGCCGGGTCCCACCGCCGGCAGACGGCGAAGGCGCGGGCCACGCGAGGGATCTCCGCCCCGCGCCGCCCCTCGGGGTAGCCCGCGCCGTCCCAGCGCTCGTTGCCGTACACGAGCGCCTCCACGGCGCTCTGCCGCACCTCGCTCGGCGCCGCGGCGGTGGTCTGGTCGCTGCCGAGGATAGCCTGTACCTGGTCCTGGACGGCGGCGCCGGTCTCGTGGACGGCCAGCGCGGTGACCAGGCCGGCCGCCTCCGCTTCGCTCAGCCCGATGAAGGCGGCGAAGCGGCGCCCCAGGGCGGCGAGGTCGCCCTCGAGCTGCGCCGTCGCGTCCGCGATCGCGTCCGTGTACAGGCAGACGCGGTTGCGACCGCCGGCCTTGGCGCGCAGCAGCGCGGCGTCGGCGGCCCCCAGGACCCCGTCGCTGTCCTTGGCCGACTCCGGGAACGCGGAGACGCCGATGGACATCGTCACGTGCAGGTCGGGGTGCCCGGGGTCGAGCGTGGCGACGGAGGCGCGGATGCGCTCGGCGAGCGTCTCGGCCTCGTCGAGCGTGGTCCGCGGCAGGATCATGGTGAACTCCTCGCCGCCGTAGCGGGCCAGGTAGTCCGACTCGCGCGAGCAGCTGCGCAGCACGCCGGCGACGGCGCGCAGCACGTCGTCGCCTTTCTGGTGGCCGATCGTGTCGTTGACCGCCTTGAAGTGGTCGAGGTCCATCATCAACAGGCAGAAGTGATCTCCATACCGCTCGGCCCGGCTGACCTCGGCGTGCAGAGACTCCTGGAAGTGGCGGTAGTTGTGGATCCCGGTGAGGCCGTCACTGATCGCCTGGCGCTCCATCGCCTCGTACGTGCGCGCGTTCTGGATGGCGATGGCCGCCAGGTTGGCGAACAGCGTGACGGGCTCGAGGTCGTCGTCGGCGAAGGTCCGGCCGCCCAGACGGTCGAGGGTGAGCACGCCGGTGACCTTGCCCAGTACGCGAAGCGGCACGACGATGCTGGCCTGCGGCACGTCCTCGCCGGTGCCCGGAATGTGCACCCCGCGTGGGTCGCGCGCCATGTCATTGACCAGCTGCGCTTCGTCGTGCCGCACGACCCAGCCGGCCAGGCCCTCGTCGATCGAGAGGCGGAACTGGTCGTTGAGATCCGCGTTGATGTCGCGCGAGTAGATGCACACCAGCTCGCGCGTCGTCTCATCGAGCAGCCGGATGTCCATCGCGTCGTAGTCGACGATGTCCTTGAGCATGGTGGTGATGCGCGGGAACACCTCGCGCTGGTCGAGCGAGCTCAGCAGCAGCGTGCTCAGGCTCATCAGCTCGTGCTGCATGTCCAGCTGGCCCTCGAGCTTGGCCGACGTCGTCTCCAGCTCGTCGTACTGCCGCGCGTTGCGGATGGCGATGGCGGCCAGGTTGGCGAAGAGCCGGGCCGGCTCGAGTTCCCGGTCTTCGAAGGTCCGGCCGCCGAGCCGATCCATGGTCATGATGCCGATGACCTCATCGCCGACGGAGAGGGGAACGAGGATGCAGGCCTGCACCTCGTCCTGTTCCGTGCCCGGGATGTGGACCGCGCGCTCGTCGGTCGCCATGTCGTTGATGAGCTGCGCCTCGTTGTGACGGACGACCCAGCCGCTGATGCCCTCGTCGATCGCGATCGGGTACGCGAAGATCTCCTTCTCGTCGTCCTCGTCGCGCGCGTAGAGGGCGACGAGCTGTCCGCGCTGGGCGTCGACGAGGCGGATGTCCATGGTGTCGTAGTCGACGATCTGCTTGAGCGTGTCGGCGATGTGCTCCAGGACCTCGGTCTGCTCGAGCGACGAGAGCACGGCACCGCTGGCGCTGAGCAGCTCGTGGGTGAGCGCCAGCTGTTCCGCGAGCTGTTTCGTCGCCCGCTCGGCCTCCTCGTACTGCCGCGCGTTGTGGATGGCGATGGCGGCAAGATTGGCGAACAGCGTGACCGGCTCGAGCTCGTGCTCGTCGAACGTGCGCTCTCCCAGACGATCGAGCGCGAGCACGCCGAGGACCGCGTCGCCCAGCGAGAGCGGCGCGATGATGCTGGCCTGCGGCTCCCACTCCGTGCCGGGCACGAGCGCGCCGCGTGGGTCGTTGAGCATGTCATTGACCAGCTGCGCCTCGTTGTGCCGCACGACCCATCCACTGACGCCGACCTCGATGGAGCTGCGCCAGGACCTCATCTGCTCCTCGTCCGCGTCGGTGGCGAATCCACTGTAGAGCTCGTTGGCCGTCTCGTCGACGAGGCGGACCTCCAGCGCGTCGTAATCGACGATCTCCTTGAGGAGCACCGCGATCTGGGCGAAGACCTCGCGCGGCTCGAGCGTGGCGAGCAGGGCGCCGCTGAGCTCGAGGATCGCGTGGCGCAGGGCCAGCTGCGCCTGCAGCTGCGCCGTGGCCTCCTCGAGCGCCTCGTACTGGCGCGCGTTCTCGATCGCGACCGCCGCGTGCGTCGCGAACACCTCGAGCGACTTGACGACCTCGAGGCTCGGCAGGCGGCGGTCGGCCGGATCGAAGAGGTCCAGCACGCCCATCAGTTCGTGATCCTTGTCGTAGAGCGGCACGAAGAGATCGTCGCCGCTGTCCCACTCGTCTGCTTTGCGCCACCCGAGGTCGAGCTCCGGCAGGTAGTAGCGCTGCTCCTCGGTCCACTGATGGTGCCGGTGATCGACGAAGAAGGATGAGCCGATCTGGTGCTTCTCGAGGAAGAGCTGGTTCCAGATGTGCTTGGGGACCGGCCGCTCGAAGAGGAGCTTGTCGAAATCGGGGAACTCACCGACGGTGGCGTGGACCGCGAAGTCGCCACCGGCCTCCCGGAGGTAGACGCTCGCCTCCCGGAACCCGAAGGTGTCGCTCAGAGCCGTGGCGATCACGTGGACGATCGCATCGAGCGTCAGGCTCGATTGCAGCTGGTTCGCCAGCTTGATCAGGCCGCGCAGCAGCTCAACCTCGCCACGCTCGGCCCCGCGGTTCCTGGTCCTGAACGCCATCGCTCCCCTGCTGCTGCTGTCACGGCCGTTCCGAAGGGTGCCCACCAGTCTACGCCCGTGGGTATGCCCGCGGCACGGCGGCGTTCGCCTTGCCTACGTGAATGCGTTTCGGCAGCGTCGCAGGATTGCTTGAGGGGGACATCCGCCTATTCCGGAGCCCGAGGTCGGGCGGGCGGGGCACTGACCGACGCCCCGCCCGCCCGACTTCTTCGGCTCATTCCCGAGCGTACTCCCCGAGCCTGAGGATCCGCCGCGCCTCGTCGGGGGTCGCGCAGGGGCGGTCCCACTCCCGCGCGATCCGCGCGACGCGGCCGACGAGCTCGGCGTTCTCCTTCGCCAGCACGCCCCGGTGCAGGAAGATGTTGTCCTCGAACCCGAGGCGCACGTTGCCGCCGAGGGCGAGCGCCGTCATCGTCACCGGCATGTGCCAGCGGCCGATGCCGGTGCAGGTCCAGGTCGACCCCTCGGGGATGCGGTCGACCAGGAAGATGAGGTTGCGCGGCTCGCCGCTCATGGAGCCCGGCACCCCCAGCACGAAGTCCCAGTGCAGCAGCGGGCCGGCCGGGCCGTGCTTCTTGACCAGCCTGAGGGCGTTGTCGATCTGGCCGGCCTCGAAGATCTCGAACTCGGGGCGGACGCCCTTGCCCTGCATGCGCCGGTAGAACTCGCTCATCAGCGCGGCGTCGTTGAAGAACACCTCGTCGCCGAAGTTGGCCGTGCCCGTGGTCAGCGAGGCCATCTCCGGACCCAGCGCGAGCGGCTGCAGGCGCTCGTCGGCGGTCATGCCCATGGCGCCGCCGGTGCTCGTCTGGATGATGATGTCGGTGCGCTCGCGGATCGCCGCGATGGCCGCCGCGAACACCTCCTCCGCCTGCGTCGGGTGCGCCTCCGCGTCGCGCACGTGCAGGTGGTACATCGCGGCGCCGGCCTCGCGGCAGCGCGCCGCGTCGGCGCCGATCTCCGCCGCCGTCACCGGCAGCCCCGGCTGCGCCTCCTTGGTGGTCTCGGCGCCGACGCCGGCCACGGTGATGATCAGCTTGTCCATCTGCGACCCCCTTTCGAGGACGAGAACGTCTGCGCGCAGGCTATCTCTGCCAGGGGTGGCTCTGCGCCACGTAGGCGAGCGACTCCTCGACCACGTCGAGCGCCCGGGTCAGGTCGGCCTCCGTGTGCCGGTAGCAGATGTACCAGTGGTGGTACGGCTGCACGAACAGACCGCGGCGGATGCACTGCGTGTAGAACTCCGTGCGCCGCTCCCGGTAGTGGTCGTCGACGGTGTCGAAGGTGAGGAACGGCATCGGCGGGATGCCGCTCATGGTCACCGGCACCCCGGCGTCGGCGACGATCGCCCCCAGCCTGTCGAGGAAGCGCGTGCCGCGCTCCCAGATGGCGTCCTGCACCTTCTCGCGCTCGAGGATGTCGAGGCACTTCATGCTGGCCGCCATCTCCAGGCTGTTGGGGAAGTACGTGGAGCTCAGGAAGGCGCCCTTGACGTAGACCTCCATGACCTCGCGCCTGCCGACCAGCGCGGCGATCGAGTAGCCGTTGGCCATGGCCTTGCCGACCGTGGTGAGGTCCGGGGTCACGCCGTAGCGCTCGCTGGCGCCGCCCATGGCGACGCGGAAGCCGGTGCGGATCTCGTCGAAGGTGACGACGGCGCCGTGCTTGTGCGCCAGGTCGACGACCGCCTGCAGGTACCCGGGCGGCGGCGCGATGATCGGCTTGGCCATGGGGTGGCCGACCGGGGTGATCACGACCCCGGCGATCTCGTCCGGGTTCTCGGCGAAGACGCGCTCGAGATCGGCGATGTCGCCGTACTCGAACTCCTTGGTGAGCTCCCACACGGCCTGCGGGACGCCGCCGTGATGCTCGACGCACCAGTCGCCCCAGCCGTGGTAGCCGCAGCGCGCGATCTTGTCGCGGCCGGTGTAGGCGCGCATCGCGCGCACGGCCGCGTTGGTCGCGTCCGAGCCGGTCTTGACGAGGATGGTCTGCTCGCCGCAGGGCATGATGTCGGCGAGCCGCTCCTCGAGCTCGTTCTGGAGCGGCTGCACGAGGCTGAAGCAGAAGCCCTTGTCCATCTGCGCCTTGGCGGCGTCGTTGATCTCGTCCTCGACGTAGCCGAGGATGATCGGCCCGTAGGCGCAGAGCATGTCGATGTACTCGTTGCCGTCCACGTCGACGATGTGGCCGCCGTGGCCGTGGGTGATGAAGACGGGGTATTCGCCGACGACGAAGTTGTAGGCGCGGCGGATGCCGCCGACGCCGCCGGGGGTGAGGCGCTGGGCGTCCTCGAGCATGGCCATGGACTGGGTGAGATTCAGCTTGGGGGCGCTTTCGACGGTCTTCGCCATGTGGGTTCCTTTCAGCCGGGCGAGGCGCGGAGGGTGAACGCTCGTCTCGTCCTCCGATGCATGAGACAGCGATGGCTGCGGTTGGATCTCAGCCGGGGTCCGGCCAGAGCCGCTTGTAGATGAGGAGGATGGTCACTCCGTCTCCCTCCGGAGCCTGTGCGACCCGGCGCAGGTCGCCTCGAGTCAGCCGACTGAGCGTATCGAATACGCCGCGGCTTGGCATCCCCTGCGTGTACGCGTGTGGGAGCGTGGCGCACCGCGCCGGACGCCAGCCTGTACACCCGCCATGTCCTCGTATCGCCCCGGGCTCATGGGTCGCCCGGAGGTAATGCGAGGGCGGGTGGCATCGTGGGTGGCGCCAGATGCCCGGGCGACACCTTCCATGCGGCTCCGAGAGCTCGGCGGCGGCGGCTCAACCCGCCTCGCGCGTCGCCCCGGCTTCGCCCACGGCTTCCTCGGGTGACCCGGCGAGTCCCTCTTCGGAAGCGCCGAACAGCACGACCAGCACGGCGCCGACAAGGACGAGGGCGCCGCCGAGCAGCGTCGACAGCGACGGTCGCTCTGCCAGGAACAGCAGGGCGAAGACCGGTGCGCTGGCCGGCTCGAGCAGCCCGACGATGGAGGTGTGCTGCACGGGGATGTAGCGCATGCCGTGCAGGAAGATGGTGCCGCCGAGGGCGGTGCTGAACACGGCCAGCCCCACGACCGCCCAGAAGTCCGTGAGCGTGAAAGCGAAGCCGGCGCCGGCCCACTGGATGAGGCCGAGCGGCAGCATCACCACCGCTACTACCACCCCGTTGGAGATCAGCATGGTGCTGCCGTCCACGTCGGCGCTGAGGGTCTTGGCGACCAGGAAGAAGAGCGCGAGCAGCACGCCGGACGCCAGGCCCAACGCGACGCCCAGGGCGGACACTCGCAGCGCAGGGTCGAGGAGGCCGGGGGCGAGCATGACGACGATGCCGACCACGGCGAGCGCCAGCGCCACGATCACGACGGGCTCGGTGCGCTGCCTGAGCAGCCGTGGCGCGACCAGGGCGATGTAGATCGGCGACATGTACGAGAGGAACACGGCCAGCGCCACGTCCAGGTGTCGTAGCGCGAGCATGAACGTGTAGAGCTGCACCGCGTCGAGAAGGCCGAGCGCGAGAAGGCGGTGGCGCGCGCCGGGGCGCCGCGACTGGCGCAGCCAGCGGCCGGCGCCGCCGAAGAGCGCGACCAGCACAGCGGCGAGCGCCATGCGCATGCTGAGCACGGTGCTCGCGGGCAGGTCGGTCATGCCGACCCACACGCCGGTGGCGCCGAACATGACGGCGCAGCCGCCGACCATGGCATAGCCCCTGAGGCGGTGCGAGCCGGCGCTCACGGCGCCCCGCCGGCGGTGGCTGCCGAGCCGGCGACGGCGCCGCTCACGGCGCCGGCTCCAGAGATCCGGCGCCGTCCTCCTCGTGCTCACCCAGCAGCACCACGAGCAGGCCGGCGACCACGATGAGGACGCCGCCGCCGATGGTCCAGATCGAGATGCCCTGGCCGAGAAGGAACAAGGCGTAGATGGGCGCCGACACCGGCTCCAGGTAGCCGAGGATCGAGCTGTGCTGCACCTTGACCATGCCCATCCCGTAGGTCCACATCAGATACGCGAGCGCCGTGCAGACCACCCCGAGGACCACGCCGGCCACCAGGTCGCGCGTCGTCAGCTGGTAGCCCGCGCCGATCGTCTGCCAGAGCGCCAGCGGCAGCAGGATGAGCGCGTCGAGCCAAGCCTCGGTGAAGACGATGGTGACGGCAGAGATCCGCCTGGTGAGATCCTTGACCACGAGCTGGAAGAAGGCGTAGCCGACGCCGGCGAGCAGGCCCGCTGTCACGCCCCACGGCGAGAGCGTGACGCCCTCGCCGAGGAGTGACGGCATCAGGATCACGGCGAGCCCGGCGAGGGCGATCGCGAGCGCGGGGTACACGATCGCCTCGGTCCGGGCGCGGAAGATGCGCGGCGCGATGAGCGCCACCCAAACGGGCGCCAGGAACTGCAGGAACATGCCGATGGCGACGCTCGTCCCGCGGATGGCGACGAAGAAGAGCAGGAGCGTGAAGGCGTCGATGGCCGCCATCAGAAGAAGGCGCGGCCAGACGGAGCGCTCCGCCGCGCCGGCGAGCGGGTGGCGGCGGGCGAAGACGACGCCGAGCACGAGCCCCGCGGTCGCGAAGCGCAGGACCAGCAGGGCGCTCTCCGGCGCGGTCGCCCAGTCCACGAGCGCCCCGATCATGCCCATGATGAGGAACGAGCCGGCGACCAGCAGGTAGCCGCGCGCGGCGCGGCTCATCGCGCGGCTCGGCGCGCGAGGGCGAGCGGGCGGTCGTCGGGGCAGGCGGCCATCAGAGCGGCTCGGGCTCCGCGGCCGCGGCGACGGAGCCGTCACCCTCGCCGCGGCCGAACACCACGATCAGCAGGCCGGCGCCCAGGATCAGCGCGCCACCGATCACCGTCCAGACCGTCGGGAGCTCCCCGACGAGGAAGACGGCGTACAGCGGTCCGGCGACCGGCTCGATATAGCCGAGGATCGTCACGTGCTCCACGCGCACGCGCTTGGTCCCGACGATCCAGAGCGTGTACGGGATCGCGGTGCAGAAGACCCCCATGACCACCGCGGCGATCCAAGCCTTGCCGTCCAGGTGGTAGCCGGTGCTGCTGAACTGCCAGACCGCCAGCGGGAGGACGAGCAGCGTGTCTCCGGCGGCCTCCGCCATGGAGATGGTCGACGGAGCGACGATCTTCGTCAGGCCCTTCACCGAGATCGTGTAGGTGGCGTAGCCGAAACCGGTGAAGAGCGCGGCCAGCATGCCGGGCAGCGACACCTCGACGCCCTCGCCGAGAAGGTCGGGGACGAGGATCACCGCCAGGCCGGCGAGGGCGAGGCCGAGCGCCGGCCAGACGATCGGTTCGCGCGGCGACTTGAAGAGCCGGGGCGCCGCCAAGGCCACCCACACCGGCATGAGGAAGAGCATGAACATGGCGATGGCGACGCTGGTGTTGCGCACCGCGTAGAAGAACAGCAGCAGGGTGAGCGACGACATCGCCGCCATGAGGGCGAGCCTCCAGGCGGCGCCCGGACGGCGCCAGTCGGCGAGCATCGGGCGCCGCAGGAACACGGCGCCCAGCGCCAGCGCCGCGAACGCCATCCGCAGGCAGAGGATGATCGCCTCGGGCGCGTCCGCCCAGGCGACGAGCGGGGCGCTGCCGGCCATGCCGAGGTACGAGACCACCACGATGGCGTAGCCGAACAGGTCGCGGCCTGGTGCGTCGCGGCTCAAAGGGGCAGCTCTCCCTCGACTTCGCCGCGACCGAACACGACGACGAGGACGCCGGCCGCGACGATCAGGACACCGCCGAGCGCAGTCGGGACGGTGATCGCCTCACCGAGCAGCAGCCAGGCGAAGAGCGGGGCGACGACCGGCGTCAGGAACCCCAGGATGGCGCTGTGCTGGACGCGGAGCCGGGACACCCCTTCGACCCACATCGTGTAGGCGACGGCCGTACAGAGGAGGCCCAGAACGACGGCCGCCACCAGGTCACGAGACGTGAGGCTCATCCCGGTGCCGGCCAGCTGCCAGACGGCGAGCGGTAGGATGACCAGCGCGTCGAGCGTGCACTCGACGATGACGATGGTGACGCTCGTGAACTCGCGGGTCAGCCCCTTCACCAGCAGTTGGAAGCCCGCGTAGCAGAGACCGGCGGCGAGACCGACGGCCAAGCCGATCGCCGGGAGGTGGACCCCACCACCCAGCAGCGACGGGGCCAGGATCACGCCGAGCCCGACGAGGGCGACGCCGAGGGAGGCGAAGACGATCCGCTCCGTGGGCGTCTTGACGATCCGTGGCGCGAGGAGCGCGACCCACACCGGCTGGGTGAAGAGGAGGAAGGTCGCCACGGCGACGCCGACGGAGCGGATGGCGAAGAAGTAGGCGAGCAGGCTGCCACCGTCCAGGACGCCCATGAGGAGCAGCTTGAGCCACATGTCGCGCCGGAAGACGCCCTTGAGGGGGCGCCGGCGCGCGAACACCGCGAGAAGGACGGCGGCGGCGATGCTGAAGCGAAGGACGAGCAGCACGCTGCCCGGTGCGCTCGCCCAACTGACGATGCTTCCGGTGAGTCCCACAAGGATGAAGCAGCCCGCGACCATGGCGTAGGCGGCCAGATCACGGCTCGCCTTCACAGCGGCTGTCCCTGCTCCACGTCGCCGGCGCCGCGCAGCACCACGAGCGCACCGGCCGCAAGGATGAGCGCTCCCCCGGCCACCACCCAGCCGGAGAGTCCCTGGCCGAGAAGCAGATACGCGAACACGGGCGAGGCCACGGCGTTGAGCAGGCCCAGAATGGCGCTGTGCTGTACCCGGACCCGCCCGACTCCCTCGACCCACATGGTGAACGCGAGCGCCGTGGTGAACACGCCGATGAGCATGACGCCGATCAGATCTTGAGTGCTCAGAGCGTAGCCCTGGCCAACGGCTTGCCAGAGGGCCAGGGGCAGGAGCAACAGCCCGTCGAGCAGGCACATCACGATCACCATCGACACGCTGGAGACCTCGCGCGTCTGCCGTTTGATGGTGATCTGGAAGAGGGCGAACCCGAGCCCGGAGAGCAGAGCCGCCGCGACACCGGCCGCGGACGGCGACGCGGCGCCGGCGAAGGACGGGCCGAGGACGAGCCCCAGCCCGACGAAGGCGAGGGGCATCGCGACGAACACGACGCGTTCCGTCGCGACGTGCAGGAGGCGCGGCGCGAGCAGCGCCACCCACAGCGGCTGCAGGAAGTAGATGAAGGTGGCCGCCGCCACGCCGATGACGCGCACGGCGTAGAAGTAGGCGAGCGCCTGCGACGCGTCGAGCACAGCCATGAGGACGAACCGCCGCCGAACGCCGGGGCGCATCACGCCCGCCAGCGGCCGGCGGCGCCAGAAGACGATGAGCAGGATCCCAGCCGCGATCGCGTAGCGGAGGACCAGCAGGAGGCTGACGGGGATGCTGACCCAGGCGATCAGGACAGGAGTGAGGCCGAACAACATGTAGGACCCGATGACGAGTGCGTACCCGGCCGGATCCCCGCGGGGCGGCGGCGGCGAACCGGGCTCGTGACCCCTCCCCCTGCGTGACGGCTTGCCCTGGCTCACGCGCTGTTCCCCGAGCCAGTCACCCGAGCGGCTCCAGTTCGGGCTCGCCGCGGGCGTAGAGCACCACCAGGATGCCCGCGGCGACGATCAGCGCCCCGCCGGCGATCGTCCACGAGCTCGGCACCTGGCCGAGAAAGACGAGCGCGTAGAGCGGGGCGCTCACCGGTTCCACGTAGGCGACGATGCTCGCGTGCTGCACGCGGATGTAGTGAAGGCCGTCCATGAACAGACTGAAGCTCACCGCCGTCGTGACCAGGCCGAGCAGGGCCGCCATGAGGAGGTCGACCCCCGTGTAGTCATACTGCGCGGCGTTGACCGCCAGCAGGCCCGGGACGAGCATCACCGCCGCGGTGAACGCGCTCTGCGTGAAGACCACAGGTGTGCTGCGCACCTGCAGGCCGCGCAGGCTCTTGGCGAACAGCAGGTAGGCGGCGTACATGACGCCTGCAGCCCAACCGAAGAACAGCCCGGCGGCCGAAAGCCCGGCGCCCTCGAGCAGCAGGCCCGGCACGAGGATCAGCGCCATGCCGGCCAAGCCGATCCCAAGTGCGAGGTACACGACGGGCTCCGTCCTCTCCTTGAGGATCCGTGGCGCGACGAAGGCCAGGTAGACCGGCGCCAGATAGCTGAGGAAGATGGCGACCGCTACGCCCGCGGAGCGGATGGCGAGGAAGTAGAGGATCAGATTGAGGCACAGCGAGACGCTGATCCCCAGCACGCGGACCGGCGCGCCTTGCTTGCGCAGGTCGCGCCAGCTGCCGGTCGCCACCACGACGAGGCCGAGCGCGGCGGCGGCGAACAGCATGCGCAGGCAGAGCAGCATGGTCGCCGGCATGTCGGCGAAAGTGACGATCACGCCGATGGAGCCGTTGGCGAGACTGGCCAAACCGACCTCGAGGTAGCCGCGCAGGCGCTCTGGGGACGCCGCGTCGGCGCCGGAGCCGGCGGGCGCAGCTCCGGCCAGAGGGGCGGATGCCGCACGCCGGCTCACGTCAACGGCTCCACGACCATCTCCGACTCGCCCTTGCCGAAGACGATGGCGAGGATGCCGGCGGCCACGATGAGCGCGCCGCCTGCGTACGTCGTCCACGGCGGCGCCTCACCGATGAGCAGGAACGCCCAGAGCGGGGCCGTGACCGGCTCGAGGTAGCCGAGGATCCCCGCGTGCTCCACCCGTACGTAGCGAAGCCCGTCGCTGAAGAGGCTGAAGCAGAGCGCCGTGTAGACGAACCCGCTGACCAGGACGATCCAGGTGTCGGTCCAGGTGAGCTGATAGCCGCTCGCGGCCGTCTGCCAGACGGCGAGCGGGGTGAGCAGCAGCACCGAGCCCGCGCAGTAGAAGAGGGCGAAGGTGGAGCCCCGCACACCGGTGTCGTTCATGCTGCTGATCAGCATCATCGCAGCGGCGAACATGAGGCCGGCGAGCAGCCCGAAGACCACCCCGGGCACGGTGACGGCGCCGTCGGCGGCGGTCAATGCGGGCAGCACGAGCAGAGCCATACCGCCGACGGCCACGGCGACCGCGATCATGTCGATGCCCTGGCGCCGCGTGTGCAGCAGCCACGGCGCCGACAGCGCGACCCACACCGGCGCCATGTACTCGAGCGCGACGCCGACGGTGACGCTCGAGGCGCGGATCGAGATGAAGTAGAAGATCATCTCGAGCGCCACGACGAACCCCAGGAGGATCATCCGGCGCAGGCGGCCGGAGCGGCGGACCTCCTCCACGCCGCCGTACAGGAAGAAGATTCCCGCAAGCACGACGCCGGCCAGCGCCATACGCAGCACGACCAGCAGGCTCGCCGGCATCGTCGAGATCTGGATGAGCGTCGCCGACGTGCCGAGGATCAGCGACGAGGAAGCGATCTCCACGTAGCCGCGAAGTCGTCTGGATCCACCGAGAGGTGCGCTCATGCGCGCATCTCGTTGCCCCGCCTGCGGCGCTCACTGAGGGGTGTGGCTACGCCGCACCCCTCGTTGACCCTGCTGCGTCGGTCATTGAGGAGTGCCCCTGCGGCGCACCCCTCGCTGAATTGCCTGCGGCGCTCAGTCGCCGGCGAAGCCGAGGCGACGGGAGAAGACATCCAGAAAGCGCTTGTCCGTAGCGAGGTCCAGGAACTCGATGCGGTCGCGAACGCGGGCCATCCGGCGTCGTGCCCTGACGTCGATGAGGGCCATCTGGGCGCCGACGCCCGCGGCGTTACCGACGAACGCGACGCGCCGGGTGGAGACCGGCGGGAACAGGCCGAGGTACTGCGCCGCGGCCAGGTCGAGGTAGTTGCCGAACGCCCCCGCGATGTACACGGTCTCGAGCTGCTCCAGCGGGACTCCCAGGCTCTCCATCAGCAACTCCCAGCCTGAATGGATGGCGCCCTTGGCAAGCTGCAGGCTGCGCACGTCGTGCTGGGTGAAGACGATGTCGCCGTGCGGGCCGGTGGTGAGCAGGTACTCCACGCCCTCTTCGCCCTTGCGCACCCGCGGGTGGCCGGCCTGCATGCGCCCGCTCTTGTCGACGACGCCGGCGTGCACGAGCCCGGCGAGCAGGTCGACAACGCCCGAGCCGCAGATGCCGATCGGCTCCGCTCCGGTGATGGTGGCGAGCTCGGTGGCTTCGCCGGCGGCATCGATCTTGACGCGCTCGATTGCGCCGGCGACGGCCTTCATGCCGTTGCGGATCTGATAGCCCTCGAAGGCAGGGCCGGACGCGCAACTCGTGACCGTGACGCGCCCGTCGTGGGCGAGGGCGATCTCCGTGTTGGTGCCGATGTCGATCGCCATGCTCGGCCGCTTCTTGCCCGCGAGGTGCGTCGCCGCGACGACGGCGAGCGCGTCCGAGCCGACGAACCCGGCGATGGGCGGCGGAAAGTGCACGCCGCCGTCCGGGTTCATGTCGATGCCGAGCTCGCTCGCGCGCAGCGTGAGTGGCTCGGCCGCCGCCGGGGCGAACGGCGCCTGGCCAAGACCGACGGGCGAGAGGCCGAGGGCGAGGTGGTGCATCGCCGTGTTGCCGACGACGGTCATGTCGCAGACGTGATTGGGGTGCACGTCCTGGCGCTCGTACAGGGCCGCCAGATTGGCGTTGATGCCGCCGCGCACGGCCGCCGCGAGTTCCGCCGTCTCGTGGTTCTGCGCCGCGTGCGCGATCCGGCTGATGACGTCCTCGCCGTAGCGCATCTGCGGGTTCTCGACGGCCTCCTGGTCGATCATCGTGCCGTGGCGCAGGTCGAACAGGTAGGCGATGACCTTGGAGGTGCCGACGTCGACGGCCACGCCGTAGCACTCCCGCTCGCGTTCGCCCGGATGCACGTCGATGACGCGCTTGCCGTACAGGGTGGCGGTGACCTTCCATTTGCCGTCACGCAGCGTCGCGGGGAGTTCCTCGAGCACGTGCAGCGGGACCTCGACGCCGCCGAGGGCCTCGTCGAGGCGCTCCAGGTCGGAGCGCTTGTCGGCCAGCGTCGGCGGTTCCAGCTGTACGAAGCGGCTGCAGACGGCCGGGTGCGCGGCGCCGTGCGTCAGCTTGGAGGTGGTGAGGATGCGCCGCTGCCCGGCGGTGCCGCGCACCTCGATACTGACGCGCGCCGAGCGAGGGTACGCCTGGCAGGCCAGGCGCCAGCCCTCGGCGCGCAGCTTCTCCGGGATCCGCTTGAGCTCGCGCTCGGTCGGGGCCGTGAGGTCACCCGAGCCGAGCCGTACGAGGCACTTGCCGCAGGTCCCGCGGCCGGCGCAGTCGGTGGGGATGTCGATCTGGGCGCGGACGAGACCCTCGAGCAGGCTCTCCTGCTCGTCGACGGCCAGCGTGATGCCGATGGGCTCGACGAAGACTTTCGGCACGTTCTCTCCTTGCGTTTCCGTGAGGTCAGGCGGGCGGCTCTGCCGGCCGCCCGCCCCATCGTCGACTCTATCGCCGAAGTGCCTCCCGCTCCTACCCCTCGGGCACGGCGCTCAGGTTCGAGCCGCCTCAGACCCTGGCTGTGCCGAACACGTCGGCCATACGGTTCTTGCGGTCGACGACCTTCTGCATACGAGCATCCCAGACCTCGCTGAGCGTCGGGCCGTGAGACGCGTCGAACATGCTCGCCACACCGAGTCGCTCGCGGTCCTCATCGCATCCCTCGCAGTGGCACTGGCCCTCGACGTAGTCGTCGGGCTCCGTGTACTTGCTGATCACGCCTTCGTAGTTGCGCAGGATGATCTGGCCGGGGGCCTGGCTGATGACGTAGTTCGGGTACACCGGCGTCTTCCCACCCCCGCCGATGGCGTCGATGATGTAGGTGGGCACGCCGAAACCGGTGGTGTGCCCGCGCAGACTTTCGTAGATCTCGATGCCCTTGGCGACGCTGGTGCGGAAGTGGGCCGTGCCCTGCGCAAGATCGCACTGGTAGTAGTAGTACGGCTTGACCCGGTACTGCAGCAGCTTGTGCGACAGCTTCTTCATCACCCGGGCGTCGTCGTTGATGCCGCGCATGAGCACCGTCTGGTTCCCAACGGGGATGCCGGCGTCGTTGAGCCGGTCGCAGGCGATCTTGCTCTCGTCGGTGAACTCCTGCGGGTGGTTGAAGTGCGTGTTGAAGTAGATGGGCTGGTACTTCCTGAGCATCGCCACGAGCTCCGGGGTGATGCGCTGCGGACAAACGACCGGCATGCGCGAGCCGATGCGGATGATCTCCACGTGGTCGATGGCGCTCACGCGCTCGAGGATGCTCTCGAGCTGCTTGTCGCTGAGCACCAGCGGGTCGCCGCCGCTGATGAGCACGTCGCGGACCTCGGTGGCGCGCTCGATGTACGTGATCGCGTTGTCGATCTCGGCTTGGGCGACGATGTCCTCGGTGCCCCCGACCAGGCGCCGGCGCGTGCAGTGCCGGCAGTACATGCTGCACATCTCGGTGACGACGAAGAGCACGCGGTCCGGGTAGCGGTGGGTGATACGCGGCGTCGGTGAGTCGAAGTCCTCGGACACGGCGTCCTCGATGTCCTCGGCGTGGATCACGAGCTCGGCCGGCGTCGGGACGCCCTGCATGCGCACCGGGTCCGTCGGATCGTCGGGGTCCATGAGCGATGCATAGTAGGGCGTGACGCTGACCCGGAACTTGCCCATGCAGGCGTCGAGGTCTCTGCGCTGCGCGTCGGTGAGGTTGAGCACGCTCTCGAAGTCCTCGGTCGTGGTGAGGCGGTTGCGCAGCTGCCAGCGGTAGTCGTCCCAGTCGGCGTCGCTGACGCCGCTGAAGCGCGGTATGTCCTTGCGGTCTCTGATCATGTGAGCGTCTCCTTCTCCGCGGGGCCCCTGACCCCCGCGGCTCCCTGCTTCACCGCTACGTCCGGCGGCCACGCCGCCGGAACGATGATGCAACGTTGCATACGGATGCTACAGCGGGCTCTCGCCCGCGTCCTCTACAGTCCGGGTCCGGCGATGATGCGTTCGATCACGCCGCGTGCCTCGGCGCCGAGCGGCACGGCAGCGTGCTCGGCGAGCAGCTGCCCCGCAAGCGCGGTCGCCTTCTCGTAGGCGCCTTCTCTGCCGGAGGCGATCCAGGCGTCCCACATACTGCGATCCAGCAGCCGTGGACGCCACACGTCCTTCATGTGCTTGCGGGTGTGGCGCTGGCCGAGGAAGTTGCCGCCGATGTCGACCTGCCGGATGGCCTCGACGGCCATGGTCTCGTCATCGACCTCGATGCCGGCCGCGATCTTCGCGTTCCAGCTGAAGATCTCGGCGTCCATGACCAGTTGCTGCGGGCTGAAGGCGGTGGCGGCGCCGAGCAGCCCGGCTCCGCCGGTCACGTCGGTGCCCGAACCGGCAGTGCTCATCGACGCGAACGCGTGCTGCTGGCAGGCCTGCCAGTCCGGCTCGTGGCTGGTGGTGCGGAGGCCGCCGGCCACGAGGGGCAGGCCGACGCGGGCCGCGAGCTGGGCAGCGGCGAGCTGGAAGAGCGACGCCGAGGGACCGGCCGGCGCGACTCCGGCGGCCACCGGGTCGGCGACGTAGAAGAACGGCGCGCCGGGGACCGCGGACTGGACGGCCGCGCAGCCGGCGAGCACGCCGGCGTGGTGACGGACAAGGGCGAGTCCGAAGCCGGACGGCGGCGCGTCCACGGGACCGCGGGCAGACGCCGACGGCGATGACGCCGGAGCGGGCGAGGCGGCGGCGTCCCGAGGAGCCAGGACCACGCCGACGGGAAGGCCGGCGCGGGCGAAGACGAGCGCCGCTTCAAGTGCTGCCGCGCCGCCGCAGAGCGAGAGCGGCGGGCGGCGGCGCGCCTCGTCGGCGGAGCCGGCGACGGCCGCGGCGATCCGCACGGCGGCCTCCGCGTCCTCGGCAGAGCCGAGCAGGCCGGCCATCACGTGCTTGCTGGTGCCCGAGAGGCAGCGTGCGAGCGCGCTCACGGCCGGCACCCCGGCCGCGCGCAGCGGCGGCCCGGCGACGACGGCTACCTCGGGCAGCGCGTCGGCCAGCCGGACGGCTCCTTCGAGGTCGGTGGCCGTGGCGGGGACGGAGTCGCCGCCGGCGAGGCGACGCACCCGCTCGGGTACACCGGCCTCTCCGGCCGTCGCCGTGCCGGCGGCCAGCCATACGAAGCCGGCGCCGAGCGTCACGTCGTGCTCCGGCACGCGACCGGCGAGTATGAAGCTCGCGGGCGCCGACAGAGCCGCAGCCTCAGCTGTGGCCCCCTCGGCGCCGAGCAACTGGACGGCCGCTGCGTGCACGCGCTCGACGTCCTCGTCGCTCAGCACGCGCAACGCGAGACGCGCCCGCGTCATCAGGATCGGGCGCGCCGCCTCGGGCTGCGCCCCGGGCGCGCCGGCCCCATTCGCACTCATCATCGGCTCGGTCACCGGCTGCTCCCTTCGGCCTCGGCGAGCACGGCCTGCAGCCGGTCGCGGATCGTCTGCCCGAGCGCGAACGCGCGCGGCTCGTCGCGCAACTCCTGGACACGCGCGGTCACCCGCTCCTTGAGCGTCGTCGCGCCTGAGCGCACCCACCGGTCGTGCGTCGCGCGGTCGAAGAGGCGCGGCCGCCACGTGTCGCGGTGGTGCCGCCGCGTGTAGTCGCGTCCCAGGTGACTACCGCCTGGGCCGACGGCGTCGATCTCGTTCAACGCGAGCGCCTCGTCGTCGACACCCACATCGACGAGCAGCGCGCGGGCGTACCCGACCAGCTCGTCACCAAGGACGATGGTCTCGTAGCTGCTCTGCAAGCCGCTCTCGAGGTAGCCCACATCGTGCAGCAGCGTGGCGCGACTGAGGGCGCCCAGCACGGCGGTGATGCCGGCTTCGGCAGCCCACTGCTCGTCGAAGCTCTTGGCGTCGGCGACCGCGGCGTAGGCGAAGCTCGGCAGCCCGTAGAACCGGGCGAGGTCGGTCGCGGCGGCATTGCCGAGGAAGTGCTCGGGCGCGCCGTACACGTCGACCGCCGTCCGCATGTCGAAGGCGCCGCAGCCGACCCCATAGACGAACGGCGCGCCGGTCCGCGCGAGCTGATGGACGACGAGCCCGCTCAGCGTCTCGGCGTTGCCGACGACGATCGTTGCGGTCACGGACGCCGGCGCCGTGGTGCCGGCGGCGGGGGCTGGGGCGTAGACGAGGGGGATGTCCAGCTCCGCGCAGGCGCGCACCTTGTCGAGCGCCTCGCTCGAGTGGATCAGCGGCGGATTGGGCATCGCGTAGCAGCCGAAGCTGCGCCCCTCGCCGCACATGGCGGCCATCTCCTTCATGCGGCGCAGGGAGACCGCGTCGTGCGCCGTCGTCAGCAACGGCTTGCGCGTGCCGGCGAGCATGGCGGCGAACTGGGCGAGATCGCCGACCCGCGCCGGCACGTCGCTCGGCAGGCCCATGCTCATGACGAAGTCGAGGTCGGGCAGCTTCTCGGCGAGGGCGGCCATGCCCTCGACGTCGGCGGTGGTGCTCGGGCGGCGCTCGCCGGTGTCCGGGTCGCTGACGTAGACGCAGTCCGACCCGGTGCCGAAGTAGCTCCGCCCGTCCTCTAGCTCGAGGCCGCCGAGCTCCCCGCGGCGGGCGTGGCCTTCGCCGCCGGACGTGCCGCGCTGCGTGATCTTGAAGTGGCGAGGTGCGCCCTGCAGAGCGGCGTCCACCAGGGCGGCCGGGATGCGGGCGCGCGTGCCGTCGACGCGCGCGCCCGCATCCGCGAGCTGCTCGCGGGCGCCGGCGTGACGGACCTCCACGCCGGTCTCCTCGAGCAGCGCGAGCGTCGCCTCGTGCACGCGCCAGCAGGCCGCGTCGTCCCAGACGGTGAGGCGGGCCGCCGGCATCAGCTGCCCGCCAGCTCCTCATCGGCCCGCGCCACGATGGCGCGCAACTCCTCCAGGACGTCCTCGGGAAGCGGTTCCGGCCGGTAGTTCGCCAGGATGTCGTCGGCGATCTCCGTCGCCTTCTCCAGGGCGCCCTTCTTGCCCTCGCGCAGCCAGGTGTCATGGGGCGTGCGGTCCCAGACCCCGGGACGCCAGATCTCCTTCATGTGCTGCCGCGTGTGCTTCTCGGCAAGGTAGGTGCCGTTCGGCCCGACCTTCTTGATCACGTCGAGCGCCAGCGTCTCATCGTCCACCACGATGCCGTCGGCGACCTTCTGCACGATCCCGTAGATCTCCGTCTCCATGACCATGTGCGGGTAGCTGAGGATCTTGGAGCCGTTCAGGAGGCCGGCGCCGTTCATCATGTCGGCGCTGGTCATCACGCTGGCGAACGTGCTGAGCGAGTCGTCGACGGCCGCCTGCCAGTCGGGCTCCTTGGCGCCGGTGGCCATGGTGCCCATCGCCATCGGCACGCCGTAGAAGTGGGCGAGCTGAGTGGAGGCGCCGGCGAGGAGGTAGTCCTCGGGCGAGCCGCCGGTGTAGCCGCCGGTCTTGAGGTCGATGACGCTCGGAGCGCCGGCGAAGAACGCCGGAACGCCCGGGTAGGCGAGCTCGAGGAGCACGACGCCGCTGAGCGCCTCGGCGTTCTGGACGACGAGATTGCCGGCCAGCGTCGCCGGCCCCGTGCCCGCCGCGAGCGGCATGGGCATGAAGCCGCTGGCCAGCCCGTGCTCGGCGGCCACAAGGTTGGCCTCGAGGTTGGGGCCGTCGTGCGCGAGCGGGTCCACGGCGCACTGCATGAAGCTGAGGATGGGACGCTCGCGCAGCTGGGCGGTGCCGCCGGCGATGACGGCCGCCATCTCGATGAGGTAGCGCGCCGGCTTGTCGCCGACGGTGGTCACCGTCTGGAAGTGCTTGCTCGTGTTGGCGAACACTGCCTCGGCGTCGTGCAGCGCCTTCGTGGCCGGCGGCACATCCTGGCTGGTGACGACGGGGCCCCAGTAGTAGCTGATGTTCGGCAGCGCGTCGACGAAGCGCGCGCTGGTCGCCGCGTCCGCCTTGGTGCTCGGTCGCTTCTCGCCCTTGTGGTGGTCCCACACGAAGACGCCGGAGCCGTCGTTGCTCAGGTAGCAGTGCTTGCCGTCGATGAGCATGTCGCAGGCGGGGTCGCGGCCGGCGAGCACGTAGCTGTCAGGGACCTGCGAGACGGCCTCCATGACGACCGCGCGCGGGAGCTTGGCGATCCGGGTCGCGCGGTCCACCTCGCAGCCGTTTCTCTCGAGGACGTCGAGAGCCCGCTCGCTCGGAAAGCGGATGCCGACCGTCTCGAGGACGTCGAGCGTGGCCTCGTGGATGCGCTCGAGCTCGCTGGGATTGAGCACGTCCCACCAGAGCCGAGGGGCGATGGGATTGATCCGGGTGGTCATTGCGGCAACCTCGCTGGGATCCGACGACGACAGGTCAGGGTGGAGTCGGTCAGCGGGCGGGCGGTCGCGGTGATGCTCAGTGGGAGCCCGTCCGCGGAGAGCGGAGGAGCTTAGAGGCCGCAGGCGCGGTTGATCGTGCTGATGCTGATGCTGGATGCGTCGGGCACGGGCCGGAGTCTATCACCGCCCTCGCGCGCGGGAAACCGTCGCGAACGCAGCGGAGTGCCGCGCGTGCAGCAGTTTTGTGGTCGAGCCCCTGTCGCCGCCGAGCGGCCGGCCGCGCCCTACCCCACCAGCTCCTTCGCCCGCTCCACCGCCATGCCGGCGTTGGCGCCGTAGCCGTCGGCGCCGATCTCCGCGGCGTAGGCGGCCGTGACCGGGGCGCCGCCGACCATCACCTTGACGGCCTCGCGCAGGCCCTCGGCCTTGAGCAGGGCGATGGTCTCGGCCATGTGCGGCAGCGTGGTCGTGAGCAGGGCGCTCATGCCGACGATCTTCGGCTGGTGCTCCTTCACCGCGGCGACGAAGGCGGCGGCGCTCACCCCGGTGCCGAGGTTGACGACCTCGAAGCCGGCCCCGGAGAGGAGCATGCCGACGAGGTTCTTGCCGATGTCGTGCAGGTCGCCCTCGACGGTGCCGATCACGACGCTGCCCATGCCCGCCTCCTCGCCGGCGGCCATGTGCGGGCGCAGCAGGTCGAGGCAGGCCTGCATGACGCGGGCGCTGAGCAGCACCTCGGGGATGAAGCACTCGCCCTCGCGCATGCGCGCCCCGACCACGTCCATGCCCGGCAAGAGCGCCTCGTCGAGGATCTCACGGGGCGTGGCGCCGGTGGCGACGAGCGCCTGGGTCATCGCCAGGGCGACGGCCTCGTTGCCGTCGATGATGGCTTGTTTGAGCTGGTCGTTCATCTGCTGCTCCTTCGAGGCGATGCCTGCGGTGAGGTGGGCGACGCGGTCACCCCGGGAGTGAGAGTGACCGCGTCGCGCGGCGACGGCCGTGCGGGGGGACACGGAGGCGTCGCGAGCTGGTGTCTGGACCCGGCCGGTCGTCGCACGGAGCGCCGGCCGGGCTGGGAATGCGGTGGACGGGCGGGCATGCCGTCAGGCGACGGGCGCGCCGAGCCCGGTCTTGGCCTTGAGCCGCTCGACCGAGTTGATGCGGATGCCGAGCAGGTCGGCGATGCGGGCCTTGGCCTCGAGACCCTTGGCGAGACCCGGGACCGCGGTGACCACACCGATGTCGAGCTCTTCGCGCACGTTGCGCATGACGGTCGAGTCGGACAGGTCGAACACGCTCACTCCGAGCTTGCCGGCGACGTACTCCTTGGCCTCCTTGAGCCTCATCTTGTTGAGCTGCATCCTGGCCACCAGATCTCCGGCGGTCTTGATGCCACCCATGGACGAGGCCACCGCGTGCGCCATCCCCATGCCGTTCGGGTCGCCGGTGCCCACCTACAACCCGTCGGCCTTGCCGACCTCGATCATGGCGGCGCTCGCCCGGCTCACCATGTCCATGGGCGAGACCTCGAACATCGGCACGCCGCCGACGCCGTTGCCGACGTTGGGGTGGATGGGGATCACGGCATCGGCCGTGCAGGCCTTGACGAAGGTCGTCGCCCGGGCCACGTTCCAGGCGCAGGACTTCTTGCTGTTGTTGTTGACCACGGGCCCGAAGATGGCCGCCCCGGCCTGCTCGACCAGCTTCATCTGCTGGTGCGGCCACAGGCCCGCGAGGCGCGTGCCCTTGTACTCGAGCTGCCCGTGGAAGCCGAGCACCATCTCGGCCGCCATGCTCACCTCGACGGGCATGTCCGTGGTCGACGAGATGGTCTCGGTGGCGCGCAGCGTGGCGAGGAACTCGGCGTCGCCGGTCGACGCGACCGTGTCGTAGTTGATCCCGTCGGCGCCGGTCTCGGCGAACATCCGGGACTGCCACACGACGTCGTCGTGGCACGCCTCCAGCGCCTCCTCCTGCGTCCGGCGCGCCTCGGCGATCTTGCCCAGGGGCAGCAGGTCCGACGGGTTCTCGAACTGCCCGTCGGGGCGGTAGTACAGCCCGAGGTTCGGCATGAACCCGTAGAACAGCGGAAACACGGTGGTGTGCTGGAGCAGTTCCATGTGCTCCTGCTCCACGCTGACGATGAACTTGCTCGGCTTGACGGAGTAGTCGATGTGACCGACCTCCATCGAGTCGAACGCGAAGGCGCGCTCGAAGAGTCTCACGGCCGTCTCGCGCCCGATGGGCGCGGCGATGCCGCTGGAGAGGCGCGACGAGATGAGCGTGTTGGTGCCGCCGTCCTTGGTCATCACGGCCTCGTGGCCGCGCTCCACTCCCCAGATGCGGCTGGGACAGCAGAACATGTCGACGAGGTAGTCGATCTCGTTCTCGTCGAGGACCGGGATCTTGGCCTTCGCCGCAGCCGCCTCCGAGCCCTCGACGATGTCTCTCCGGACCTCGTCTCTCGTCATGCGCACGGTGCTGCCGTCGCCCATGCGGGTGACCACTGAGCTCAACGCCCCCACCCCCTTCGACGCCTCTCCGACTCCCCGGCAAGCAGCAGCGGTCACTCAAGCCCGCAACGTTACCCACCTGGGTGGATACAGCATAGTCCGGACCGATCGGCTGTCAAGCAGTGCGACGCCGCACGGGACGACCGTGCGTCGCTCGAGCGCGCCGGCCGCGTCAGCCGGTCGCCGGCGCGTCCTGCCCCGCCTCTCGCTCGGCGATCGCGACCAGCTGCTCCATCGAGTTGCGCAGCAGGAACTCCAGGGTCGCCAGTGGCCGGCTCAGGTCGAAGCCGTCGGGATTGAGGCCCGCCTGCACGGAGAGGCCGTCGGGGATGGCGGCGATGAGCTCCGCGAGCCCCATGAGCATGTCCGAGTCCATGACGTCCTTGTTGCCCCCCAGGCCCAGCCACCTGAGGTTCTGCTGGTACCACCAGACGTAGAGCGAGAACATGCGCTCGCGCAGTTCCGGGTCCCGGAACGCGTGCGGCAGGATGTCGAAGAACCCCCGGAAGCTGTCCGCCTCGGTGATCATCCGCCGGATCCCCAGCATGGCGACGTGCAGACGCTCCTCCTCCGGCACGTTCTCCGTGTCGGCGACGATGCGCAGGCACTCGTCGTGGATCAGGGCGTCCACGACGGCCATGAGCATGCCGGCCTTGTTGCCGAAGTTGTAGCGGATGGACGCCTTGTTCACTCCCGCTTCGGCGGCGACGTTCTCGAGCGTGACCGCCTCGAACCCGCGCTCGGCCAGCAGGCGCGTCGCGGCCTTGAGGATCCGCTGCGCCGTCGCCGGCAGGCTCGTCAGGGGGTCTTCGAGCGGGAAGCGCAGCTTGCCGCGCCCGTCGCTCTTCGCAGCAGTCACCGCACCCTCCTTCGCCGCGGAGCCGAGTGGACCGGGTGGCGACTCAGCAAACGCAGGACAAGTCATCCACCCGGGTGGCACACAAGGGGCAGTGTACGCCGTCGGGCGCGCGCCGCCAAGTGGACGCGCTCGGGGCCGCCGGCCGGCGCGCCGGCGACGCCTCAGACCGGACTTCGGCCCACGGCCGTGCGGAGTGCCTTGGCGGCCGCCGTCACGGCGACCTCGACGTCGTCGTCGTCCACGTCGAGGTGGGTGACGAACCGCACCGACCACGGCGCCTCGTCGAGGCAGAGCACGCCCTCCGCGGCGAGGAGCCCGACCAGCTCGGCGGCCGGCACGCCCGTCCCCCGGGTGCCGGCGAACACCATGTTCGTCTGCACGCTGCCGAGGTCGACGTCCAGGCCCGGCAGCTCGGCCAGCGCCTCCGCCAGGCGGCGTGCGCGACGGTGATCGTCGGCCAGGCGCGCGACGTTGTGGCGCAGCGCGTACAGGCCGCCGGCGGCGATGACGCCGGCCTGGCGCATGCCGCCGCCCAGGACCTTGCGGGCGCGCGCCGCCGCCGGCAGCGTCGCGGCGTCCGTCACCAGCAGCGAGCCCACCGGCGCCCCCAGGCCCTTCGACAGGCAGACGCTGACGGTGTCGAACGGCGCCGCGTAGTCGGCGGCGCTCACGCCCGTCGCCGCGACGGCGTTGAAGAGCCGCGCGCCGTCGAGGTGCATCCCGAGGCCGTGCCGGTCGCAGAACGCGCGCACGGCCAGGATGTGCTCCAGCGGCAGCACGACGCCGCCGCAGTGGTTGTGCGTCTGCTCGAGGCAGACCAGACGCGTCGGCGCCCAGTGCACGTCGGCGTCGGTGTGGACGTACTCCTCCATCTTCTCGAGGTCGAGCGTCCCGTCGGGCGAGTCGAACACGCGCAGCTGCACCTGGCTCAGCGCCGAGGCGCCGCCCTGCTCGTAGAACACGATGTGCGCCTGGGCGTGGAGGAAGACCTCGTCGCCGCGCCCGGTCAGCGCGCGCACCGCCGCCTGGTTGCACATGGTGCCGGACGGGAAGTACAGGGCGGCCTCCTTGCCGAGGAGCTCCGCCGCGTGCTCCTGCAGGGCGAGGACCGTCGGGTCGTCGCCGAGCACGTCGTCGCCGACCTCCGCCTCGAGCATCGCCGCGCGCATCTCGGGCGAGGGCCGCGTCACGGTGTCGCTGCGCAGGTCGATCGTTCTCATGTGGGAGCCTCCTGGCCGCCGGAGCTGGGGGTGCGCAGCGAGGGTATCGCAGGCGGCGGCCGATGCCGACCCGGCCGCGCCGGCCCGCGACGGGCCCGCTACGAGCGCTGCGAAGGAGCCACGCGCCTCGCGCGGCGCAGCGACGCCGCGGGCGCGCCGCCTTCTCGCCGGGACCGGCCATGGCGACGGGCGCTCCGCGGCTCCACGGCCGGCGGTCCGGCGGGGCCGAGCCCGCCGGCCGCGAGCACGCGGGCGAGTGCGTTCCACAGCACGATCAGCGAGAGGCCGGCGAACAGCAGCACCAGACGCCAGGCCGGCGCCGGGGTCCAGTGGATGGCCAGTTGCTCGGAGATCTCCTCGCCGAGGCGGAGCTCCTCGGGCCAGCGCAGGAAGAAGCGGCCGTCCTCGACGCCGGCGACCTGGACGGCCTCGTTCTCGAGCACGCTGGCCTCCTTACCCGGGTAGTCGACCCAGATGTGGCCGAGGCCGACGCGCAGGTCGTTGGGGATGCCCTTGGCGGTGAGGATGCTGGCCAGCACGACGGCCCGGCTCTCGCAGTCGCCGCGGCCGGCGCTCACGGCCTCGGCCGTCGTCGGGAAGTACCAGGGCACGCCCGCCGACTGCCAGTCGTAGGCGTACGGGACCTGCCGGCCCAGCACGTAGGCCTCGACGGCGCGGGGGTCGTCCGGCAGGCGCGCGGCCAGCGCCGCGACCGCCTGCGGCTCGATCTGCGGGCGGGCGACGTTGCGCACGCTGCGCACCAGCATCCCCGGGTCCGGATAGAGCATGACGAGGATCCAGGCGAGGCCGAGGAAGATGAGCGCGCGGCGCGGGAGCATGTCCTGATGATACTCGCGTCCCGCGAGCCTGCGACCGGGACGGCCCCGCGCACCGGTCAGGGCGCGACGAGCATCACTCCCACTCGATGGTGCTCGGCGGCTTGCTCGAGACGTCGTAGACGACGCGGTTGACCTCGGGCACCTCGTTGATGATGCGCGAGGAGAGCGTCTCGAGCAGCTCGTACGGCAGGTGCGCCCAGTCGGCGGTCATGGCGTCGTCGCTGGTGACCGCGCGTATGGCGATGGGGTAGCCGTAGGTGCGCTCGTCGCCCTGCACGCCGACGCTGCGGATCACGGGCAGGATGGCGAAGCACTGCCAGAGCTCGCGGTAGAGGCCGGCCTTGCGGATCTCCTCCTGCACGATCGCGTCCGCGCGCTGCAGCACGTCGACGCGCTCGCGCGTGATCTCGCCGATGATGCGGATCGCGAGCCCGGGACCCGGGAAGGGCTGCCGCCAGACGATGTGCTCCGGCAGCCCCAGCTCCTCGCCCACCGCGCGGACCTCGTCCTTGAACAGCCAGCGCAGCGGCTCGACCAGCTCGAAGTCCATCTTCTCCGGCAGGCCGCCCACGTTGTGGTGGCTCTTGATCTTGGCCGCCTGCCGCGTGCCGCTCTCGATCACGTCGCTGTAGAGCGTGCCCTGCACGAGGAACTTGGCGTCGGTGAGCTTGCGCGCCTCCTCCTCGAAACAGCGGATGAACTCCTCGCCGATGATCTTGCGCTTGCGCTCCGGCTCGGTGACGCCCTCGAGCTTGCCCAGGAACCGGTCGCTGGCGTCGACGGCCACGAGCGGGATGCCGAACGTGCCCGAGAACGTCTCGACCACGCGGTCGGCCTCGCGCATGCGCATCATGCCCTGGTCGACGAACACGCAGGTGAGCCGGTCGCCGATGGCCCGGTGCATGAGCAGCGCGGCGACCGACGAGTCGACGCCGCCGGAGAGGCCGAGGATCGCCTTGGACTCTCCGACCTGCTCGCGGATCTTGCGGATGGACTCCTCGATGATGGACTCGGGCGTGAACGCCGGTGCACAGCCGCATGCCTTGTAGAGGAACGCACGAAGGATGTCCATGCCCTTGGGCGTGTGCACGACCTCGGGGTGGAACTGCACGGCGTAGAAGCCACGCTCGCGGTCCTCCATCGCGGCCACCGGGGCGGCCTGAGTGGAGGCGAGCACGTCGAAGCCGGCGGGCGGTACCGTGATGCTGTCGTGGTGGCTCATCCAGCACTGCTCTTCTCCGCGCATGCCGTCGAGGATGAGCCCCTGCTTCTGCACCGACAGCACCGTCTTGCCGAACTCGTTGAGACCAGTCTGCGCGACGGTTCCGCCGAGCTCGAGCGCCATGCCCTGCGCGCCGTAGCAGATGCCGAGCACCGGCACCCCGAGGTCGAAGAGTTCGGGGTTCACCCGAGGAGCGTCCTCGACGTGGACGCTCATGGGTCCGCCGGAGAGGATGATGCCCTTGGGGTCGTAGCTCCTGATGCGCTCGAT
>DASUMX010000094.1:0-8524 GCA_036277455.1 Thermoleophilia bacterium
CGCGTGAGCATGTCAGGCTACGGGGCGGGAGACGCCGATCCCAGGGGATGGCCGAACGTCCTTCACCTCTCCGTCGGCGAGGCGACGTCTTAGATCACCTGCCCGGCCCGTTCCGGGGGCCGGCCGGCTTGACGCTGTGGCGAGCAGAGAGAGAGCGAGTCGTGAGAGTCGGCGGGCGCGTCCGCGCGCCGGCCCCTGCGGAACGACTCACGCATCCGGCGCGATGAGCTCCACCGTCGGGAAGTAGGTGCGGTAGCGCGACGCGTCCCGGGTGAGGAGGGTCATGCCGGTCACCGCGGCGTGGGCGCCGATATAGAAGTCGGGCAGCGGGGACCTCCGGGTACCGCCAGCGCGCCGGTACTCCAGGAAGGCCTTGCCGGCGAGGAAGGCTGCCTCCCACGGGAGCGGGGCTCGTTCGTAGAGGCCACGCGGCAGCTTTCCGTCCAGCGTCTCGATACTGGCGAAGCTGACGGAGATCTCAGCGAACACGACGTGGTTGATCACGAGACGGCCGTGGGTCGCGCATCGGACGATGCTTTCGGCCGACCACTCGTACCAGTCCGCGTCCGGCTCGAACACGTCGAGCAGCACGTTGCTGTCGACGAGTACGCGCACAGGTCAGTCTTCGCCGCGCGTGAGCGCCATGATCTCGTCGGTGGTCATCTTGATCTCAGCGGCGCCGCGTGCGCGGTCAAGCCAGGCGCGCATCTCGTGGTTCTCACCACTGGCCTTGCGGAGGACGACCCGCTCTCCATCGACGACGAATTCGACCTCCGTATGGGGAAGAAGCCCGAAGGTCTCGCGGATGTCTTGAGGGATCGTGACTTGGCCTTTGGTCGTGACGCGCATGCTGCAACCCCCAGGTAGAGATACTACCAGTAAGAGTACGACCGTCCTTGCCTCCGCGCAAGGCAGCCCCAGAGGGCGTGCTACCATGGATGTCCCGTAAGCAGACCCAGGGAACAGGATGTTCGACTCACTCACCGAGCGCCTCCAGGGCGTCATGCAGGGCCTCAAGGGCCACGGCAAGCTCACCGCCGAGGACATCGACGCCGCCATGCGCGAGATCCGCCTGGCACTGCTCGAGGCCGACGTGAACTTCAAGGTGGTGCGCGAGTTCGTGGCGCACGTCAAGGAGCGCGCGCTCGGCTCCGAGGTCATGGAGAGCCTCACGCCGGCGCAGCAGGTCGTGAAGATCGTGAACGAGGAGCTCGTCGCGCTCATGGGCAGCGGCGACTCGAAGCTGGCGTTCAGCGGCCATCCGCCGACCGTCGTCCTGATGGCCGGCCTGCAGGGCTCGGGCAAGACGACCACGTGCGCCAAGCTCGCCAAGCTGCTCAAAAAGGACGGCAAGCAGCCGGTGCTCATCGCCGCCGACGTCTACCGTCCGGCGGCCATCGACCAGCTCCAGACGCTCGCCGGGCGCGTCGGCGTGCCGTGTTACGCGCCCGGCGCCGACCTCGACCCGGTCGACATCGCGCGTGACGGCGTCGCCTTCGCGCGCCAGCACGGCGACGTCGCCATCATCGACACCGCCGGCCGCCTGCACGTGGACGAGGAGCTCATGGCCGAGCTCGTCAACATCCGCGACGCGGTCAAGCCGCACAACGTGCTCCTCGTCGTCGACGCCATGACCGGCCAGGACGCGGTCAACGCCGCCGACGCCTTCAAGGGGCAGGTCGACCTGGACGGCGTCGTGCTCACCAAACTCGACGGAGACGCGCGCGGCGGGGCCGCGCTGAGCGTCCGCGCCGTCACCGGCAAGCCCATCAAGTACGCCAGCACCGGCGAGAAGCTCGACGACTTCGACGTCTTCCACCCCGACCGCATGGCGAGTCGCATCCTGGGCATGGGCGACGTGCTGAGCCTCATCGAGAAGGCGGAGGAGTCGCTCGACGAGAAGAAGGCGGCGGAGATGGAGGCCAAGCTCCGCCGCGCCGAGTTCACCTTCGAGGACTTCCTCGACCAGCTCAAGCAGGTGCGCAAGATGGGCTCGCTCTCGAGCATCCTCGGCATGCTGCCGGGCGTGCCCGGCATGAAGGAGCTGAAGAACGTCCAGGTCGACGACCGCCAGCTGGACCGCATCGAGGCGATGGTCTTCAGCATGACGCGCCAGGAGCGCCGGCACCCGGACATCATCGACGGCAGCCGCCGGCGCCGCATCGCCGCCGGCAGCGGGACCACCGTCCAGGACGTCAACAACCTGCTCAAGCAGTACCGCGAGATGCAGAAGATGCTGAAGATGTTCTCGAGCGGCAAGATGAAAGGGTTTCGCCTGCCCGGCATGAGCGGGTAAACTAGCGATTCTTGCGGCCCGAAGCCGGGTCGCATAAGGTTCACACACCGCTGCGACCCTCTGCGGTCGCAGTGCGCCGTTCTACTACCCTGAGGGGGTGACACAAGTTGGCAGTACGAATGAGATTGACCCGGGTAGGGAGCACCAAGAACCCTGTCTACCGTATCGTCGTCGTGGACTCTCGCGCGCGGCGCGACGGTCGCGCGATCGAGACCATCGGCCAGTACAACCCGCGCATGGAGCCGTCGCTCATCGAGATCGATGCTGAGAAGGCCAAGAAGTGGCTGGGTGAGGGCGCGCAGCCCTCGCGGACGGTCAAGAAGCTGCTCTCGATCAAGGGCATCGACAAGTAAGCAAGCCCTTGCGGCGACGACGGAGGGAGTAGTGGGATGTTGAAGGACCTGCTCGAGTATCTGGCCAAGTCGCTCGTCGACAACCCGGATGAGGTCCACGTGGAGGCTACGGAAACCGACACCACCGTCGTGTTGGAGCTCTCGGTGGCGAAGGACGACGTCGGCAAGGTCATCGGCAAGCAGGGCCGCATCGCCAGGGCGCTGCGCACCATCGTCAAGGCCTCCGCCGTACGGGACGGCAAGCGCGCCATCGTGGAGATCATCGATTGACCCGCCTGAGGCGGTCTGGGTAGTGGCGCGCGACGCGCGCCTGGCTCAGTCCGCCGAAGCTGGGTCAACGTGCGGTGCACCGAAGGCACACCGCACACTAGCCACTCGTCAAGATCCTCATGACTGACTCCGCCCTTTGGTCCTGCGGCACGCTCGGCAAGGTGCACGGCCTCAAGGGCGAGATGTACCTGAACCTCGCGCCCGGAGGCTTCGAGCGACTGGAGCTGGGCGAGCGGTTCTTCGTCGCCGACGAGGGCGCCGGTGAGCCCCGTCCGTGCGTGCTCACGCGCGCGGGCGGGACGGACCGGCGCCCTCTCGTCGTGCTGGACCTCGCCGCGACCCGCGACGAGGCCATCAAGCTGCAGGGGCTCGAGCTCCTCGCGGCGGGCGACGCCCTCGACCGGCAGCCGCACTACCGCGTCGGCGACCTCCTGGGGCTGCCCGTGCGGACCGCGGCCGGCCGCCTCGTCGGCGAGGTGCGCGACGTGCTCGAGGCGCCCGCCCACGAGATCCTGGCGGTGCGGGCGCCGGACGGAGGCGACGTGCTCATCCCCCTCGTGGATGCGCTGATCAGCCTGCAGGACGGCGTCCTGACCGTCGTCGACGGCCTCCTCGACGAGCCGGAGCCCTGAACGTGCGCTTCGACGTCTTCACGCTGTTCCCCGGAGCCTTCGCGTGGTACCTGGGCCAGGTGCACATCCGTGCGGCGGTGGGCCTGGGCCACGAGTTCGTGCTCACCGACTACCGCGACCACACGCCGCTCGGCCACCAGCAGGTGGACGACACGCCGTACGGGGGCGGCGCGGGCATGGTGCTGCGCATCGACGTCGTCTGCGCCGCGCTCGAGGCCGTGTTCGGCGGCGCCGCCGACGGCGTCAAGACGTCGCGCCGCGTCGTCGAGCTCACGCCCAAGGGGCGGCAACTGGACGACGCGCTGGCCACGGAGCTGGCCGGCGGCGACCTGGTGCTGCTGTGCGGTCGCTACGAGGGCATCGACGAGCGCGTGGAGCACCTCGTCAGCGACCGGGTCTCCATCGGCCCCTACGTCCTGTCGGGCGGCGAGATCGCCGCGATGGCGACGCTCGACGCGGTCACGCGCAAGCTTCCCGGCGTCATCAGCAACCCGGACAGCGTCGTGAGCGAGTCGCACGCGCCGGAGCTGGAGGGCGGGGCGGAGTACCCGCACTACACGCGCCCCGCCGCGTTCCGCGGCTGGGAGGTGCCCGAGGTGCTGCGCAGCGGGCACCACGCCGAGATCGCGCGCTGGCGGGCGGAGCAGGTCAGAAAGCGGTAAGATACCTCTTCGTGGCCGGAGGCCGGCAGGGAGTTTTGCGCCGCTCGGCCCGCGCTGCTAGACTAGCCGCCGCTTTTCTGACGAAAGACGAGGGTCCGTGAACATCATCGAGAACATCGAGCGCGAGCAGCTGCGCGACGACATCCCGCAGTTCAAGGCCGGCGACACCGTGAAGGTCCACTTCAAGGTCGTCGAGGGCACCCGCCACCGCATCCAGGTCTTCCAGGGCATCGTGATCAAGCGCCAGGGCCAGGGCGTGCGCGAGACCTTCACCGTGCGCAAGCAGTCCTTTGGCGTCGGCGTCGAGCGTACGTTCCCCGTGCACTCACCCAAGATCGACCACATCGAGGTCACGGCCATCGGCGACGTGCGGCGTGCGAAGCTGTACTACCTGCGCCAGAAGGTCGGCAAGCAGGCGCGGGTCCGCGAGAAGCAGCGCTGAGCTGACGCGGCCGCTCCGGCCGTCCGCCCCGTGAAGCGCGTCCTCGAGTACGTCGCGGTCGTCGTCGCCGCCGTGCTGGTGGCGCTGGCGGTGCAGGCGTGGGTGGTCAAGCCGTACCGCATCCCTTCGGGGTCGATGCTCGACACGCTCCGCCCGGGCGACCGCGTGCTCGTCAACCGCGTGGTGTACCACCTGCGCGAGCCGGAGCGCGGCGACGTGATCGTGTTCCGCTACCCCCAGGACCCGGACGTGGTGTTCATCAAGCGTGTCGTCGGCGTGCCCGGCGACCTCCTGGAGGCGCGGGACGGGCGCCTCTACGTGAACGGGAGCAAGGCGGCCGAGCCCTACGTCCACCGCACCGGGGGCCGCCTCGACCCCACGGTCGCGCAGGCCGCCGTCTCCGGCAGCACCCTGCACGATCCCTGGTCCCTCGCAAAGCCGTACCGCGTGCCTGCGGGCAACTACTTCGTCATGGGCGACAACCGCACGGACAGCGACGACAGCCGCGACTGGGGAACGGTCCCGAGGTCGGCGATCGTGGGCGAAGGCCTGGCGACGTACTGGCCGGTCTCGCGCCTGCGGGCGCTCTGATACACTCCCGCCCGGCGGATCAGGAGAAAGATGGATCACACGCAGGACGCGGAGCCCGGCAAGGGCGGCAAGAAGGCCTCGACGGGCCGCACCATCCTCGAGTACGTCGTGCTGGCCGTGGTCGCCATCGCCGTGGCGCTGCTCATCCAGGCGTTCCTCGTCAAGCCCTACCGCATCCCCTCCGAGTCCATGGAGGACACCCTGCTGATCGGCGATCGCGTGCTGGTCGACCGCATCTCGTGGCGCTTCTCGGATCCGTCGCGGCAGGACATCGTCGTCTTCCACCCACCGTTCATCGGGCCCGTGCTCATCAAGCGTGTGATCGGCATGCCCGGCGACGAGATCTCGCTCAAAGACGGGGACGTGTACGTCAACGGTGAGAGGCTGGACGAGCCCTACGTACGCACCGCCGGCGGGGAGACGGTACCGACGGAGCCGTTCGACAACGGCCTCCCGTGGTCTCTCCAGCAGCCCTACACGGTCCCCGACGGCAACTACTTCGTCATGGGCGACAACCGCGTCGACAGCGGCGACAGCCGCGAGTTCGGGCCGGTGCCTCGCGGCCAGCTGGTCGGCAAGGCGTTCGCCCGCTACTGGCCGCCCGGCCGCATCGGCGGAGTGGATTGACTGTCGGAGGCGGGGCAGTGCAGGAGCGCTTCGCCTTCGACCTCGCGGCCGCCGGCGCCGACGGCGCGGCCGTGGCCGGCGCCGACGAGGCCGGCCGTGGCTGTCTGGCCGGCCCGCTCGCCGTCGCCGCCGTCTGTCTCGACTATGCGACGCTCGACGAGGCCGGCCGCGAAGCCCTCTCCGGCCTCGACGACTCCAAGCGCCTCACCCGCCCGCGTCGCGAGGCGCTCTACGATGAGGTCCTGCGGCTGGCGCGCCAGGTCGTGGTGGTGCTCTTCTCTCCCGCGACCATCGACCGGGACGGCCTCCATCGCTGCAACCTGCGTGGTCTCGGCCGGGCGCTCGAGCGGCTCGATCCCGCGCCCGACGTCGCGCTGGTCGACGGCTTCCCGCTGCCCGAGTGCGCGCGCGACCACCGCGCCGTGGTCGGCGGCGACCACCTCTCGGCCGCCATCGCCGCGGCGTCGATCATCGCCAAGGTCACCCGCGACCGGGTGATGCGCGGCCTGCACGCGAGCTACCCGGCCTACGGCTTCGACCACCACGTCGGCTACGCGACGGCGGTGCACCAGACGGCGATCTGCGAGCACGGCGTCTGCGAACTGCATCGCCTCTCGTTCGCCAGTGTCGCCTACCAGCAGCTGGGGCTGGGACTGGACGCGACCGCGGACTGCTGACGGCGTCCTCCGCGGCCCCGAACGGCCGCACGGCGAGGACACGGTTCGCCGCGGGTCGACGATCCGCAACGTCATCCCCTGACCCCGTTCGGCACCCTCCGCATCGGCCCGCGCATGCCCTAGGCTGGCCGGGTGAACGCGAGGCAACAGTTCGGACGCGCGGCGGAAGCCGCGGCGGCGCGCTACCTGGTCCGAGAGGGGTGGAGCCTCCTCGGGCGCAACGTGCGCATCGGCCGCGGCGAGCTCGACCTCATCGCGCGCCGCGGAGGCGTCCTCGCGTTCGTTGAGGTCAAGGCACGGCGTTCGGCGGCGTTCGGCTCGCCGGAGGACGCGGTCGACGGGCGCAAGCGTCGCAAGGTCGCCCGTCTCGCCGAGCTGTGGCTCTCCTGCAGGCCCTGGGCCCTTCACGGCGTGAGCGACGTGCGCTTCGACATCGTCGCCGTCGACGCTTCGTCCCAGCCGCCGGCGGTCCGTCACCTGCCGGGCGCCTTCACGCTGGACGGATGACGGCGCCGCCGTCAGGACCGGCCTCGAATGATCGGCACCAGGGAGGGTGACATGCTCGCACGCGTCGCCAGTGAGGCGCTCAGCGGCCTTCAGGGCCTGCCGGTGGTGGTGGAGGCCGACGTGGTGGCCGCGGCGCCGGCGTTCAGCGTGGTCGGCCTTCCGGACACGTCCGTGCAGGAGAGCAGGGAACGGGTGCGCGCCGCGATCGTCAACTCGTCCTACGAGTTCCCCTCGCGGCGCATCACGGTCAACCTCGCGCCCGCGGACCTGCGCAAGGAAGGCCCGTCGTTCGACCTGCCCATCGCGCTCGCCTTTCTGCTCGCGACGGGACAGGTGCGCGACGGCTCCGACGGCCGGGGCCCGCTGGCCGCCGTCGGCGAGCTCGGGCTCGACGGCGGGTTGCGCCCCGTGGCGGGGGCGCTGGCCGTGGCCCAGAGCCTGCGGTCTCGGGGCATCCGCGGCCTCGTGCTTCCTGCCGCCAACGCGGCGGAGGCGGCGCTCGTGCCCGGACTGGAAGTCTATCCGGCGTCCTCACTCGCCGAGGCGGTGGCGCAGATCGAGGCCGGCGGCTGCGGAGCCGCCCCGCCGGCCGACCCCGACGCGCTGCTGGCCGCCGCTCCCGTCGGCGACGCCGACTTCTCCGACATCGTCGGGCAGGAGGGGGTCAAGCGCGCGCTCGAGATCGCCGTGGCCGGCGCGCACAACGTGCTCATGACGGGGCCGCCGGGCGCGGGCAAGACCATGCTCGCGCGGCGGCTGCCGGGCATCATGCCGCCGCTCACCCGCGACGAGGCGATCGAGATCACCCGCATCCACAGCGTCGCGGGACTGCTGCCGCCCGGGGAGCCGCTGGTGGTGCGGCGGCCCTTCCGGGCGCCGCACCACACCATCTCCTCTCCGGGGCTCGTCGGCGGCGGCGGCACGCCGCGCCCGGGCGAGGTGAGCCTCGCCCACCTCGGCGTGCTCTTCCTCGACGAGTTCGCCGAGTACAGGCTCTCGGCGCTCGAGGGCCTTCGCCAGCCGCTCGAGGACGGCGAGGTGACCATCAGCCGCCGGCTCACGTCGGTGACGTATCCCGCGCGGCTGATGCTCGTCGCCGCGATGAACCCCTGCCCCTGCGGCTTCGCCGGTGACAAGGAGCGCGAGTGCACCTGCATGGGCTTTCGCCTGCAGCAGTACAGGTCCCGGCTCAGCGGCCCGCTGCTCGACCGCATCGACCTGCGCCTGGACGTGCCGCGGGTGCCGCCGAGAGCACGTCGCGACAAACGCCCGTCCGAGTCCTCTGCCGCGATCCGCGACCGTGTCGTGGCCGCGCGGCGCCGGCAGCTGGCGCGGCTCGCCGGCACGGGGACGTACGCCAACGCGCACATGACCACGCGCCAGTTGCGCCGCTTCTGCGGCCTGGACGCCGCCGCCACGAGGAAGCTCGACCAGGCCTACGACACCATGCGCCTCAGCGCGCGCGCC
>DASUMX010000095.1:0-21001 GCA_036277455.1 Thermoleophilia bacterium
GTCACCTTCCGGACACGCTGGCGCAGGAGCTCCTCGCGCGCCTCCCGGACAAGCGCGAGCAGGACCTGCGCCGCCTCGCCAGCCACCCCGAGCACACGGCGGGGTCGCTCATGACCACCGACTTCGTGATGCTGCCGCGCAAGGCCACGGCCGGCAAGGCGCTCGCCTGGATCCGCCGGGAACGCCCCGAGCAGCACATGATGACGTATCTCTACGTCGTCGACGCCGAGGAGCGGCTCGTCGGCGTGGTGAGCCTGCGCGACCTCGTCCTCGCCGCTCCGGACGATCAGATGACGACGTTCATGGAGGACGATCTCGTGGAGGTGACGGCCGACGTGGACGAGGAGGAGGTCGGCCGGATCATGACCAAGTACGACCTCCTGGCCATCCCCGTGGTCGACGCGGAGCGGCGGCTGCTGGGGATCGTCACGCTCGACGACGCGCTGGAGGCGGTCGCCCCCGACGACTGGAAGCAGCGCCTGCCGCGGCTGTACCGGTAGGCCGGCCGCGACCGCAGTCGCGCGGCCGTCAGACGGGCTGCGTGCCCGCCGGCGCCTGCACGTGCTCCCACGCGACGCTGCGGCGCGGCGCCTCGATGAGCGCGGCGAGGTCGAGACGGAACCTGGCCACCTCGCCCTTCTGCTGCACCGGTCTGAACCCGCCGCCCTCGAGCACGTCCGGGTTGAAGAGATTGAGCTCCCGCAGGTAGCCGCGGAAGGCGTCGTCGCCGCGGGCGTGGCCCAGGCCGAACGCCTCCAGCGCAGCGACGCGGCGGTGCTTGAGCGCCGCTTCGATCTCCTGGAGCAGGAAGCGGAAGCCGTGCAGGTACTCCTCGTCGTAGAAGTAGGCGCAGGTGAGCAGGTAGGCGTCGGGAGAGGCCGGGCCCGCCGGCAGGGCGCGAGCGTGTGGGACCAGACGAGCCGCGGCGACGTGCATCCAGCCGATGACCGCGTCGCCCTCGAGCAGCGCCCGCCCGAAGAACCCGGCCTCGGCCTCGGCCTCGCGCTCCCACTCCTGCCGCAGCCCGGGCCCGGCCGTGATGCCGGGCCGGGTGAGCCACCACGTGCAGGTGGAGCAGCAGGGGGCCAGCAGGTCGCTGCTGGCGACGGTCAGGTCGATCGCCCTCACGTGGAGGGGTCGGCGATGTCGTCGACGTACACCTCGACGCGGGTGATCGGGTTGCCCGTCGTGCGCGTGAGATAGGTGGCGCCGGCGCGGGCGGCCGCCTCGCCGACGGCGGCCAGGTCCGAGCCGGCCTCCACGACCAGATGGATCTCCAGCAGCGGGCCGTCCTCTCCGTCGTCCAGCCGCACGGGGCCGTGGCGCTCCAGGTGGACTCGCTCGCCCAGGCTCTGCAGGGGGTTGCGATAGAGGTCGCGGACGCCCGCGAGGCCCTTCACCGCGTCCCACACCGCACTGGTGACGACGTCCGCTGAGATGCTCGGTCTCTGTCCCTGCTGCACGCTGCGGCCCTCCCGTCGCTGGTGCGGGGAGTATACCGCCGGGACCTGCCCGTCGTGAGTGACGGCGCTGTTTGCCACCGTGCTCGGGGCTCCCCTATACTCCTGCCACGTGGGGGGCCGAAGCGCCTCCCTCGCGCTCTGGGCAGCCGCATGACCGACACCGACCGCGACATCACGATCTATCGTGCCGACTGGGTACTCCCGGTGGCCGCGCCCGTCCTGCCCGACGGGGGCGTCGCCGTGGGCGGCGATGGGCGCATCGTCGCCGTCGGCCCCGCTCCGCGCCTGATCGCCGACCACCCGGGCGCGGCGGTCGTCGACACCGGCCGGTCGATCATCATGCCGGGCTTCGTCAATTGCCACAGCCACATGGAGTACACCACGTTCCGCGGCATCCTCGACGACGCCGAGTTCGGCGACTGGATCATCAGCCTCGTGGACGTCAAGGCGTCGCTCGCGCCGGACGAGTACCGCATCAGCGCCCAGCTGGGCGCCATGGAGGCTCTCTCCTCCGGCATCACGACGGTCGCCGACACGAGTTACGGCGCGGCGACGCTGGAGGCGGCCGGTGCGGCCGGACTCCGTGGCCGCCTGTACCTCGAGGTCTTCGGCGTCGACGACGCGCGCTTCGACGAGACCATGGCGGACGTGGTGCGGCGGCTCGACGCCGCGCAGGCCGCCGCGCCGGCCACGTTCGAGGTCGGCCTGGCGCCGCACGCTCCCTACACGGTCTCCAGCCGGCTGTACCAGGCCGTGAGCGCGCTGGCCCGCGAGCGCGGCCTGAAGGTCATGAGCCACGTCGCCGAGAGCCAGGACGAGCTCACCTACATCCGCTCCGGCTCGGGCAAGTTCGCGCACGACTACCGCGAGAAGATGGGCTGGGAGCGCATGCTCGTCCAGCCCTACGGCGTCACGCCCATCAAGTACCTGCAGCAGTGGGACGTGCTGCACCCGGACTTCCTCGCCGTCCACTGCGTCAACGTGACGCGCGACGACATCCGCATCCTGCGCGCCAAAGACGCCGCCGTGGCGCACTGCCCCAAGAGCAACGCCAAGCTCGGCTGCGGCGTCGCCCCGCTCGCCGGCCTCCTGCACGAGGGGGTGCGTGTCGGCCTCGGCACGGACAGCCCGGCCTCGAGCAACATCATGGACATGTTCGACGAGATGCGGACGATGCTGTTCCTGCACCGCGCGGTCGAGCGCGACGTGGGCGTGCTCGACGCCCAGCGGTGCGTGCGCATCGCCACGCTGGGGGGCGCGGAGGCGCTGGGCATGGAGGCCGCCGTCGGCAGCCTCGAGCCCGGCAAGTGGGCCGACCTCATCGCCGTCGACGTCTCGCGCTCGCACTTCGCGCCGATCGCCGATCCGTACTCGGCGCTCGTCTACGGCGCCAACCAGGACGACGTCACGCTCACGGTCGTCGGCGGACGTGAGCTGTACCGCGACCGGATCCACGTGGACGTCGATGCCGACGCCATCCGGGCCCGGGCCGTCGCCGTCCGCGAGAAGCTTCAGGACCGCGTGCTCACCGGCGCCGTCGAGGTCGGCGGCGCCGACTCCGGCTGGTGGCACGTGGCGCCCGTCCACCGAGAGGAGAGCGTCTAAGTGCTGCTCGATCGTCGCAAGGTCAAGTTCTGGCAGAAGATCGTCTTCGGGGGGATGGCCTTCCTCATGGCCGCCTTCCTCGTCGTAGGGTACTCGGGAGTGCTCAACGGCTGCACGTGGTTCAACAGCAGCCAGCAGGACGTGACCGAGGAGCTGGACCAGCAGATCGCCAAGTACCAGGCCGCGGTCGACGCAGACCCCACGGATGTGGCGGCCTGGAAGAACCTGGCCCAGCAGCTCGAGTTCCGCGCCAACCAGGAACAGCAGGGCTCGCCGGCCCAGAGGGCCTTCTGGCTGCGGGCGGCGGACGCCTATACCAAGGCCGACGATCTGCTCGCCGAGCAGAAGGGCAAGGAAGCGAGGGAGCAGCGCCTGGAGGTGCTCCGGCGCACCGCCGACATCCAGCTCTTCCTGCAGGACTACCAGGCGGCCACCAGCATCTACGGCAAGATCACCGCGCTCAAGCCCAAGGACCCGCAGTCGTACTTCGAGATGGCCAGCGTCGCCATCAACGCGGGGGACACCAGCACCGCGCTGCTCGCCTTCACCAAGTTCCTGGAGCTCGACCCGCAGTCCCCGGACGCGCCGCAGGTCAAGGCCTGGATCGAGGCCAACACGCCGGGCTCCACGCCCAAGCCATCGCCATCGCCGACCAACTAAGGGGTCCGGTCCATGAGTGATATGTTCAGTGTCTCCAGCGAGCGTCTCGACGACGATCTCGGGGTGATCGTCCTCAGCGGCGAGGTCGACATCTACACCGCCCCGCAGTTCAAGGAGTGCCTCCTCGAGCTGCTGGACTCCGGCGTGAAGCGGCTCGTGGTCGACCTCAGCCAGATCACGTTCATCGATTCGACCGCTCTCGGCGTCCTCATCGGCGGGGTGCGCCGCGTGCACGGCTCCGGCGGCGCCATGACCATCGTCGTCACCACGCGGCCGGTCGAGCGCGTGCTCAGCATCACCGGCCTCGACCGCGTGTTCTCGATGCACGCCACGCGTGACGAGGCTCTCGCCGCGCTCGCCTGACCGGCAGCGCCAACGTCAATCTCGACTGCCGGGTTTGCCGGGTGGTATTAACTCCGGCAGTCTTGGTCGTCTCTCTCTACCGTCATTGAGGTCACAGTGAAGCTCATCGTCACAGAAAAGGACTCGGCCGCGCGCAAGATCGCGGAGATCCTGGGCGGCAAGGTGACCGTCCAGGAGCACGGTCGCGGCCGCCAGAAGGTCAGGTCGTACCACTTCACCCACGACGGCGGAGACGCCGTGGCCATCGGGCTGCGCGGGCACGTCATGGAGACCGTGTTCCCCAACACCTACAAGCGCTGGAGCCTCAAGTACCTCGGCGACATGATCGAGAAGCCCGGCCTCGCCTGGGTGGTGGACGGCGGCGCCGCCGGCACGCTGGCCGCGCTGCGCGCCGCCGCCAAGGGCGCCACCGAACTGGTCATCGCCACCGACTACGACCGTGAGGGCGAGCTCATCGGCCACGAGGCGCTCGAGATCCTGCGCGGCGACGCGCTCAAGCACAACCCCGGCGACAAGCCGGAGAAGAAGAAGCGCAAGGCGGCCGCCGCCAAGGATGGGGAGGCGCGCGACAAGACGCCGGCGCCCGCGCCCTCGAACGGCGACCCGCACGTCAAGCCCATGTTGCCGGCGGCCGTGGTGGACCGGCACGTGCGCGTGCGCTACTCGGCGCTCACGCCGGAGGAGGTCAACGCCGCCTTCGCCAAGCCCTCCACCGTGGACTTCAACCTCGCCGAGGCGGCGCACTCCCGCCAGGACATCGACCTCATCTGGGGCGCGGTGCTCACGCGCTTCATGTCGCTGGCCTCCTACCGGTACGGCTCGGACTACCTCTCGGTGGGCCGTGTGCAGTCGCCGACCCTGCGTCTCGTGGTCGACCGCGAGCTCGAGCGGCGCGCCTTCGTCGCCGTACCCTACTGGGAGATCAAGGCGACGCTCGAGCACGACGGCGCCCCGTTCGAGGTGGCGCACGCGAGCGGGCGCTTCGACACGCAGGAGGCGATGGAGAAGGCGCTCGAGCGCGCCCAGGTCGAGACCGCAGAGGTCACGGCGTACAAGGCCGAACCGCGCCAGGACAAGCCGCCGGCGCCGTTCAACACCACCGCACTCATGAGCGCGGCGTCGGGCGCCGGCATGACGCCGGCGCGCGCCATGCGCGCCGCCGAGTCGCTGTACCTCGACGGCCTCATCAGCTACCCGCGCACGGACAACACCGTCTATCCGCCGTCGCTCGATCTGCACGGCAGCCTGCGCGAGCTGGCGCGCTGGCAGCCGGTCGCCGCCACGGCGGCCCGGCTCGCCGGTCAGGACAAGCTCACGCCGTCGAGGGGCAAGAAGCGCACCACCGACCATCCGCCGATCTACCCGGTCGGCGTGCCCAAGAAGGAGCTGAGCGGCGACCAGGCCAAGGTCTACGACCTGGTCGCCCGGCGCTTCCTGGCGACGCTGCTGCCGGCGGCGGTCATCGAGCGGCAGCGCGTCGACATCGCCCTGGGCCCGGAGCCGTTCCTCGCCTATGGCGCCCGCGTGGCGAGCCTCGGCTACCTCGAGGTCTACGAGAGGTACGCGGCCAAGCGCGACCGCCCGCTGCCGCCGCTGCAGCCGGGCGACACGCTCAAGGTGCTCGAACTGCGCTCGGAGGCCAAGGAGACGCAGCCTCCGGGCCGCTACGGCCAGGGCAAGCTGCTCGAGAAGATGGAGGAGCTCGGCCTGGGCACCAAGGCCACGCGCGCCGACATCATCCAGCACCTCTACGACCGCAACTACGTGCGCGACAACCCCGTGGAGCCCACCGAGCTCGGGATGGCGCTCATCGCCGCGTTCGACGCCGCCATGGAGAAGGCGCCGGTCGACATCTCGTCCAGCCAGATGACCGCCAGGCTGGAGAAGGAGATGGACCGCATCAGCGAGGGCGCGCTTCGCCGCGAGGACGTCGTCGCCGAGAGCCAGGAGATGCTCGAGCAGGCCTGGAAGCTGCTCGACGCGCACGCGGACGACATCCGTGACCGCATCAAGAGCGGGGTGCGCGAGGACCTCACGCTCGGCACCTGCAAGAACTGTGGCGGGCAGCTCCGCGTGCTCCGCGGCAAGACGGGCAAGCGCTTCGCCGCCTGCGTCGGCAAGGAGGGCGAGGAGCCGCAGCAGCCCGCCGCCGAGGGCGAGCGCCCGCGGCGCGGCTGCGGGCAGACGTTCCCGCTGCCGCAACGCGGCACCATCGTGCCGACCGGCAAGGTCTGCGCGGAGTGCGGCTGGCCGGAGATCAAGGTGGTCGGCGGCGGCGGGCGCGGGCGCCCGTGGGTGCTCTGCATCGACATCGACTGCCCGAGCAAAGAGAAGTACAAGGCGCGGAAGAAAGCCGCCGGCTGAGGGCCGGCCGGGCCGGCGGGGGAGAGACTCATGCCTGAGCGAGGCTCGTCCGGGAAGAGGCGCGGCGTCCTCATCACACTCGAGGGATGCGACGGGTGCGGCAAGAGCACCCAGGCGGCCCTGCTGTGCGAGCGTCTGGCCGCCTGCGGTCTGCCGGCAGGGCCGGCGTCCGCGCCGGGCACGGTCATCAGGGAGCCCGGCGCCACCCCCGCCGGGGAGGCCATCCGCGACGTGCTGCTCCACGGCCCCTCCTCGCTGGCGCCGTGGACCGAGGCCTTGCTCTACGCAGCCGCGCGCGCCGAGCTCGTCGAGACCGTCCTGCTGCCCGAGCTCGCGGCGGGCCGCGTGCTCATCCTCGACCGCTTCGTCGACTCGTCGCTCGCCTATCAGGGCTTCGCCCGCCGGCTGGGCGTCGACGAGGTCCTCGCCGTCAACCAGCCGGGGCTGCGCGGCCTGCTGCCGGACCTCACCCTGCTGCTCGACGTCGACCCCGTGGTCGGGCTGGCGCGCGCCGGCGGCGCCGGCTCCGCCGACCGGATCGAGGCGGAGGGGCTCGAGTTCCAGCAGCGCGTGGCGGCCGGCTTCGCCGCGCTCGCCCGTCGCTGGCCCGAGCGGGTCCGGCTCATCGACGGTTTTCGCGACGTCGAGCTCGTGGCCGCCGACGTGGAGGCCGCCGCGCTCGAGGCCGTCGCCGACGCCGGCCTGCGGCTCGGCGACTGAGGAGCCGGTCGTGTTCGCCGACATCCCCGGGCAGGAGCAGGCCAAGGCCTTCTTCGAGCGTGCCGCCGGGTCCGGCGCGCTGAGCCACGCCTACCTGCTGGCCGGCCCGGAAGGCCTGGCCAAGACGGAGTTCGCGCGGGAGCTCGGCGTGGCCCTCGTCGCGCCCTGCGAGGGCTGCGGCGCCTGCCCCGAGTGCGCGCGCGCCCGCCGCGGCATGCACCCGGACCTGCACCTGCTCGAGCGCGAGGGCGACGTGATCCGCGTGGAGCAGATCGAGCCGGTCGTCGCCGACCTCAGTCTCAAGCCGTTCTCGGCCTCCCGCCGCGTGTGGGTCATCCCCGAGGTGGAGTACCTGCACCCGGCGGCCGCCAACAAGCTGCTCAAGAGCATCGAGGAGCCGCCGTCGTTCGTCGTCTTCATCCTGGTCACGGACAGGCTGGAGCGCGTCCTGCCGACCATCGTCTCGCGCTGCCAGGTGGTCGAGTTCCGGCCGCTCAGCGACACCGAGGTGAGCGCGTACCTCGTGGAGCGGCACCACGTCGACCCGGGCGCCGCCGAGGCGCTGGCGCGGCTGTCGCTCGGCTCGGTCGAGAGGGCGGCTCGCTTCGCGGAAGACGCGGCGGGACCACGGCGCCGCGAGGACTACCTGCGGTACGCGGCCGCGCTGACGGCCGGCGAGCGCCCCGCCGACGGGCCCGAGCCGGGCGCTGCGTTCATCGCCGTCCTCGAGCGGCAGCAGGCGGAGATCGCCGCCGCGCTCGAGGAGGACCTCGCGCGGCGGCTGGCGGACCTCGAGCGGCAGTTCCAGGACAAGAAGGACCTCGAGTGGTACGTCAAGCAGGCGGAGAGCCGGGCAAAGCGCGAGGACGCGCGCCGCCGCCGGCTCGCCGCCCAGGACGCGCTGGACCTTCTCGTGTCGTGGGTGCGCGACCTCTGGGTGGTCGCTTCCGGGGCATCCGATGTACTCTGGAACAGCGACCACCGCGACGCGCTCGTCGAGGCGGTCGTGGCGACGCCGGAGCACTACGCGCGTCTCCTCGGTGTCAGCGCCAAGACCCGCAAAGACCTGTATCTCAACATCGACCAGAAGCTCGCGCTGCAAGCGATGTTCGCGCGCTTCGAGGAGGTCTCCGCCAGTGCCTAGGATCTGCAGCGTCGTGTTCCGCGGCGGCGGCAGGGTCTACCAGTTCAGCGCCGGCGACCTCGAGCTGGCGCCCGGCGACGGCGTCGTGGTCGACACCACCCGGGGCACGGACTTCGGGCGGGTCGTCAAGGCCGCGGCCGAGGTGGCCGCCGCCGACGCCCCGCGCGGCCTCCGCCGGGTGCTGCGCAAGGCGACGCCCGCCGACCTCGAGGCGATCGCCTCGCGCCGTGAGACGGAGTGCTCGGCCAAGCGCGAGTGCCGGCGCCTCGCGGGCGAGCTCAAGCTCGACATCAAGGTCGTCGAGGCACGCCAGGCGTTCGACGGCCCCAGGCTCACCATCACCTTCTTCGCCGAGGAGCGCACCGACGTGCGCGAGCTCCAGAACCGGCTCGGCGACCGTGTCGGCCGCCGGGTCGAGCTCAAGCAGGTGAGCGCCCGCGACGAGTCGCGCATCGTCGGAGGCTACGGTCCGTGCGGCCGCAGCCTCTGCTGCGCCACCTTCGCCGGCGACCAGGAGCCGGTGTCCATCCGCATGGCCAAGGACCAGAACCTGCCGCTCAACCCCACCAAGATCAGCGGGTGCTGCGGCCGGCTCATGTGCTGCCTCAAGTACGAGCACCAGGTCTACGTCTCGTTCCGCAAGCGGGCGCCCAAGCGCGGCGCGATAGTCCGCACGCCTGCCGGGGAAGGTAAGGTCACGGATCTGCTGGCGCCGGTCGACAGCGTCACCGTCGACCTCGGAGAGGGCCGGTCGGCCACCTTCAAGCTCGACGAGCTCGGGTCGGCCGCCGCGCCGGGAAGGAACGACTAATGCCCGTAGAGTCACGAAGCATACGGAGCGCTATTGAGCGACTCGCTGGCCGAAGGCACTGCGAGGCGGAACATGGCTGAGACGCACGTCGTGCTCAACGTACCGTCGGTGTCCTGCAACCACTGCAAGATGGCGATCGAGAAGGCGGTCGGCGCCCTGGGCGGCGTCGGCGCGGTCGACGTCGACGTCGCCGAGAAGACCGTGACCGTCGACTTCGACGCCGACGCCGTGACGCTCGAAGCGATCGAAGCGGCCTGTGCAGAAGAGGGCTACGAGGTCGCCGGACGCCACGTCTTCGGCGCCTGACGGAGCCGTTTGGCAAGATCGCGGTCGGCTGGTACCATATCGCCTCGCACGCGCGTGGGCCGTTAGCTTAGTTGGTAGAGCAGGGGACTCTTAATCCCAAGGTCGAAGGTTCGAATCCTTCACGGCCCACCATCCCCACCACGTTCCGCGTCCGGACCGGCGCGCCGCGAGCGCCGCAACACCCCGCGCAGGAGGCGGCGCGCAGAACGGGAACACTCTGTCTCAGTTGCCCGGGCGTTCGGGGCTCTGTTATCGTTCTTCGGATACGGGCGCCCGCCCGTGACGTCCACCTGACGGGAGGTCGAAGAGGGTGAACGCGCGTCTCAGGCCCACCGTGGGCAGGCTCCTCAACGACGCGAGATTCTCCTTCGCCCCCAGCGGCGGCGAGGACGTCGTGCGCCAGGTCCTCATCATGGTCGTGTGCTACGCCGCCTACGACGTCTCGCGCGCGCTCGCGCAGGGCCGCGACGCCATCGCGCTGGCCAACGGGGTGTTCTTCATGAACCTCGAGAAGGCGCTGGGCATCTGGTGGGAACCCTGGATCCAGGGCCGAGTGAGCACGGTGGAGCCGCTGATGACGGCGCTGGTGTGGATCTACCAGTACGCGCACCTTCCCATCATCATCGGAGCCATGGTGTGGGTGTTCACGCAGCACCGGGGCGTGTGGGTGCTGTACCGCAACTGGTTCCTCGTGATGAACTTCATCGCGGTGATCGTGTTCGCGCTGCTGCCCACGGCGCCGCCGCGGATGATCTTCACGTCGGGCGTCGTCGACATCAACTTCCTGCACGGCGTGCGCACGTCGATCCTCGAGAACGGGCTGCTCGCGAACCCGTTCGCCGCCATGCCGAGCCTGCACTTCGGCTACGCGCTCTTCATCGGCATCATGCTCTACACGCTCGCGCGCGGCCGCTGGACCCGGTATCTCGGCTTCCTCTACGCCGTGGTCGTGCTGGTCGCCATCGTGGCGACGGGCAACCACTTCATCATCGACGCCGTCGCCGGGGCGCTCGTCGCCCTGGCCGCGTGGGCCTTCGCCGTGAACGTGCAGCCGAGCGCCGTGCCGCAGTCGCCGGCAGTCACCGTGCGCGAGCGCGACGGCTGACGTGACGAACCTCAAGACGCGGTACACCGCAGGTGCCCGGGCCGGGTTCTTCCGCTTGGGCGCGATCCTCGCGCGCCGCGGCTTCACCGCCGACATGATGACCTACATCGGCCTGCTGCTGCAGGTCGCCGCCCTGCCGCTCATCATCACCGGGTACTTCGGCTGGGCGCTCGTGGTCGGCATCATCGCGTCGCTCTGCGATGGCATGGACGGGGCCGTGGCGCGTGCCGGCGCCGGCCCCACCAAGGCCGGTGCGTTCCTCGACTCCACGCTCGACCGCGTCTCCGAGCTCATGGTGGCCGCGGCCCTCGTGGTCTACTTCGTGCGCGAGGGCCCGGAGTGGGCTCCCATCATCGCCGTCCTCGTCTTCATGGGCGCGGCGCAGATGGTCTCGTACATCCGCGCCCGGGCGGAGGCGCTCGGCGTGGACTGCAAGGTCGGCTTCATGTCGCGGCCGGAGCGCCTGGTCGGCCTCGGCATCGCGTTCCTCTTCTCGTGGTGGGAACCGGGTGGCACGAGCTTCCTCGTGTGGTGGCTGTACTTCCTCACACTGCTCACCGTGATCACCGTGGTGCACCGCGAGGTCCACGTGCTGCGCAAGCTGCGCGCCCTGGAGGGGCCGCCGGCGCTCGAGGAGCCTCCTGCGGCGGCGCCCGCGGCCGAGCCGCTCGCGGACGACCTCTGGCCCGAGCCCAGCGGCCGCGGGGACCGCGCGTACTGAGCCGTCTCCCTGTGGTGGCCGCGCCGGTCCGGCCGCCTCCGCGTGATATACTCCCGCGCGTTATCTCGAGCCGGTCGGGCCTGCCTCGTGCGCCCGGACCCCGCTCCGATCGACGCGGCCGCCGGGGTGGCCGCATCCAGTGGAGGTAGACCGATCTTGGGCAATCCAGTTCGCGTTGCGATCATCGGCGTCGGCAACTGCGCTTCTTCGTTCGTGCAGGGCGTGGAGTTCTACAAGAACGCCAAGAAGAGCGACTTCGTCCCGGGCCTCATGCACCCCGTCGTGGGCGGCTACCACGTCCGGGACATCGAGTTCGTGGCCGCCATCGACATCGACAAGAACAAGGTGGGCAAGGACCTCAGCGAGGCCGTCTTCACCACTCCCAACAACACCGTCAAGTTCAGCGACGTGCCCAACAAGGGCGTCACCGTCGCCCGTGGCATGACGCACGACGGGCTCGGCAAGTACCTCTCGCAGATCATCGAGAAGGCTCCCGGCCCGACCGCCGACATCGTCGGCATCCTCAAGGAGACGCAGACCGACGTGGTGGTCAGCTACCTTCCCGTCGGCAGCGAAGAGGCCACCAAGTGGTACGCCGAGCAGATCCTCACCGCCGGCTGCGCCATGGTGAACTGCGTGCCCGTGTTCATCGCCCGCGAGCCCTACTGGCAGAAGCGCTTCGTCGAGGCCGGCGTGCCGATCATCGGCGACGACATCAAGAGCCAGGTCGGCGCCACCATCGTGCACCGCGTGCTCACCCGCCTCATGCGCGAGCGCGGCGTCAAGCTCGAGCGCACCAGCCAGCTCAACGTGGGCGGCAACACCGACTTCCTCAACATGCTCGAGCGCGAGCGCCTCGAGTCCAAGAAGATCAGCAAGACCAACGCCGTCACCAGCCAGCTCGACTACGACATGGGCGCCGACAACGTGCACATCGGCCCCAGCGACTACGTCAAGTGGCTCGACGACCGCAAGTGGGCCTACATCCGCATGGAGGGCCGCACCTTCGGCGACGTGCCCCTCAACATCGAGCTCAAGCTCGAGGTCGTCGACTCGCCGAACAGCGCCGGCATCGTCATCGACGCGGTGCGCTGCGCCAAGATCGGGCTGGACCGCGGCCTCGCCGGCTCGCTCGAGGGCCCCAGCAGCTACTTCATGAAGTCGCCGCCGGTGCAGCATCCCGACGACCAGTGCCGCCGCATGACCGAGGAGTTCATCAGCGGCGACGGTCCGGGCGCCGGCGCCGTCTGCCAGGGGTAGTCACCGCAAGCGATCCGCTCCGAAGGGGCGGCGAGGGTATGAGCCCTCGCCGCCCCTTCGTGCGTGTGGTCTCGCGGCGGCGTGCGGTACCATGACGGTCATGGCTCTCAAGCTCGGCATCCTCACGCCGTTTCTCTGGTCCACGCCGTCGGCCGTGAACGAGCAGGTCCGGGCGCTGGCCGAGAGGCTCACGCGGGCCGGGCACCGGGTGACGGTGATCGCCCCGACCGCCGACCGCCCGGCGGTCGCCGAGGCGCGCCGCCGCGTCCAGGCGGTGCTCACCGGCGACCGTGAGACGGTGTTCCTGGCCGACGAGCCGTATCCCCACTTCTTCTTCGCCGGCGCCACGTACGCGGTCAAGGAGAGCGGTTCCCTCAAGCTCATCGCGGCGCCGGCGGACCTCATCGCCAACATCGACGTCCTGCTGGGGGCCGAGGACTTCGACCTTCTTCACCTCAACGAGCCGTTCGTCCCCGGCCTGGGCTGGTCGGCGCTGCGCCACGCGGGCTGCCCGCTGGTCGCGACGTTCCACGCCAACCCGGAGAAGATGCGGCCGTTCTGGTCCACCCGGCCGCAGCTTCGCCGCCTCTTCGACTCGCTCGACGCGGCGATCGCCTCGTCGGCCGCCGCGCGCGACGCGGCGGCGCTCACGTTTCCCGGCGCGTACCGCGTCATCCCGCCGGGCGTGGACCACGCGCTGTTCCGCCCGGCCGGCGAGCGCCCCGCCGGGCCGCGGCGCGTGGTGTACAGCGCCGGCGTCGAGCGGCGCAAGGGGCTCGGCGTGCTCCTGCGCGCTCTGCGTCACCTCGGCGACGGGCACGACGACGTCGTCGTCGAGGTCTGCGGCGGGGATCTGCAGGAACGGCGCTACGCGCGTCTGGTGCCGCCCGCCTGGCAGGACCGCGTCCGCTTCCACGGGCGGCTGAGCCGCCCGGAGGTGGCCTCGCTGCTGCGCGCGGCCGACGTGTTCTGCGCGCCGTCCTTCGGCCCCGAGACGGCGGGCGTCGCCCTGATCGAGGCCATGGCCTCCGGCGCCACCGTGGTCGCCTCGCAGATCCCCGGCTACGACGAGGTGGTGCAGAACGAGGGCACCGGCCTCCTCGTCCCGCCGCGCGACCCCGCTGCGCTCGCGACGGCGCTCTCTCGGGTGCTCGGCGAAGACGAGCTCCGCCATCGGCTGGCGGCCCACGCCCTGCGCGCTTCCCGCCGCTACGACTGGGACCGGGTGACCGGGGAGATCCTCGAGGTGTACGGGGAGGCGGCTCGCCGGCGGCGAGACCCGCTGCCGCGCCGCCGTCGCCAGCAGCGCGAGCTGTTCGCCGACTTCCACATCCACACGCACCACAGCAAGGACTGCGTGATGCCCGTGGCCGACATCCTCGAGCGGGCCCGCGAGGTCGGTCTGGACGTGGTCGCGATCACCGACCACGACAGCGTCGCCGGCGGCATCGAGGCTCGCGAGCTGGCCGACCGCTACGGCGTCCGCGTCATCGTCGGGGAGGAGGTCAAGTCGAGCGAGGGCGAGGTGATCGGCCTCTTCCTGGAGCGCACCATCCCCGGCGGCATGACCTTCGCCGAGAGCATCGCCGCGATCAGGGAGCAGCACGGCATCGTCTACGTGCCGCACCCCTTCGACCGGCTGCACACGATCCCCGGTCCCGGGGTCCTGCGCGCCAACGTCGACGACATCGACGTCGTCGAGGTCTTCAACTCGCGGTTGGCGTTCCCGGGGTTCAACGAGCTCGCCGAGCGCTTCGCGCAGCGGTACCGGCTGCCGGCCGCGGCCGGCAGCGACGCGCACGTGCTGCCGGGCATCGGGACCACGCTCTGCGGCATCGACGACTTCACCGGACCGGACGACTTCGTGGCGGCCCTCGCCGAGAGCCGTATCGTCCGCCGGCCGCGGAGCCGCATCTACCTGCAGTCGCTCAAGCTGCTGCAGACCACGATGGGTGGGGCCGCGAGAAACGACGGGCAGGTGGATTCCCCTGCATAGCGCGCGGATAATCGAGGCGTTCCCGCATTTGTCGGGCCGGTGCGAGGAGTTCGCTGCGTGGCGGCGAACTCGCTAGCCAGCAGCACCCCTGAGAGAGGTACCGCGTGGCACAACCCAACGAGATCTACGACAAGTACCTGACCCGGGCCATCAGCGAGATCAACGAGCTGACCGGCGAGATCCTCAGGTGTTCGCGCTGCAGCCACGCGCGTACCATGCCGGTGATCGGCTCGGGGCACCCGATGGCGGACATCTTCCTGCTCAAGTACCAGGCGCGGCCGTCCGAGCTGCACGAAGGCGTCGCCTTCTTCGGCCGGGCCGGAACCGCGCTCATGAAGAGCTGCCAGCGCCTCAAGATCGATCCGCTGCAGCTGTACGGCACCAACGTCATCAAGTGCGGCGAGGTCCGCGAGGCGCATCCGGAGGCCAAGTGCCTCGACCACCTGCGCCGCGAGCTCGCGATCGTCAATCCCAAGCTCATCGTCGCCATGGGCGAGGAGACAGTCGCCGCGCTCAACACCGCCAAGGTGCCCCTGGCCCGCGAGCTCGAGTACGCGCCCGGCGAGATCGTCGACTTCACGCCGGGCACCGAGGTGCTCGTCACGCCCGACATCGACGTGTCGCTGGACGAGCAGCGGCTCAAGGCCGGGTTCTGGCGGGCCTTCCGGCGCCTCGGCGAGTGGTACGACAACATCCCGCCGTATTGATGTCGGCGGCTCCGGCCGCCCGCCCCGGATGAAACGCCTCGTCGTTCCCGCCCTCGCGGTCGCGGTGCTGCTCGCCTGGGGCTTCGGCAGCCGCCTCCTGCCGGCGCCTCCGCTGCGCGCGAACATCCTGCTGTCCTCGACGATCGTGCTCTCCGCCGTCGCGGTGCTCGTGTGGGGCATGCTGCCGCTCGGCGCGCTGGGGCGGCGGCTCCCGCTGGTCGCCCTGGCCGCCCTCCCGCTGGCCGTGCTCTTCGTCTGGCTGGGCTGGGTGCCGGCGGCGAACGTCGCCAAGGTCGTCTTCGCCGCCGCTCTCGGCATCTGGATCGCCGGCGAGCTCGAGCGCGTCAGCTGGATCGTGGTCGTGGCCGCGGTGTCCGCCATCGTGGACGTCGTCAGCGTCGCGGCGGGACCCACCCGGGCGATCCTCGACAAGGGGCCGGTCGTCGTCGGGTACTTCATCGTCGCGGCCACGTGGTCCGGGTACTCGTACGACGAGGCCTTCACCGGCCTCGGGACGAGCGACGTGCTCTTCTTCGCGCTCTACCTCGGCGCGGCGCGACGCTTCAGGCTGCGCACCGGCTGGAGCGCCGTGGCGATGGTCGCGTCGTTCCTCTGCACCATCGCCCTCGCCATGTGGTGGACGGCGCTTCCGGCGCTGCCGCTGCTGTCGGTCGCCTTCCTCGCCGTGAACGCGGACCTCATCGTGCGGGGGATGCGGCGCGGGGGAGAGGCGCCGCCGGCCTGACTGCGTCGCCGCCGGGTCACCGCCCGGAGCCGGACGGCGCCGGGCGCGCTCAGGCGATGCGCTCGAACAGGGCGACGGTCTCGATGTGGTGCGTGTGCGGGAACATGTCGACCGGCGCCACGCCGGTGAGCCGGTAGCCGAGCTCGCCGAGCTCGGCGGCGTTGCCGGCGAGCGTGGTGGGGTTGCACGAGACGTAGGCGAAGCGGTCGGCGCCGAGGGCCGCGGCGCGCTGCAGCGCCTTGCGCGCCAGCCCGGCGCGCGGCGGGTCGGCGATCACCACGGCCGGCCTGTCGGCTTCGTCCGCACGGCCGGCGTCGAGCACCGGGTGCGGCGGGAAGCGCAGCAGCGGCCGCACGTCGGCGGCGTAGAAGACCGCGTTGTCGACGCGGTTGAGCTCCGCGTTGACGCGCGCGGCGTCGATCGCCTCCCCCTGGATCTCGATGGCGTGCACTTCCTTTGCGGCGCGCGCCAGCGGGAGGCTGAGCGAGCCGATGCCGCAGTAGAGGTCCACGGCGGCGCGGCCCGGCTCCGGCGCGGCGAAGCGCAGGGCGATCGCGTAGAGCGTCTCGCACATGGTGCTGTTGGTCTGCAGGAAGGCGGCGGCCGGCACGCGCAGGTCCACGCCGGCGAGGCGCTCCCGCAGGGAGGGAGGGCCGGACAGCATGTGCGGGCCGTCGCCCACGGCGGCGTCCGCGCGCGACGCGTTCACCGTGAGCGCGAACGAGGTGCAGCCGCTCGCCGCGGTGACGCGGGCGGCGAGCTCGGCCTCCTCCGGGAAGCGGGCGGCGACGAAGAGGTTGAGGAGCAGGTCGCCGCTCGCCAGTCCCTCGCGGACGACGAGGTGCCGCAGCAGCCCGCCGTCGCCGTCTCGCGAGTAGGGCCGGAGGCCGAGGTGGCGGCATGCGGCCGCGACCGCCAGCCTCGCCCGGTTCATGCGCTGCGAGGCGAGCTCGCAGTCGACGATGTCGACGATCTCCCGCCACGAACCGCGCTTGTGCAGCCCGAGCACGAGGCCGCCGTGCTCGTCCTCGCCGAACGAGAACTCCATCTTGTTGCGGTACCGCCAGGGGTCGTCCATCCCGCGGATGGGCTCGAGCCTGTACTCGGTGAGGTGGGCAAGGCGCTGCAGCGAGTCGACGACCTGCTGCTGCTTGAACTCGAGCTGGGCGTCGTAGGAGAGCGTCTGCCACTCGCAGCCGCCGCACTCCTGGGCATGGCGGCAGCGCGCCGCCACGCGGCGCGGCGACGGCGACAGGACCTCCAGCGTCCGCGCCTCGGCGTGCGACTGCTTGCGCCTGGTCACGCGGGCACGCACGCGGTCGCCCGGCACGGCGCCGCGCACGAAGACGACGAACTCGTCGAGGCGCGCGACGCCCTGCCCGCCGTAGGCGAGCGTGGCGACGTCGAGCTCGACGATGTCTCCGGGGCGTGGTGGCACGGTCAGCCAGTGTACCCTCTCCGCCCGGGCGCCGCGAGCCTGTCCGGGCGTGCCCCGCGGCCGTCCGCCTCGCACCCGATCGTCCACCCCATGCGCCGCCTGAGGGGATGTCCGTCGCGGCGGCCGCTGGTAGAGTCGGGCCCGGACCTTCCGGTCCGTCGCCGGCCCGCGAAAGGAGTCTCCGTTGAGCGACCTCGACCTGGAGCAGTACCGCAGGCGCGCCGAGGAGTTCGTCGGCGCTCTCGATCTGGAGTACTACGAGCACTTCTCCGGCCGCAAGCCGCGGTGCGACACGGCGGCGGTCTACGACCGCTATCCCGAGCTCTTCACGCGCGAGGCGATCGACGGGCTCGAGGAGCTCTACGCCGTCGCCGTCGACGACGAGAAGCTGCGCCTCGCGTACCTGCTCGCCTTCACCGTCGACGGCTTCATGGGCGAGCAGACAAAGCACCTCGGCGACGAGATCGCCAATACGGAGGGCGAGGCCACCATCACCGTGGACGGCGAGGTCATCGGCCTGCGCCAGGCCAGCGTCGCGCAGGGCAACGAGCCGGACAGGGCGCGCCGGGCCCGCATCCAGGAGGCGCGTCTCGCCGCCACCGCCGAACGGCTCAACCCGCTGCACGACACGCTGTGGCGGCGCTGCCACGACCTCGCGCTGGAGCTCGGGTATCCGGACTACAAGGAGCTCTACGGCACGGTGCGCGGGCTCGACTACGACCACCTCCGCGCCGAGCTCGAGGGCTTTCTCGCCGACACCGAAGGCCTGTACGAGCGCGTCATGGACAGGCTGGTCCGCGAGCGCCTCGGCGTCACCCTCTCGGAGCTCGCCTTCGCCGACCTGCCGTTCCTGTGGCGCGCCGAGGGCTTCGACCCGGTCTTCAGGGCCGACGCCCTCGTGCCCTCGCTGCGGCGCACGCTCGCCGGGCTGGGCATCGACCTCGACGCCCAGCCCAACGTCCACCTCGACACCGAGGTCCGCGAGCTCAAGTCGCCGCGCGCTTTCTGCGCGCCCGTGCGCGTACCGGACGAGATCTACCTGGTGGTGCTGCCGCACGGGGGTCAGGACGACTACGGCATGCTGCTGCACGAGGCCGGGCACACCGAGCACTTCGCGCACGTGCGCCCCGACCTCGCCTTCGAGTACCGGCACCTCGGCGACAACGCCGTGACCGAGGGATTCGCATTCACGTTCGACCACCTGATCCTCAACCGCAGCTGGCTCGCGGACATCCTCGACTTCGAGGCCAGCGACGACTACGTGCGCTTCGCCGCCATCAACGACCTGTACTTCATGCGCCGGTACGCCGCCAAGCTGGCCTACGAGACCACGCTGCACGCGCAGACCGGCTCCCTGGAGGCCATGCCCGCGGAGTACAGCCGGCGCCTCACCTCGGCGACCAAGGTCAAGGTGCCGGAGGAGAACTACCTCGCCGACGTCGACGACGGCTTCTATTGCGCCAGCTACCTGCGGGCTTGGATGCTCGAGGGCGCGCTGCGCCTCATGCTGCAGGAGAACTTCGGCATGGACTGGTACGCATCCCGGGACGCCGGCGACTGGCTCAAGGCGCTGTGGGCCGAGGGCCAGCACCTCACCGCCGAGCGCCTGCTGCTGCGGCACGGGGGCGGGCGGCTCAACACCGACCCGCTGCGCCACCTGTTCGAGCAGGTGCTGGGGCGCTAGCAGCTAGGCCCGCAGGAACGTCACCAGTACGCGGCGCCGGCGCGGTCCGTCGAACTCCGCGAAGTAGATGCCCTGCCAGGTGCCCAGCTGCGGGGTCCCCGCCACGACGGGGATCGTGACGCTGCTGCCCGTCAGGGTCGCCTTGGTGTGCGCGTCGGAGTTGCCCTCCGCGTGCGTGAAGGGCAGGTCGCGCGGCACGAGCCGTTCGAGCGCCATCTCGAGGTCGGCGCGCACCGACGGGTCGGCGTCCTCGTTGATCGTGACCCCGGCGGTGGTGTGTGGCACGAAGACGACGACCGTGCCGTCACCGGCGTCTGCGACGAGCCGGGCGACGTCCCTGGTGATGTCGATGAAGCTCACGCGCTGCCGGGTCTGCACCTCGAGCGTCCACATGGTTCCTCCTAGAAGAGTCGGAAGCGCTTGCGCGCGGCGGAGGCCCGGCGGCGCTGGGGGACCGTGGCGCCCTGCCGCAACGCCCGGACGACGTCCGCGGTCGAGGTGACCGGGTCCGGGATCTCGGTGGAGCAGACCATGAGCTGCGCGGGGTCGTGAGCGTCGCTGCCGCCGGTGCGGGCGACGCCGAGGGCGTCGGCGATCTGCTCGGCGATGCCCACGTAGCGCGCGTCGAGCCACGAGCCGTTGTACACCTCGACCGCGTCGATGACGCCGGCGACCATGTTCTCGATGCCCGGGTAGTAGGCGGACCCGCTGCGCCCGCCGCCCGCCCCCGGGTGCACCCAGACGACGGCGGCATGGTCGGGGACGTCGCCGGGGCGCGGCGCCTCCTGCACGCTGCGCAGGGTCTCCAGGTAGTCGAGGTCCGGCGAGAAGACGACGAAATCCCCGAAGAGGGTGCTGATCTCCACGCCGTCGATGAGCAGCACGCCCTCCGCCGCGAGCGCAGGGCCCAGCCGGCGGTTGTCGGAGAGGTCGCCGTGGTTGGTGAGGGCGATGGCCTCGACGTGGTTGTCGACGCACCAGGCGATGTAGTCGCGGTAGGAGATGCGGGAGCAGTCGGAGGCCGGGTAGGTGTGCGTGTGCAGGTCGACGTTCATCGGCCCCGATTATAGACTTCGTGGCAGGATGAAAGGGACACTGGACACGTTCGGCGTCGTCGAGATCCTGCAGATCCTGGGCAGGATGCGCCGCTCGGGCACCCTCCACATCGAGTGCCCGCTGCGGCTCGTCGACGTCCACTTCACCCAGGGGCGCATCGCCGAGACGCGCGACTCCACCCGCGTCGCCGCCGACACGGTCATCGGCAGCCAGCTCCTCAAGCGGTCGCTGGTCAACGACCAGCAGCTGGCGGCCGCGCTGGCCGAGCAGGAGGTGCGGCCGCGTCCCATCGGCACCATCCTCGTCGAGCACGGCGCGGTCGCCGAGGACGCGCTGCGCGAGGTGCTCTCCCGCCAGATCGCCAACACCCTCGTCGCCGCCAAGCTGGAGGAGTCCGGGTCGTTCGTCTTCGTCGTCGACCCCGAGCCGCAGCCGGTCGCGTACATCACGGTCGACACGCACTCGGTGCTGCTCGACATCTCGGCGCTGGGAGGGGAGTACTGTCTGGCGGTCGAGATGCTCGGCCAGCCGTCCACGGTGCTCGTCCGCAACGGCGACTACAACACGCTGCCGAGGAACCCGCTGCTCATGGGCCGGGACGAGTTCGCCGTGCTGCTGCAGGTGGACGGCACGCGCACGGTCAAGGAGATCACGCAGGCCAGCCGTCTCGAGGAGATCACCGTGGTGAGCATCCTCGGCAAGCTGGCCGACGCGGGCGTGCTGCTGGTCAAGGCGGAGCGCCACTCGCGCGCGGAGGACGCCGCGGAGCTTCAGGCGCACCGCGACAGCGTGTGGGCGGAGGTCAGCCACCTTCTCGACGACATGGTCGAGGAGCCGGATGCCGGAGCGCCCG
>DASUMX010000096.1:0-6412 GCA_036277455.1 Thermoleophilia bacterium
GTGGTTCACGTTCCTGCCGGCGTGGATGCACAACGGCTACTTCCTCTGGGCGCTCGCCAGCGTCGTGCAGTTCTGGGTGGGCTGGCAGTTCGACACCACCGCCGGGGCGGCGCTGAAGCACGGCACCACGACCATGAACACGCTCGTCGCCCTGGGCTCCTCGGCAGCGTACCTCTACAGCGTCCTCGGCGTGCTCTTCCCCGCGTTCTTCGAGCACCAGGGCCTCGGCGAGCCCATGTACTTCGACTCCTCGGCCTTCATCATCACGCTCATCCTCCTCGGGCGGCTGCTCGAGGCGCGCGCCAAGGGGCAGACCGGAGCCGCGATCAAGGCGCTGATCGGGCTGCAGCCCAAGACGGCGCGCGTGATCCGCGGCGGCGCGGAGACCGACGTGCCCATCGCCCAGGTCCTGGTCGGCGACCTCATCGTCGTGCGGCCCGGCGAGAAGGTGCCGGTGGACGGCCTCGTCGAGGAGGGCTCCTCGGCGGTCGACGAGTCCATGCTCACCGGCGAGCCGATCCCCGTGGGCAAGCACCCGGGCGACGAGGTGATCGGCGCCACCATGAACACCACCGGCTCGTTCACCTTCCGCGCGACCAAGGTGGGTTCCGAGACCGCCCTGGCGCAGATCGTGCGTCTCGTGGAGCAGGCGCAGGGGTCCAAGCCGCCGATCGCGCGGCTGGCGGACGTGATCGCCGCGTATTTCGTCCCCGTCGTGATCGTCATCGCGACGCTCACGCTGGTCGTGTGGCTCGTGTTCGGCCCGTCGCCGGCGCTGAACTACGCGCTGCTCAACTTCGTCGCGGTGCTCGTCATCGCGTGCCCGTGCGCCCTCGGGCTGGCCACACCGACGGCGATCATGGTCGGCACCGGCAAGGGCGCCGAGAACGGCGTGCTCATACGCGACGGCGCCGCGCTCGAGACGGCGCACAAGCTGGACGTCGTCGTGCTCGACAAGACGGGCACGATCACCGAGGGCAAGCCGCGGGTGACCGACGTGGTGCTCTTCGGCTCCGGCCACGGGACCGTCTTCGCGACCGGCGACCGCCTCGACAACACCGAGCTCCTGCGGCTGGTGGCCGGCGCGGAGCGCGGCAGCGAGCACCCGCTGGCCGTCGCGATCCTCGCCGCCGCCGCGGAACGCGGCATCGAGGCGCCGGCGGCGACCGGGTTCGAGGCGATCGCCGGACACGGCATCCGCGCGCAGGTCGACGGCCACACGGTGGTCGCCGGCAACGAGCGGCTCGCCGGCCACGCCGGGGAGCGAGCCGCCCAGCTGGCCGGCCAGGGCAAGACGGTCGTCACCGTCATGGTGGACGACGAGCCGGTCGGCGCCATCGCGATCGCCGACACGGTGAAGCCGAGCTCCGCGGCGGCCGTCGGCCGCCTCAGACAGCTCGGCCTCGACGTCGTCATGCTCACGGGCGACCACGAGGCGACGGCGCGCGCCATCGCCGCCCAGGTCGGCATCGACAAGGTGGTCGCCGAGGTACTGCCCGAGCAGAAAGCCGCCAAGGTGGCCGAGTTGCAGCAGGACGGCAGCCGGGTCGCCATGGTCGGCGACGGCATCAACGACGCGCCGGCGCTCGCCCAGGCGGACGTCGGTATCGCCATCGGCACGGGGACGGACGTCGCCATGGAGGCGAGCGACGTGACGCTCATGTCGGGCGACGTCGGCGGCGTGGCCACGGCCGTGGACCTCTCGCGCGCCACGATCCGCACGGTCAAGCAGAACCTCTTCTGGGCGTTCGCCTACAACGTCGCCCTGATCCCGCTGGCGGCGGGCGTGTTCTATCCGGCGTTCGGCATCCTGCTGAGCCCGATCTGGGCCGCGGCGGCGATGGGGCTGAGCAGCGTCACGGTGGTGTCGAACAGCCTGCGGCTGCGGCGCTTCAGGCCGGGCTGACGGGTCGGGCCCGTACGCGACGAGAGGGGCGGTACCCGATCATGGGACCGCCCCTCTCCGGTGGCGATGCTACGTTGTCGGTCGATCCGTTCATCATCCATCGCGATCACCTCCGGCGCTTGCCGTAGCGATCCTCCTGCTTCACCTTCGTCCTGCTGAAGTGCACAGGTCCCATGATCTCACCTCCTCCGCGTCTCGGTCTGCACCTCTCAAGCTGCCCTGCTCCTATGAAAATAAACCTCGTATGTGAAAGTCTGCACGTTTCGTTGCCGACGCGGCCTTTCGCCTCCGCGTGCCAATACGGACAACCCCGGCGACAAAAACCGTTCCCCCGTCCATTGTCGCCGCCGAGCCGTGGGTGCGAGGATGAACGGGGTCGGGGGGCCGTCCGCCCGTCCGGGCACCCCAGTCCACCACGAAGAGGTCACATGCTCCAGGTTCTCGACCGGCACGCGATCGGGCACATCCTCCGCACCAAGGAGGTCGACGCCTGGGGCGTGGCCGCCAACGATCCGCGACTGCCGCTGGCCCCGGGCCTGCCCAGAGCCATCGCCATCCTCATGCGGCTTGACCCGCTGGTCGTGCGTGGCCTGCGCCACGGCCCCACGCAGGATTACGAGCAGGAGTACCTGAGGCTGAACGGCGCGCTCGACGACGCCACCGGGACGCTCGTCGACGTGCTGCACGTGCACGGACACGCCGCCGAGCGCGTAGCCGCCACGACCGACGACGGCAACGGCGGCAAGCCGTTCCCGCACAAGACGGCCGCCACCTCAGCGGGACTCGGCTGGATCGGCAAGACGGCCCTGTTCGTCTCGCCGGAGTTCGGCCCCGCCGTCCGCCTGGCCACCGTGTTCACCGACCTCGAGCTGCCCGCCGGCGACCCCGTGCGCGAGAGCAGCTGCGGGGAGTGCCGCGCCTGCGTCGACGCCTGCCCCGCCGGGTGCGGCCGGGACGTGCTCTGGCAGCCGGGCATGGCCCGCGAGCTGCTCTTCGACGCCGCCGCCTGCCGCCACCACATGGCGAGCTTCACGAGCCTCGAGTCGGAGATCTGCGGCATCTGCATCGCGGCCTGCCCCTACGCCCTGCGGCACTGACGCCGCCGGCCGGCCGCCGCCGGCCGGCCCCTCGAACCTGATCCGCCGCCCCCGCCCGGTCCCAACGCCCTTCCACCCTGACGTCGTCCTTCGCCCGGTCCGTCACGCCCCGCCTTGAAGCGCCTCCTTCCCCGTGCTAGGCTCGCCGCTCTTTAGTGAAAGTGGTTTTCAGTTTCAGAAAGGACGTGCGGTGAGCTTCGACACCTCCCAGGTCACGGCCGACCTCGCCGCTCGCGGCCTGCGCCTTACCCGCCAGCGCCGGGCCGTGCTCGACGCCATCGCTGCGGCCCCCTCCAGCCTGAGCGCGCTGCAGGTGTACGACGCCGCGCGCTCCCGGTGCCCCGAGCTCGGGCTCACCACCGTGTACCGGACGCTCGAGGTGCTGACCGAGCTGGGCGCGCTGCGCCGGGTGCACGGGTCGGACCACTGCGAGAGCTTCGTGCCCGCCAGCGCCGCGCACGGCCACACCGTGGTCTGCAGCGCCTGTGGCCGGGTCACCGAGTTCACCGCCTGCGACATGCGCGGCATCGCCGACGCCGCAGCGCAGGAGACCGGCTACTGCATCACCGACCACTTCCTGCAGCTCGGCGGGCTGTGCGCCGCGTGCAGAAAGGCCGCCTCGTGAAGCGCGGCCCGCTGGTCCTTCTCGCGGCCGCGCTGCTCGTCGTTCCGGCCGGACTGCTCGGCGGCTGCTCGGCGCAGGACGACGCCGCGGACACGGGCGCGCTCGACGTCCTGGCCTCGGCGAGCTTCCTCGCCGACATCGCGCAGAACGTCGCCGGCGACCGCTTCGAGGTGCGCTCGCTCGTGCCCCTGGAGACGGACCCGCACTCCTTCGAGCCCACACCGTCGGACCTCCGCGACGTCGCCGCGGCGGACCTCCTCATCGTCAACGGCGGCGGTCTCGAGGGCTCGCTGCTCGACACGCTCGAGAGCGCCGGCGGCGACGCGACGCTGGTCGACGCCTCCGCCGGCCTCGCCGGCCGCACGCCGCAGCCCGGCGAGCCCGCTCTCGAGGACGGCGACGCCGACCCGCACTTCTGGCTGGACCCGGTGCTGGTCAAGACGTACGTCGCCACGATCCGGGACGCCTTCGCCGCCGCGGACCCCGCCGGGGCGGCGGAGTACGAGGCCAACGCCGCCGCCTATCAGCGGCAACTCGACGAGCTCGACGCCTGGATCGCTGCGCAGATCGCGGAGATCCCCGAGACCCAGCGCAAGCTGGTCATGAACCACACGAGCCACGGCTACTTCGCGGACAGGTACGGCCTGGAGATCGTCGGCACCGTCCTGCCGGGCGCGAGCACGGGCGAGACCCCGACGGCGCGCGGGCTCTCCGACCTCGTCAGGGCGATCGAGTCCAGCGGGGCACGCGCCATCTTCGTGGAGATCGACGAGAGTCCCGACCTCGCCCGCCAGATCGCGGCGGAGACCGGGGTCGCGGTGGTCGCCGACCTGCTCGACCACTCGCTCACCGAGCCGGACGGCCCGGCGCCGACGTACATCGACATGATGAAGTACGACACGCGGCGGATCGTGGAGGGCCTGAGATGAGCGCCGCGACCGCCGCGGCCAGGCTCACGCTCGACGGCGTGACCGTCGGCTACGACGGGCGGCCGGCGCTCGAGGACGTCACGATGAGCGTTCCGCACGGCGCCCAGGTGGCGATCGTCGGACCGAACGGCGCCGGCAAGTCGACGCTCTTCAAGGCGCTCGTGGGCCTCCTCCCCGTGCGCTCCGGGCGCGTGCTCCTGCACGATCGCGAGCCGGGCGGCCAGGCTGACCCGGTCGCCTACGTGCCGCAGCGAGAGGAGATCGACTGGGGCTTCCCGGTCACGGTGCACGACGTCGTCATGATGGGCCGGTACGGGCGCCTCGGCTGGTTCCGTCGTCCGCAGGCCGCCGACCGCGAGGTGGTGGCGCGCTGCCTGGACGAGCTCGGCATCGCCGAGCTCGAGAAGCGCGCCATCGGCGAGCTCTCCGGCGGCCAGCAGCAGCGCGTGTTCCTCGCCCGCGCCCTCGCCCAGGAGCCGCACGTCCTGCTCCTGGACGAGCCCTTCACCGGCGTCGACGTGAGCGCGCGCGAGACCCTGCTCACGCTGCTCGCGCGCCTGCGCGCTCAAGGGATCACGGTGCTGGTCAGCACGCACGACATGCAGACGGCGGCGGACCGGTTCGAGCTCGTCGCCCTCCTGAACAGACGGCTGATCGCCTACGGCGCGCCGTCCGACGTGTTCACTCCGGCGCACCTCAGCGAGGCGTTCGGCGGCCAGGCGCTCTTCCTCAACGGCATGGTCGTGATCGACCAGTGCTGCCCCGGTCACGTCGGGGACGGCGAGGCCCACCGGCACAGCCACGAGCCACACGCGGGGCCGCGATGATCGCCTGGTTCACCGAGCCGTTCACGCTGGAGTTCATGCAGCGCGCGCTCGTCGCCTCGCTGATCGTCGGCGTGCTCTGCTCGGTGATCGGGACGTTCGTCGTGCTGCGCGCGATGGCGTTCCTCGGCGACGCGCTGGCCCACGCCATCCTTCCCGGCGTCGCCGTCGCCTACCTGCTCGGCGCGAACCTCCTGCTCGGCGCGCTCGTCGCGGCCGTGCTCGTCGCCGTGGGCATCGGCGTGTTCTCGCGCCGCGGCGGCGTCAAGGAGGACACCGCCATCGGCATCCTCTTCGCCGCGGCCCTCGCCCTCGGCGTGCTGCTCATGAGCACGGTCCGGTCGTACTCCGCCGACCTCACGCACATCCTCTTCGGCAACGTCCTCGGGGTGAGTGCGGGAGACCTCTGGCTGACCGGGGTGCTCGCGGTGATCGTGCTGACGGTGCTCATCGTCTTCTTCAAGGAGTTCCAGCTGACGTCGTTCGACCCCGTGCTCGCGCACATGCTGGGCAAGCGGCCGGAGACGCTGCGCTTCGCCATGCTCATCCTGCTGGCCCTGACCATCGTGGTGGGACTGCAGACCGTGGGCGTGGGGCTGGTCGCCGCCATGCTGGTCACCCCGGCGGCGACCGCGTACCTGCTCACGCGGCGGCTGGCGGCGATGATGGCCGTCTCCGCCGTGGTCGGCGCCGCCTCGAGCGTCGCCGGCCTGTACGCGAGCTACTACCTCGACGTGGCGTCGGGGGCGGCGGTCGTGCTCATCGCCACCGCCGCCTTCCTGCTCGCGTACGTCTTCGCGCCGCGCCGCGGGCTGGTCGCCCGCCACGTCGCGCGGCGCGCCGCCTGACTCGCCGCACGGCCTGACCCGCCGCGCGCTTCCCCGCCCCGCCGCGTGCTGCCGGTCAGGGTCACACAGGCTCCACGCGGGATCCCTTCGCGTCCGGGCGTCCTATGGTGCTCCACGGACTGTCACGCCCGAAGGTACGCGCAGGTGTGCATGTGTACTCCTGCGCGTACTTCCGGGCGTGCG
>DASUMX010000097.1:0-12420 GCA_036277455.1 Thermoleophilia bacterium
ATCACCGGCCGCCGCGCGCCCGAGGAGCTCATCGCGGCGGCCGACCTGGCCACCGAGATGCGGCCCCTCAAGCACTACTTCGACGCCGGCGTGCAGGCGCGCGCCGGGATCGAGTACTAATGCACGGAAGAGCTATTGAGCGACCGCCGGCCCGCAGGGCCCCGAGGCGGACGGACTGAGCGCAGCCGGCCCATGACGCACACGCTCATCTACCCGCACACCAGCGCGCACAACGCCGCCGGCCACCTCGAGATCGGCGGCTGTGACGTCGTCGACCTGGCGCGCGAGCACGGCACGCCGCTGTTCATCTACGACGAGCAGACGCTGCGCGACCAGTGCCGCGCCTACCACACCGCCTTCGGCGCGCGCACCGGCCTCTACGAGATCGTGTACGCCAGCAAGGCGTTCAGCTGTCGCGCCATGGCGGAGCTGGTGGCGCAGGAGGACCTGTCGCTCGACGTCGCCACCGGCGGCGAGCTGGCTGCGGCGCTGGCCGGCGGATTCCCCGCGGGGCGCATCTACTTCCACGGCAACAACAAGTCGCCGGCCGAGATCGACGCCGGCCTCGACGCCGGTATCGGCCACTTCGTCGTCGACTCGTTCGAGGAGATCGAGCGGCTGGAGGCGGCCGCGGCCGCCCGGGGCCGCTCCCAGGACGTGCTCGTGCGCGTCACGCCGGGCGTGCGCCCCGACACGCACGACTTCATCCAGACCGGCCAGCAGGACAGCAAGTTCGGCTTCGGGCTGGCCGACGGCCTCGCGCACGAGGCGGTGCGCCGCCTCAAGGATGCGGCGCACCTGGAGCTCGTCGGCGTGCACGCGCACATCGGCTCCCAGATCTTCGAGCTCGACTCGTACCGGCGCGAGGTCGAGGTGCTCTTCGTCGCCATCGACGACTGGCGCCGTGACTTCGGCTTCGTCTGCCGCATCTTCAACATCGGCGGCGGGCTCGGCATCCGCTACACCGAGGCGGACCAGCCCAGCTCCATCGCCGAGTTCGCGGGGATCGCCGTGGATGCCGTGCGCGCAGGGGCGGAGAAGCACGGCATGCCGATGCCGAGGCTCTTCGTCGAGCCGGGACGGAGCATCGCCGGCAAGGCGGCGGTCACCGCGTACACTGTGGGGACGGTCAAGGTCATCCCCGGCGTGCGCACCTACGTGGCGGTGGACGGCGGGATGAGCGACAACCTGCGGCCGATGCTGTACGACTCCAGATACGAGGCCATGCTCGCGAACAAGGCGGAAGCAGAGGCGACCGACGTGGTCACCGTCGCCGGCAAGCACTGCGAGTCGGGCGACGTGCTGGTGCGCGACGTGTACGTCGCGCCGCCCGAGCCGGGAGACATCCTGGTCACGCCCGGCACCGGCGCCTACGGCTACGCCATGGCCAACAACTACAACGCGCAGCCGCGCCCGGCCGTGGTGCTGGTCGGCGGCGGCGCGGCGCGCGTCATCATCGCGCGAGAGACCTGGGACGACGTGCTGCGCCTGCAGCGGCCGCTCGCCCCGTGACGACCCCACGACCGCGGAGGGCACGACAGTGGACAAGGTAGGCATCGGGCTCCTCGGCTACGGCACGGTGGGGTCCGGCGTGGGCAAGCTGCTCGCCAGGAACGCCGGCGACATCACCCTGGCGACCGGCAAGGAGGTCGCGCTCAGGCGCGTGCTCGAGAAGGACCCGGGCTTCAGTCACCCCGACCTCGACCCCGCGCTGCTGACGACGCGCTTCGAGGACATCCTCGACGACCCGGAGATCTCGGTGGTCGTCGAGCTCATCGGCGGGACGGGCGCGGCGCGCGACTTCCAGCTCCGCGCCCTCAAGGCCGGCAAGCACGTGGTGACGGCCAACAAACAGCTCCTGGCCCAGCACGGGGCCGAGCTCTTCGCCGCCGCGGAAGAGAGCGGCGCGCACCTCCGCTTCGAGGCCAGCGCCGTCGGCGCCGTCCCCGTCATCAAGGTGCTGCGCGAGTCGCTGGTCGCCGCGGAGGTCAAGACGGTGTTCGGCATCGTCAACGGCACGACCAACTACATGTTGAGCGCGATGGCCGAGACGGGGGCAGAGTACGACGACGTCCTCGAGGAGGCCCAGCGGCTCGGTTACGCCGAGGCCGATCCCACGGAGGACGTCGGGGGCAAGGACGCGGCCGCCAAGATGGCGATCCTCAGCTCGATCGCCTTCCACAGCCGCACCGGCCTCGACGACGTACCCTACGAGGGCATCACCAAGGTGTCGGCCACCGACATCGCCCACGGAGGGCGGCTCGGCCTGGTCGCGAAGCTCCTCGGGGTGGCCAAGCTCATCGACGGGCGTATGAACGTGCGCGTCTATCCCGCCTTCATCCCCAGGACCCACCCGCTCGCCGGCGTGACCGGCGCCTACAACGCCGTCTTCCTGACCAGCGACGCGTTCGACAAGATTATGCTGTTCGGCCCCGGCGCAGGCAGCGTCCCCACGGCGTCCGCCGTCATCGGGGACGTGATCTCCGTGGTCAACACGGTGAAGGGAAGCTTCGTGCAGAACTGCCTCTGCTACAAGGAACTGCCGTTCTTCCCCGACGCGGAGATGGTATCGAAGTTCTACCTCAGGTTGAGGGTGAACGATCAGCCGGGCGTGCTCGCCAAGGTCAGCGCGCTGTTCGGCGAGCACGGCGTGAGCATCCATTCCATGGTCCAGGAGGGCGGCGGGGACGAGGCCGAGCTCGTGCTGCTGCTCCACCCGGTCCGCGAGGCCCAGTTCTTCGCCGCGCTCGAGCAGATCGAGGCCCTGCCGGACGTGCACGGCGAACCGGCCGTGATACGCGTGGAAGGAGAGGAGACAGCATGACTGAGAAGAAGGGCCGCATCGGCATCCTCACCGGCGGCGGCGACATCCCCGGTCTCAACCAGGCGATCCGCGGCGTCACCCTGCGCGCCCTCAGCGAGGGGTTCGAGGTGGTCGGCATCCGCCGCGGCTGGGCGGGTCTCGTCGAGCTCAAGAGGGACACGGCCGCCGACAACAGCGAGTGGGTGCTCCCGATCACCAGGGAACTCGTCGAGCGCTACGCGTACTCGGGCGGCACGTTCCTCCACTCGTCGCGCACCCGCCCCAGCACGGTGCCGGCCAAGGCCGTCCCGGAGCACCTCAAGGGCACGTACTCCGCCGAGAAGAACGACCTCACGGACGAGGTGATCGCGAACCTCGAGTTCCTCGGCATCGACTACCTCGTCCCCGCGGGCGGGGACGACACGCTCAGCTACGGTGTGGAGCTCGGCCGCCGCGGGTTCCCCGTCGTCGCCATCCCCAAGACCATGGACAACGACGTACCCGGCACCGACTACTGCATGGGCTTCGGCACCTGCGTCAACCGCACCATCGAGATGGCGCGCCAGGTGACCAGCTCTGCGGCTTCGCACGAGCGCATCGTCGTGCTCGAGGTCTTCGGCCGCTACGCGGGCTTCACGGCGCTGCTGCCGACCTTCGCCGGCGCCGCCGACCGCTGCGTGATCCCGGAGGCCGAGTTCGACATGGAGAGACTCACCGAGTTGCTCGTCGCCGACCGCAACGGCCGGCCCGAGGGCTACTCGGTCTGCATCGTCAGCGAGGGCGCCATGCCGGCCGGCGGCGAGATGGTCTTCATGGGCGGCGAGAAGGACATGTTCGGCCACGCCAAGCTCGGCGGCATCGGCCAGAACGTGAGCAACAAGATCAAGGAACTGGCGCCGGCGTACAACGGCGGCAAGAAGATCGACATGATCAGCATGAACCTGAGCTACCTGGTGCGCAGCGGTGCGCCGGACGCGATCGACTGCATCGTGCCGACCGCCTACGGCAACCTCGCCGTCGACCTCATCCTCAAGGGCCAGACCGGCCGCATGGTCGCGCTGCAGGGTGGCCGCTACGGCTCGGTGCCGATCGACGAGGTCGTCTCGACCAAGAAGGTCGTCGACGTGGGCCGCTACTACGACACCGAGCGCTATCGTCCGAAGTACGACGCACTCGAGCTCTCGCCGATGATGGTGCTGGGCGGGAGCTGATGCGCAAGCGCGTCCTCCTCGTCCCCGACGGCATGGCGGACGAGCCGCAGGCCGCCCTCGGCGGCAGGACGCCGCTGGAGGCGGCGTCCACCCCCGCCATGGACTGCCTCGCCCGCGGCGGCATCTGCGGTCTGGCGCACACCGTCCCCGACGGCATGTCGCCCGGCAGCGACGTCGCCAACCTGGCCGTTCTCGGGTACGACCCGGCCGCCGTCTTCAGCGGGCGCAGCCCGCTGGAGGCGGCCTCCCTCGGCGTCGAGCTGGGCGCTGACGACGTTTCCTACCGGCTCAACCTCGTGACCGTCGGCGGCGGCCTCATGAAGGACAACACCGCGGGCCACATCGGGAGCGACGACGCCCGTCGCTGTATCGAGGCGCTGCAGGCCGAGCTCGGCAGCGACGCGTACGAGTTCCACCTCGGGGTGAGCTATCGCCACCTGTTCGTCTGGCGGGGCGGGGCGCTGGTGCCGTGTACCCCGCCGCACGACATCCTCGACCGGCCGGTGGCCGGGCACCTGCCCGGGGAGGCGGCCGGCGCGGCCGGCGGCGGCTCGCCGGCGGCCGAGCTCGCCGCGCTCCAGGCGCGCGCGAGCGAGGTGCTCGAGCGCGTCCGGCCCGGCACGAGCGCGTGGTTCTGGGGCGAGGGCACGGCCCCGCGGATCTCGCCGTTCCGCGACCACTTCGGCCTCAGCGCCGCCGTGGTCGGCGCCGTCGACCTCGTGCGTGGCATCGGCCGGCTCGCCGGCCTCGACGTGATCGACGTGCCCGGCGCGACCGGCGGCCTGGACACGGACTACGGCGCCAAGGCGCGCGCCGCGATCGCGGCGCTCGCCGACCACGACCTCGTCTGGGTGCACGTGGAATCGCCGGACGAGGCCGGCCACATGGGCGACCTGCGCGAGAAGGTCCGCGCCATCGAGCGCGTCGACGCCGAGATCCTCGCGCCGATCCTGGCGTCCGCCGGGCGCCCGGCCGTGCTCGTGGTCCCCGACCACCTCACGCCGCTGCGCACGCGCACGCACGCGGCCGGCCCGGTGCCGTTCGCCATCGGCGACTCGCTGCCGGGGGCGGGCGGTGGCGGCGCCATGGCCTACGGGGAGTCGCAGGCCGCCATGACCGGCCTCGTCGTCGAGGACGGCGCGGCGCTCATGCGGCTGTTCCTCGAGGCGACGGGGTAAGTACCCGCCTGCGGCGTCCGCACCTCGCGGGCGCCGAAGGCACGAGCCGGGAGGCGGTGGCGATTGCGGCGATGAGCTCGTCCCACGAACAACCAGAGCGGCAGCCGGCGCGTGAGCGCCCGGCGGACGAGCCCGTCGTCACCACCACGAGCGCCGAACGGTACGTGATGAGCGGGGGGCGCACGTCGCGGCTCGCGGTCAAGGAGGACGACCTCTTCCTCTACACCAACGAGCTCGGGCAGGTGCCGGGCACGGAGAACTCCGTGCTGGGGCTGTACTACCGCGACACGCGCTACCTGAGCAGGTACGTGCTCTCGATCGCCGGTCGCCAGCCGGTGCTCCTCAGCGCGAGCGGCGAGCGCGGGTACGCGGCGACGATCGAGCTCACCAACCTGGAGGCGCGGACCGCGGACGGGCGCGTCCTGCCACAGGCCAGCGTGCACGTGCGCCGCACGCGCTTCGTCTCCGACCGGCTGTACGAGCTCCTCCGGGTGCGCAACTACCACCAACGCGAGGTGGACCTGGTCCTCGACCTCGACTTCGACGCCGACTTCGCCGACCTCTTCGAGGTGCGCGGCAGCCGGCGGCGCCGGCGCGGCTCGCGTCTCGCGCCGCGGGTGAGCGACGGCGTGCTCACGCTCTCGTATCTGGGGCTCGATGACGTGACGCGCCAGACCATCGTGCGCTTCCACGACCGGCCGGAATCGCTCAAGCAGGGGCGGGCGCGGTTCCGCCTCCGCCTCCCGCCGGGCGAGCGGGCCGTCATCCGCTACGACGTCCAGGTGGTCGGACCGGAGGCCCCGGGAGAGGACGGCGGCGAGTTCAACGCGCGCATCGGCGCGCTCCGCCACGAGCACGAGCGCTGGGCATCGGGCGCCACCGACATCTTCACCGACAACGATCAGCTGAACCGGGTGCTGCGCCGGGGGCAGGACGACCTGCGGCTGCTCTCCACGGTGATCGACGGCGAGCGCGTCCCGCTCTCGGGGCTGCCGTGGTTCGGGGCGCCCTTCGGCCGGGAGATGACGTTCGTCGGGCTCGAGACGCTGTTGCTCGACCTGCGCTGGGCGCGCTCCGCGGTCTCGTTCCTCGCGCGCCGCCAGGGCGTGCAGGACAGCGCCTTCCGCGAGGAGCAGCCGGGCAAGATCATGCACGAGCTGCGGCGCGGCGAGCTTGCCGCCATCCGCGCCGTGCCGCACACGCCGTACTACGGCTCCGTGGACTCCACGGCACTGTGGCTGCTGCTGGTCGCCGAGCTCGCGATGTGGACCGGCGACCTGGACGAGTTCGAGCTCCGCGCCGCTGCGGTCGACGCCGCGCTGGGGTGGATCGACGGCCCGGGCGACCCCGACGGCGACGGGTTCGTGGAGTACGAGCGCCGCTCCCGCGTGGGGCTGCGCAACCAGGGGTGGCGCGACTCGTTCGACGCGGTGCTGCACGAGGACGGCACGCCGGCCACGGGTCCGATCGCCCTGGCCGAGACACAGGGCTACGTGTACTACGCCAAGCGGCGCCTCGCGGCCGTGTTCGGTCAGCTGGGAGACGTGGAGCGCGCCGAGCGGCTGTCGCAGGACGCGGCGCGCCTCAAGCGCGCCTTCAACGAGCGGTTCTGGGTCGAGGACCAGGGCTTCTACGCCATGGCGCTCGACGGGCAGAAGCGCCAGGTGCGCTCCGCGTCCTCGACCATCGGTCACGCGCTGTGGTCGCGGATCGTGGCCGAGGAGCACGTCCCGGCAGTCGTGAGGCGGCTGATGGCGCCGGACATGTTCACCGGGTGGGGCATCCGCACGCTCAGCAAGGAAGCGCGCTACTACAACCCGGTGAGCTTCTACAACGGCAGCGTCTGGCCGTTCGACACCGCGCTCATCGCGAACGGCCTCAAGAAGCACGGCTACGTGCAGGAGGCGAACCGCCTCGCCTGGGGGCTGGTGGAGGCGGCGTCCGCACACGAGTACGCCCGCTTGCCGGAGATGTTCTGCGGCTTCACGCGGCAGACGGTCGACCGCCCGGTCTCCTTCCCGATGGCCTGCTCGCCGGACGCCAACTCGGCCGCCGCCCTGTACCTCGTCCTGCAGTCGATGCTGGGCATCTACGCCCAGGCCGAGGAGAACATCGTCTACGTCCACAACCCGGTGCTGCCACGCTGGCTGGGCGAGGTGACGCTCAGCAACCTGCGCGTCGGCCGCACCACCATGCGCCTCCGTTTCCGCCGCGAGGGCGGGCAGACGAGCTTCTCGGTGCTGGACAAGCAGGGGCCGGGGCGTATCGTGGTCGTCGAGTAGTCGAATGCTCACGATCGCCCACATCAGCGACATCCACGCCGGCTCGCCGTACTTCGTCCCGAGCCTCATGGACCGCGTCGTCGTGGAGCTCAACGAGCTCGAGCCGGACGTCGTCCTGTGCACCGGGGACCTCACCGAGATGGGCTTCCGCCAGGACTACGTCACGGCGAAAGAGTACATGGACCGCATCCAGGCGCCGCTGGTCGTCATCCCGGGCAATCACGACGCGCGCAACGTCGGGTACGTGCACTTCGAGGAGCTCATCGGTCCCCGCTGGCAGACGCTCTCGCTGGGCGGGGTCAAGATCGTGGCGCTCGACTCCTCCGAGCCGGACCTCGACTACGGGCAGATCGGCAGGGCCCGTTACGACTTCCTGCGCGAGGAGTTCGGCCGTCCGGCCGGCTTCCGCATCTTCATGCTCCACCACCACGTGCTGCCCATCCCCGGCACCGGGCGCGAGCGCAGCATGGCCCTCGACGCCGGCGACCTCCTCGAGGTGCTTCAGGAGTGCGGCGTCAACCTGGTGCTCTCCGGCCACAAGCACGTGCCGTACGCCTGGCGCCTCGAGCACCTCTTCGTCGTCAACGCCGGGACGTGCAGTTCTCTCCGACTGCGGGGCAAGACCAAAGCGTGCTACAACCTCGTCCGCATCGACGACGACAGGGTGCAGGTGTCGCGCAAGTACCCGTTCCACGGTGAGGAGACGCTGATCGACTTCGTGCCCTCCACCGCCGCGTTCGACAAGTACATCTGCCCTGCGCCCCGGGAGGAGAGCAGATAGGCACCGGCCGGCCGCGCGCCGTCGTGCTCGTCGACGGCGAACACTACCCACCCGTGGTCGCGGCCGCAGTGGCGCGGCTCGAAGACGCGTACGCGGTCGCGGGAGGGATCTTCGCCGGCGGCCGGGAGAAGCTGCGCGGCGGCGAGGCCGGAGGCCTCGCCGCGCTCGCCGCCGAGATCGGGGTGCCGCGGCTCGACGCCGTGGAGCCGCGGTCCGCGTCCGCGCACGAGGTGCTCGAGGGCGTGCGCGCCGTGCTGCGCGCGCTGCGTGCCGAGGCCCTCGTCGACCTCTCCGACGAGCCGGTGGTGGGCTACCGCGAGCGGTTCCTGCTCATGAGCGCGGCGCTGGCGGAGGGCGCCGCCTATGTCACCTCCGACACCGAGGTACGGCCGCAGGCGTTCGCGCGACTCGCGGCCACGCCGTCGCTGGCGGTCATCGGCACCGGCAAGCGCGTCGGCAAGACCGCGGTGAGCGGCTGGCTGGCGCGGAGGCTCGACGCCGCCCGGCGGGCGGACGGCGGCGTCGTGGTGCTCGCCATGGGTCGCGGCGGCCCGCCCGAGCCCGAGCTGATCCAGGGCGGCGGGCTCGGCCCCGCCGAGCTGCTCGCCGCCTCGCGCGCCGGCCGGCACGCGGCCAGCGACTGCTACGAGGACGCGGTGCTCGCCGGCGTGACCGCGGTCGGGTGCCGGCGCTGCGGCGGCGGCCTCGCCGGCATGCCGTTCGACGACAACGTGCGCGAGGCGCTGCCGCTGCTCGACGGGCGCGGCGCGGCGCTGGCGGTGATCGAGGGCAGCGGCGCGGTGGTGCCGCCCGTCGCGGCCGATGCGACGCTGTGCGTGGCGGGAGCGAGCCAGCCGGCCGACTACGTCGCCGGCTACCTCGGCACGTACCGGCTGCTGCTCAGCGACGCCCTCGTGCTGACGCAGTGCGAGACGCCGTTCGCTAGCCCGGGCGAGGTCGCCGCCATGGCCGCCGCGGCCGGGGCGGTCAGGCCCGGCCTGGAGGTTGTGCGGACGGTGTTCCGGCCGCGGCCGGCGCAGTCCGTCCGTGGCCGCCGCGTGGCCTTCTTCACCACCGCGCCCGAGGCCGCGGCGCCGCGGCTGGCGGCGTCGCTGGCCGAGGAGCACGGCGCAGAGGTCGTGCTCGTGTCGTGCGACCTCGCCGACCGGCGGCGGCTGCGGGAGGCGGTGGCGCGCGCCGCCGCCGAGGCGGACGTGTTCCTCACCGAGATCAAGGCGGCGGCGGTGGACGTGGTCGCCGAGGGCGCCGCCGCCGCCGGCCGCGAGCTGGTCTTCTGCGACAACGAGCCGGTGGCGCTCGAGGGCGACCTCGCGGCGACGGTGGACCGGCTCGCGGCGTTCGCGGCGGAGCGCTTCGCGGCGCGCGCGGACGCCTCACAGGAGCGGAGCGCGGACGGCGCACCGGGAGACTGACGGTGCCGGAGCCTCACGACATCCCCCTGATCGACGAGGGAGACCAGGCGCCCTTCAGCAAAGGGCTCATGGCGCAGACGCTCATGGCGACCGGTCTGGCCCCGGAGAGAGCGTACAACGTGGCGGCCGCCGTGGAGCGGCGCCTGCGGCGCCGCGGGCCGGCGGCCCTGACCCTCGCCGACCTGCAGGAGATCGCTCGCGACCAGCTCGGGCCGGAGAAGGGCGACGTCCTCATCGAGCGCTTCCGCCAGTGGCAGAAGCTGCGCCGCCTGGAGACGCCGCTGATCATCCTCATCGGCGGGGCGACGGGGGTGGGCAAGAGCACCCTGGCCACCCAATTGGCGCACCGTCTCGGCATCACCCGGCTCATCGGCACCGACATGGTGCGCCAGACCATGCGCGCGTTCTTCGCCGCCGAGCTCATGCCGGCGATCCACACCTCGTCGTTCGACGCCGCCGCGGCCGTCCGCGTGCCCGTGCCGCGCGAGACCGACCTCAGCAAGATGGGGTTCATCGAGCAGACCAAGGCGGTCTCGGTGGGCATCGAGGCGCTGGTCCAGCGGGGCATCGACGAGGCCCAGCGGATGGTGGTCGAGGGCGTGCACCTCGTGCCGGGCTTCCTCGACCGTTCGCGCTGGGGGGAGGCGATCGTGCTCGAGTTCATGCTCGCGATCAGCGACAAGGAGCGTCACCGCGGCAACTTCACGGTGCGCGAGTGGGAGACCGGGGGGATCCGGCCGCTGCGCCGCTACATCGAGCACTTCGCCGAGATCCGCCGCATCCAGAAGTACATGGTGGGGCGGGCGCAGGCGCTGGGCGTGCCCGTGATCGACGGGCCGAGCCTCGACGACAACCTGAGCGAAGTGCTCGGGATGATCCTCCGCCGCGTGGAGGAGGAGGGCGGGGAGCCGGAGCCGGCCGGGGAGGGCAAGGCGCCGCCGGCGTGACGCGGGGCTTCAGTTCGGTCGCCGGCGTCCGATAGACTAAGGGTATCCCCGGTCCGCCTCGTCCTCAGGCACGCGCGCGGACCACGTCCACCCACGCGAGCTGCCGCGAGGTTACTGGGAATCTCTTGCGCGGTATGACATACTCTGCGAGCGGGGTCCCCACAGACCCGTCTTCCAATCGCACCATCCACTTACTCGTACGGCATCTCCCCAGCGCGGCGTCGTGGTACGTCGCTCAGTCGATGCCAGGAGTCCCGGGAGCCCATGAGCACTGAAGAACAGACAGATCAGATGACCGTTCCGAGCGAACCCGCCGTGGAGACCGCCGTCGCTCCGCCGGTGGCGGAGAAGCCCGTCAAGGACAAGCCGGCCGAGAAGCCGGCGCGGGCCTCCAGGGCCAAGGCCGCACCCGCCGCGGCCAAGGCCGCCGGCGCGGCGTCCAAGGCGGCGGAGGCTCTCGCTCCCGTGAAGGCGGCGGAGGCCGCCACGGCTCCGGCCGCTCCCGCGCCCCCGGCCGCCGAGGCGGCGGCTACGGCGCCTGCGGCCTACAAGCCCGCCGAGGCGGCGGCTCCGGCGCCTGCGGCAGACAAGCCCGCCGAGGCGACGGCTCAGGCGCCTGCGGCAGACAAGCCCGCCGAGGCCCCGGCCGCGGAGACGCAGCCCGCCGCCCCAGCCGCGGAGGCCACGGCCGCCGGGGCTCCCGCCGCCGCGCCCGAGGCGCCGGCCGCCGACAGGCCCGCCGGCGACGGCGAGCGGCCGCAGCAGCAGGGCGGCCAGCAGCAGGGCCAGCAGCAGCGGCAGGGCAAGGGCAAGAACCGCCGCGGGCGCGACAAGCGCCAGGGCGGCGGCGGCGGTGGCGGCGACCAGCAGCGCGACGACCGGCCGACCATCCCGTGCACCGGCATCCTGGACGTGCTCCCGGACGGCTTCGGGTTCCTGCGCACGAACGGCTTCACCCAGGGCGACCGCGACGTCTACGTGAGCCTCAGCCAGATCCGGCGTTTCGGCCTGCGCCGCGGCGACCTGGTCGCCGGACAGGTGCGCGAGCCCAAGGACAACGAGAAGTACAACGCGCTCCTCAAGATCGACAGCGTCAACGGCATCGACCCGGACACGGCCCGCAAGCGCCCCGTGTTCGAGCAGCTCACGCCGCTGTTCCCCGAGGAGCGCCTGCGCCTCGAGACCGACGAGCACGACACGGCGGCGCGCATCATGGACCTGATGTGCCCCATCGGCAAGGGCCAGCGCGGCCTGATCGTCTCGCCGCCCAAGGCCGGCAAGACCACCATCCTCAAGAAGCTGGCCAACTCGATCGCCGTCAACAACCCCGACGTCGACCTCTTCGTGCTGCTCGTCGACGAGCGCCCCGAGGAAGTCACCGACATGCAGCGCTCCGTCATCGGCACCGTCGTCGCCAGCACCTTCGACCAGCCGAGCGAGAACCACGTGCAGGTCACCGAGCTGGTGCTCGACCGCGTCAAGCGCCTCGTCGAGATGGGCCACGACGTCGTCGTGCTGCTCGACTCCATCACGCGCATGGCGCGCGCCTTCAACCTCAACACCCCGGCCAGCGGCCGCATCCTCTCCGGCGGCGTGGACAGCACGGCGCTGTACCCGCCCAAGAAGTTCTTCGGGGCCGCCCGCAACATCGAGGAGGGCGGCTCGCTCACCATCCTCGCCACGGCGCTGGTCGATACCGGCTCGCGCATGGACGAAGTGATCTTCGAGGAGTTCAAGGGCACCGGCAACATGGAGATCCGGCTCGACCGCAAGCTCGCCGACAAG
>DASUMX010000098.1:0-3806 GCA_036277455.1 Thermoleophilia bacterium
CGGGCGTCCTCGGTCGACATCTCCGAGCGCGGATCGGAGGCGCCCTTCTCGTCCTTGGGCACCCAGCGGTCGCCCGCCTTCTCGTAGGTGTGCTTGAGGGAGGCGAAGGCGGTCCGGTGGGCCCGCTCGCCTTCGCCGTACTGCTCGACGGCGCTGTCGTGTGTCTCCTTCCAGGTGCGCTGCGCCTTCTCGTCCGAGCGCGCGATGGTGGAGGGCATGTCGTCGCGCGCCGGCGCGCGCTTGCGCTTCTTCTCGTGCTTGGGCACGGTGATCACTCCTTCAGGCGGCTCCGCGCCGCCTCGATCCGTCGATGTGTCCGGGTTCCAGACGGCCGGGCTCAGGGTGTCGGGATGGGTTCGGCGTGCTCTGGGTGCTCTGTGCGCTCGGTGCTTTCGGCGCGCTCGCCGGCGGCCCCTGTGGGCCACCTCCGGCCGAAGCCTCGGCACCTCGCTCCGCGGCCTCGCCCGTCCACGTGCGCCCGAAGAGGGCGACCAACGCAGGCACCAGCAGCGAGCGCACGAAGAAGGCGTCGATCAGCACCCCGGCGGCCAGGAGGAAGGCGAGCTGGCGGAACGACCACAGGTCGACGATGGCCAGCATGGAGAAGCTGAGCGCGAGCGTCACGGCCGCCACCGAGACGGCGCTGCGTGCTTTGGGCACCGCCGTCTCGATCGCGCCGCGCAGGGGGCGCACCTTGCGCTCCTCCCAGATGCGCCCGACGACGAAGATAGTATAGTCGCTGCCCAGTGAGATCAGCAGCACCGAGGCCGCGAACGGCACGTAGTAGGTGAGCCCGTCGGGGCCGGACAGGAGCCGGAAGAAGTAGGTGGTGGCGCCGAGGGCGGCCGCCAGCGCCAGGACGCTGGCCGCGACCAGATACAGCGGCGCGGCCAGGCTGCGCAGGAACAACGCCAGCAGGATGATGTCGATCACGATCACGGCGAGGCCGACGCGGCCCAGGTCGCCGATCGTGCGGCCGACGGTGAAGGCGGCGATCGCCGTGTCGCCCGCGTATCCCACACGCACGTCCGTGAGCCCGGCCTCACGCACGAGGCCGGGCATCGCCGCCTGCAGAGATTCCAGCGTGTCGATGCCGCTGCTGCCGAGGGGGTCGGTGGAGAACACCACGTAGTATCGCGCCGCGTTCATGTCGGGCGCCACGGCGAACGGGATGCGCGGGTCTGGCGGCTGCTCCCGCGGGCCCACGACGGCGGCGACGCCCGGCTGCCGCGCGATCGCCTCCTCGAGTGAGGTGAGCTGCTCCGCCTGCGTCCCCACCCCGGGCTTCTGCAGGAGGACCTCGGTAGGGGAGAGGATGCCCGGGGCGAAGCCGGCCGTGGCCGCCTGGGCGGCCTGCCGCGGTTCGCTCGAGGACGGCAGGCCGCTGATGAAGTCCAGGCCGAGGCCGATCCAGCGCAGGCCGGAGGCCGCGACCAGCAGGAGCGCGACGCAGACGACGACGGTGCCCAGCGCCGCGGCGCGGTGGGTGGCCAGATGGCCGACCCGCTCTCGCTGCCGCGCCAGCCAGCCGGGGCGCTCGCGGTCGTCGGACCCGGAAGCGCGGAGGCCGCGCGGCCAGTAGAGGGCGCGGCCGAAGGTGGCCATCGCCGCGGGGATGAAGGTGACGCTGACGACGAGCCCGGCCAGGACGCTGATCGCCAGGCCGGGCCCGAACGAGCGGAACGTCGCCTGGGTCGCGGCCAGCAGGGCCGCCGTGCCGGCGGCCACCATCAGCCCGGCGGTGAGGATGATCGGCGTGAGCTGCGCCGTCGTGTCCCGCACGGCCTCGCCGCGTCCGCCGCCGCGTCCGAGGCGTTCCCGGGCTCCGGACAGGTAGAAGATCGCGTAGTCGGCGACGATCCCCAGCAGCAGGACCACCACCAGGGGGTCGATCTCCGAGGGCGGGGTGAGCCCGAGCTCGCGCCCGGCGAGCGCCACGAGCCGCGAGCCGATGACGTAGGCCACGCCGGCCGCGAGCAGCGTCACCAGGGGCGCCAGGAGCGACCCGAAGGTGACGCCCAGGATCAGCGCCACGAGGATGACGGTCGCGATCTCGACGGCGCCGAGGCGCTCGGCGATCGCGTCCTCCTGCGCGACGCGCGCCGGCACCGAGCCCGTCACGCCCACCACGGACGCGTCCGCATGCGTCAGGCGCTGGGACGCGTAGGCGCGCGCCAGGTCGACCTGCTCCCGCCACGACGTCTCCGGCGCGAAGTACAGATAGGTGACCGCCGTGGTCGCCTGCTCGTCCCCCTGCGGCCAGATCCGCGGGTCGTTCACGAGCGGCAGCGCCCCGAGCAGCCCCCCTCGCGGCTGCTGCGCCAGGTCCACGGCCGCCGCGACCGTCTCGCGCTGGACGGCGGGGGAGAGGCCGGCCGGGTCCCGCTGCACCACGGCGACCCGGCTGATCGGCTGGCCGAAGATGCGCGCCGAGCGCGCCTCCGTCGCGATCGCCGGCGTGTCCCGCGGCGTGTAGTCGGCCAGGCTGCCCGCCTCGGGCGCCAGCGCCGGCAGGTAGAGCACCGCGAGCACCGCCGCGGCGATCCACGCGAGAGGGATCAGCGGCGCCGCGGGCCCCGCGACGACCCACGCGAACGCTCTGGCCACGGGGTTGCGCGGGGGCTGGGGGTCTGGTGTCGGGTCCTCGGTCTCCACGCCCCTTTCGTTCCCGAGGCTCGCACCCGCAATCCGGCGGGCCGTAAGGGCCTGCTCGGACGGGCCGCCGGCGCCACGCGTAAGCAGTCCTGACAACGCCGTAAGTGTTTTCACTCAAGTATCCGGGCCTTCCGGGCGATATGTGCTACCGGAATGAGCACCATGTACACAGCACCGGTCATCAGGAACAGGTTCTCGCAGCACCGCTTCCCCGCGGCTCTCAAGGAGCTCATGGAGGAGCGCAACCTCAGCTACCGCCAGCTCGCCTACAAGACCAAGCTGTCGGCGGGGTACCTGAACCACCTGACCAAGGGGACGCGCCCCGTGCCGGCCGACCAGGTGATCGCGGTGATCGCCGAGGCCCTGCACGTGGCGCCCGACTTCTTCCTGGAGTACCGCCTGCGCCAGGTGGCCTGCGTGCTCGACCAGTCGCCGGCCCTCGCCGACAAGCTGTACGGCATCCTGCTGCGCGACCTTCCCGTGCCCGACGACATCGCCGAGAGCCTCAAGCGCCCGCGCGACGAGGGCAACGGCGGGGACAACGGCGGCAATGGGGGCGGCGGGGGCGCCGGCCCCAGACTCAGCGGCGGCGTCTGACCGCTTCGCTCTCTCGCTGCGTGCATCGCGACGGCCGGCCCCGAGCCGGCCGTTCTGCGTACGCGTCCATCACGCGGGCCGCCGCGGATAGAAGAGCGCGAGCAGCACCGGCGCGGCCACCGCAAGCGGAAGGACCATCCACGCCGGATCGTCCGTGTGCCCTTCGAAGGCGAGCCGGTACACGATGGCCAGCGCCGACATGGCCGTGAACGCGATCAGCACGGGGATCAGCACGCGGTTCTCCCACGGATCGCGGGCCGCCAGCAGAGCCCCGAACGCCATCGCCAGCAGGGCCGCGGCGAGGACCTTACCCGAGGTCGTGTCCGCGAGGTCGCCGGCATTGCCGAAGGCGAACAGCAGCGGCATCGCGACGACGACACTGCCGGCGGCGTAGAGGACGAGCAGGAGCTGTGCGATGCGATTCCTGTGGGGCACTGTGTCTCTCGGTCCGCCTCCGGAACGGGATCAGTATGGTCGGTGGCGCCGCGCTTCGCCAGCCGGACGCCGGCCTGGCCCGGTGCGCGCACGCGTCCTGCTCACGCGCGAGACGGGCG
>DASUMX010000099.1:0-5309 GCA_036277455.1 Thermoleophilia bacterium
CGGCCCGAGAGGCTGGTGCGGGCGGGTGCCGTCCTTCGTCGCGAAGATCATGCACAAGCCGGTGCCGTCGTCCAGGTCAGCGTCGCAGTACCACCACTCCAGGTTGGGCGCTTTGGTGTCGATGCGGATGCCGTCTTCCCACGGCTTGATGAGGCGTCTCTCGAGGCCGAGGCGCGCGTAGTCCGCGGGCCTGTCGGCCTGGCGGGCCGGTTGGGTGGTCATCGGGACTCCCTCCTCGTCGCGTTGGCGTCGACCGACCCTCGCCACTTCCCGCTCACCTCGCACGACCGCCGCGGGCCTCGGCGGGGACGACAAAAGTATACACGCGACTACATTATGCCTAACGGTGCTACGATGCCAGGGCAGGGACCGTTCTGGGGACCCACGAGGGAGCAGACGATGAAACCTTTGGACGAGAAGGCCGACGCCGGGCGAAGGAGACCACGGCGTTCACGCGAGCAGGTCAGTCAGGCGCTGATCGATGCCACGGCTTCGCTCCTGGCCGATCACGCATCTGGCCGCGTCACGGTCCGCGAGATCGCCGCCGCCGCCGACGTCAATCCCACGTTCGTGCACCGCTACTTCGGCTCCAAGCGCAACCTGATGCGCGCGGCTATCGAGCGCGCGGACGACCACGTCATCGCGCAGATCGAGACGATGCCGGATGTGGTCAAGGGCGGGCCGGCCGTCTTCCACGCGGCGCTGCAGGAGAGGGAGATCGTCGCCGCGCTCGCGCGAGCGAGCCTCGACGGCGTCCTCGACGACCTGCCCTCCGGCCGGCCCGCGGTCGGCGCGCTGCTGGAGCGGTTCTTGTGCGAGGTGGAGAGCGGTCAGACCCGCGGTCCCCACGACCCACGCGTCATCGTCGCGTGCCTCGCTTCCGCCACCATGGGCTACGCCCTGTTCGGTCCGTTCATCCGCCGCGGCGTAGGTCTGGACGAGGAACCCGACACAAGTGTGGAGGCCGCCATGGTGGCTGTGCTGCAGAAGGTCGCGAGGCTGGCCTTCAGCGAGTGACGGAGCCAAGGCGCGGGCGTTTCCTTCAGGGCCAGGACGTCGCTGCAGCGCGACGTCGAGGCCGGGCGCCGGCACGAGGGTGACGTGTTCGGCGGGGCCATCGCTCGCCTCGATGAGCGACACGGACTGGACACGCCGAGCACGCGGCAGGTCCACGCACGCCTCTCGCGGCCTCCATCGCCGAGACGGTTTCCCGGCGCCGGTCCAGTGAAATGAAGCGACAAGGGAGCACCCAGACGACCGACCCGGGATCAAGGAGGCGCACGTGACCGCTCGGCGGCTCGGACGTACGCGCGTCAAGATGGGCGTGCTCGCGGGCGCGCTGGCCGCCGTACTGCTCGCGGCGGCGTTGATGACGTTGCTCCTGCCGACGCCGGCAGGCGCCGAGCAGCCGTTCCGGGTGGGCAGCCAGATCGAGGACCGCGCGGCCGTGCTCGGCGGCCGGGAAGATGATGTCTGGGCCGCCATCGAGGAGCTGCAGGACGGCGAGCAGGTGCAGCTCTGGGTGACGTTCGTCGACACCTTCTCGGGCGTCGCCGCCCAGGACTGGGCCAACGAGACCGCCGTCCAAAGCGACCTCGGCCTCCGTGACGTACTGCTCGCGGTCGCGGTGCAGGACCGCGCCTACGCGTACTCGGTCGAACAGGACTTCCCCCTCAGCCAGGAGCAGCTCGACGGCGTCATGACCGCATCCGTCGAGCCGCGTCTCTCGGACGACGATTGGGCGGGCGCCGCCATCGGCGCCGCCGACGGGATCGGTGAGGCCCTGCGCGGTGAGGCCGCTTCGGCATCGTCCGGCGGCGGCAGCAGCAGCGACGGCGGCGGGTCCTCCTTCCCGTGGCTGCTCGCGATCGGCGCCGTCGCCCTCGTCGCGGTGATCGCGTGGTTCTTCGTGCGGGCGCGGTCGCGGCGGGCCGCCGAAGGCGTGCCCGCCACCGGGGGCGCCGACGTGCTGCCGCTGGACGAGCTACGGCGCCGTGCCAACGCCGAGCTCGTCGCGGCCGACGACGCCGTGAAGACGAGCGCCCAGGAGCTGGACTTCGCGGTCGCCGAGTTCGGCGAAGAGCCGGCGGCGCCCTTCAGGCAGGCGCTGGAGGAGGCGCGCGGCGACGTCGCGGAGGCGTTCAGGCTGCGCAACGAACTGCGAGACGACGACGAGGGACGGCAGCGGGAGATCCTCACGGCCATCCTGCAGCACACGGACGCGGCCAACACCGTGCTCGACGCCCAGGCGGACCGCTTCGACAGCCTGCGGGACCTCGAGCGCAACGCGCCGGAGGTGCTCGCGAAGCTGGAAGGACAGCTCACGGAGCTCGAGGCGCGGCGGCCGCAGGTCGTGGACGAGCTCGCCGCGCTCGCCGCCGGCTACGCGCCGGCGGCGCTGCTCGCGGTGCGGCGCAACCCGGACGAGGCCCAGGCGCGCATCGACTTCGCGCGTGAGCAGATCCGCCTGGGCCGCGAGGACCTGGCGGCGGAGCGGCGCGGCGAGGCGGCCGTCTCTGCCCTCGCCGCTCAGGAGGCGACCGGGCAGGCGCAGACGCTGCTCGACGCGGTCGGGCGCCTGCGCCAGGAGTTGCAGGAGGCCGGCGCGCGCATCGCCGACGCCGTCGCCGAGACGCGGCGGGACATCGCCGAGGCGCAGGCACTCGGCGCCGGAGAGCGGCTGGCGCCGCGCATCGCCGGCGCCGAGGCGGCGCTCGCCGCGGCCGGCGAGGCGGCCGCGGCGGCGGGAGGGCGCGACCCGCTGACGGCGCTTCGCCACCTCGAGGAGGCGGATGCGTCCCTCGAGCAAGCGCTCGTCGGCGTCCGCGACGAGCAGGCGCGCGTGGCGAGGGCCGCCGAGGTGCTCGATCGCACGCTGCTCGCCGCGCGCTCGGAGGTCGCCTCGGCCGAGGACTTCATCACGACGCATCGCGGCGCCGTCGGCAGCGGCCCGCGCACGCTCCTGGCGGGGGCGCAACGCTCGCTCGACCAGGCGATGGCCCTCGCATCCTCAGATCCGGTGACGGCCGCGCACCACGCCGCCCAGGCACAGCAACAGGCTGCACGCGCGCTGAGTGACGCTTCCGACGAGGCGCAGCAGGGCGCCGGCATGGGCATGCCCGGCATGCCCGGCATGCCCGGCGCCGGCCGCTCCGGCGGAGACATCGGCGGCATGATCATCGGCGGCATCCTCGCCGGCATGCTGGGCGGCGGAGGCTTCGGCGGAGGCTCCGGCGGCGGGCGTTCGGGAGGCTTCGGCGGCGGGGGCTTCGGGCCGCCCTCCTTCGGCGGCGGCGGCACGCGCATGCGCCGGGGCGGCGGCGGACGGTTCTAGAGACACACAGGCAGGGAGGTACTAATGGTCCAGCAGTCCATCTTCGGGCGCATCGCGCAGCTCGCGCGTGCCAACATCAACTCGATCATCGACTCGGCGGAAGACCCCGAGAAGATGCTCGACCAGATGATCCGCGACTACACCAGCAACATCTCGGAGGCTGAAGAAGCCGTCGCGCAGACGATCGGCAATCTGCGCATGATGGAGGAGGACCAGCGCGAGGCGAGTGAGGCGGCGGACGACTGGGGCCGCAAGGCCGCTGCCGCCGCCGCCAAGGCCGGTGAGCTCAAGGCCGGCAACCCGGACGAGGCGCAGCGCTTCGAGAACCTGGCGCGCGTGGCCTTGAAGCGCCAGATCGGCTTCGAGCAGCAGCAGAAGGATCTGGCTCCCACGATCGCGCAGCAGAACGAGGTGGTGGAGAAGCTCAAGAGCGGGCTCAACTCCATGCGGGGCAAGCTCGAAGAGCTGAAGATGAAGCGTGACGAACTGGTGGCGCGCTCCAAGACCGCCGAGGCGCAGACGAAGGTGCACGATGCGCTCAAGAGCGTGAACATCACCGACCCGACGAGCGAACTGAGCCGCTTCGAGGAGAAGATCCGCCGCGAGGAAGCCCGCGTCGTCGGCCAAGCGGAGCTGGCGGCGTCGTCACTCGACGCGCAGTTCGAGGGCCTCGAGGACGTCGCCGAGGACGCGGAGGTCGAGGCGCGCCTGGCCGATCTGCAGAAGTAGTCCGGCCAGGCGTGACGACGAGGGGGCGGCTGCCGTCCTGGCAGCCTCCCCCTCATCCCGCTCGCGCGCGAGCGCGCCTGCTCTCCCGCGCGCCCGCGCGTCAGCAGGCATGTCGCGTCACGCGTCGCCGCGTTCGCGCACCGTGCCGGCCCTTCATTCCCGCATGAGCATCGCCACCGCCTCGCGCTCCAGGTTGAGATAGGGCTCGCCGCTCACGTTGACCCTCACCTGCTTGATGGTGCCGCCGGTGAACCGGTACGGGGCCTCGCCGGGGTAGTCGTCGGTGACCGGGGCGCCGCTGTCGCGCCCGACGCAGAGCCCTTCGCCCCCCAATGAGAACTGCCCGGGCTGCGTCTTGATCCGCCCCTCGCCCACCTTCCTTTCGCCGTAGTAGAGGGACAGCACACCCGTGGCGACGCCCGGCGGGTCCTCACCGTCCTTCTCGAAGGTGGCGGCCAGGATCAGGTCCTCGCCGGTCGGGACGTCTTCCGTCGCGTCGATCTTCTGCTCCATCACGCCGACGAAGCTGTAGACGTAGTGCAGCCTGGCGTCCTTCACGTAGAGGGCGTGCCCACCGAAGCGTGCGCCGTGGGCGAACAGCACGCCCTCGGCGCCCGGCGCCGGGATGTCGACCAGCGCGCCGAGGGAGTAGGAGCGGTTGCGGATGTTGACGGACTGGCTCTCGGGGACGTCCGCGATGCCCGGGTAGTAGATGTACTTGTCGCGCGGCGCGGCGAGCTGCGGCCGCTCCGCGAGCCCGATCTCGAGCACCAGGCGGTCGTCGAGCGGGAACGCCGCGTTCCTGCCGGCCTCCGCGAACCAGAGGTTCACGAGCTCGCGCACCTTGTCGGGCATCTCCGCGGCCAGGTCGTGCAGCTCCGCGCGGTCGACGTCGGTGTGGTAGAGCTCCCAGTCGTCGTCGTTGAAATCGCTCCACCCGCTGAGCGGCGGATGGGTCGTGACGGCCTTCCACCCGTCGTGCCAGATCGCGCGCTGGCCGAGCATCGAGTAGAACTGCGTCGCGCGCGTCCCCTCAGCGGAGGCGTCGTCGAAGCTGTACCGCATGCTGAGGCCGTCGAAGTCGCTCTGTACGTTCCCCTTGATGGTTTCGGGAGCCGCTACACCGAGGCAGTCGAGGATCGTGGGGACGATGTCGATCGCGTGGTGGTACTGCTCTCTGATCTCGCCCCTGGTCTTCATCCCCGCCGGCCAGGAGATGACGCATGGGTCGGAGGTGCCGCCGTTG
>DASUMX010000100.1:0-5808 GCA_036277455.1 Thermoleophilia bacterium
TTCACGGCGGCCGGCATCTTCTTCACCGCCAACGGCAGCGTGACGTTCTCGAGCGCCGTCAGGTAGGGCACGAGGTTGAAGGACTGGAACACGAAACCGAGGTACTCGCGGCGGAAGTCCGCGAGCCGCTCGCCGCGAAGCGCGTACAGGTCGATGCCGTCCACCGCCACGGTGCCGGTGCTCGGGTGGCTGAGGCCGCCCAGGATGGCGAGGAAGGTGCTCTTGCCGGAGCCGGACTGGCCCATGACGCCGAGAAACGTACCCTCGTGCGCCGTCAGATCCAGCCCGCGCAGCGCGTGCACGGGCGCGCCGTCGCCGGCGAACGTCTTCTCCAGGCCGCGCACGTCGATGAAGCGCGCGGCTCGGTCATCCTCCGGCCGGCCGGCGGGGGCGCCGAGCACGGTCGTGTCCGTCTCGTGCGTCGTCATGGTGGCAGCAGTCATTCCCTCTCTCCTGATACGGACGCCCGCGCTCACAGCGCGCGCAGCGCCTCGGTGGGGTCGAGCTTGCCGGCGCGGAGCGCCGGATAGAGGGCGGCGAGGGCGCCGGTGAGCGCCGCCGCCGCCACGGCGGCCACGCCGAGCAGCGGCGTCCACGCCACGGGCGCGCCCTCGGCGAGCCACGGCAACACGGCGTAGGTCACCGCCATGCCCGCCGCGTAGCCGAGGACGCCGGCGAGCAGGCCGGCGGCGACCGCCTCGATGAGCACGAGCCGCGTGATCTGCTCTCTCCGGAAGCCGATGGCGCGGAACACGCCGATCTCCGTGGTGCGCTCGCTCACGGAGCCCATCATGGTGAGGAACACCACGAGGATCTCGATCGCCACCACGATGCCGACGATGACGAGGCTGAACCCCTTGAACTGGTCCACCGCGTGCAGGCGGCTCGCCACCGCCTCGCGGACCGTGGACACGTCGGCCTGCGGGAGGGCCGCGGAGAGCTGGCGCACCACCTGGTCGACGGAGGCGCCGGAGTACGTGGCCGCGACCTCGATGAGCGTGAGCTCTCCCGGACGTCCGAGCACCCGCTGCACGTCCCCGAGCCGGGCGACGAGCAGCTCGTCGTCCTGCCCGCCCGTCGGCCAGAGGACGCCCGTGACGGTGAAGCGCTCGCCACGGATGCGCACGTAGTCGCCCATGTCCAGCTGCAGCACTTCGGCTGCCCTGGCGCCGGCGATGAGCTCGCGCTCGTTCTGCGGTGGCCGTCCGGCGCCGATCGACCACCAGCGCTTGAGCTCGAACTGCGCCGCCGGGTCGACGCCCATGAGCAAGGCGCGGCGGCCCTTGACCTCCACCGCGCCGACGAGCTCCGGCGCGACGACGGCGATGCTGCCGCGCGCCGGGATCGAGCGCACACGCTCGAGGTCGGCCTCGTCCAGGCCCTGGTCGCCGACGCTGACGCCGCCGACGTCGATCCCGCCGTACGTGAGCGCGACGTCCTCGGCCTTCGGCGTGATGACGATGTTGGCGCCGTAGCTCTCGAGGTTGGCCTCGGCCTCGCCGGCCATGGACCGCGCGAGGCTGAGCAGCGCGACCACGGTCGCGACGCCGATGAGCAGGCCCGCGATGAGAAAGGCCGCGCGGGCCTTGCGGCGGCGCAGGTTGGCGAAGGCGATGGAGCGCAGGGTCATGCAGGACTCCGGATCAGATGGCGCGCAGCGCCACTGTGGGGTCGAGGCGGCTGGCCCGCATGGCCGGGTACAGCGAGCCCAGCGATCCGATGAGGACCGCGAGCAGCACCGCCCCGGCCGCGAGCGCCGGCGCCCAGGACACGGTCACGTTGAGGCCCTCGGCGAAGAAGGGCAGCAGCAGGTAGCTGGCGCCCATCCCGACCAGGTAGCCGAGCACGCCGGCCACCACGCTGGCGACCGCCGCCTCCATGAGCACGAGCAGCGTCACGTGCGAGCGCCGGAAGCCGAGCGCGCGGAAGATGCCGATCTCGCGAGTCCGCGCGTTGACCGAGCCCATCATGGTCACGAAGACCACGAGCGCCTCGATGGCGATGATGATGGCGGCGATCACGTAGCTGAAGGTCCGGAAGGTGTCGAGGGCGTGCATGCGGTTCCTGGTGACCTGCTGCATGGCCGTCACCTTGGTCCCGGGCAGCACGTCCCCGAGCTGCACCGCGATCTCCTCCACGGGGCAGTCGCTGCAGAGCGCGGCCACCTGCACCAGCGTGACCTTGCCCGGCTTGCCCAGCAGCGCCTGGGCGGCGCCCAGCTGGGTGACGAGCAGCTCGTCGTCCTGGGAGCCCGTCGGACGCAGGACGCCCGTGACCCGGAAGTCACGGCCGTCCAGGGCGACGGTGTCGCCGATGCCGAGATCGAGGCGGCGGGCGGCCGAGGAGCCGGCGACGAGCTCGTCGGCGGCGGCCGGCGGCCGCCCGTCCAGCTTCCACCACTTCTTCAGCTCGAACTCGTCCTCGGGCCGCACGCCGAGCAGCAGCGTCTGGCGGCCCTTGGCCTCCACCGCGCCGAGCAGCTCCGGCGCGACGATGGCGACGTTCTTGCTGTTCGGGATCGTGCTGATGCGCGAGAGGTCCGCTTCGCGCAAGTCTCGCGCCTGCAGCCGCACGCCGCCGAGCGCCACACCGCCGTAGCTCAGCGAGAGGTCGTCGGTGCGCGGCGCCACGACGATGTTGGCGCCGTAGGTCTCGAGCTGGTTCTGCGCCTGCACGGTGAGCGCCCGGCTCACGGTGAGCAGCGTCACCACGGTGGCGATGCCGACCAGCAGGCCCGCGACGAGGAACGCGGCTCGGGACGAGCGCCGGCGCAGGTTGCCGAGGGCGACGGTGTGCAGTCTCACGAGACGGGATCAGGCGTTGCGGACGGCTCGGGTCAGATCTGGTCCGGGCTCACTGGAAGTACTTGACGCCGGTCTGCAGGTCCGCGGTCTTGAGCACCAGGTTCTGGCCGTCCACGCTGCGCTCGATCGGCGACGGGTTGCAGCCGCCCCTGACCTCGTTGATCTGCGTGGAGTCGAACTGCTGGCCGCAGTTGTTGCAGACCATCACGTCGCCCTGCTGCGTGTAGCCCTTCTTGTTGGCGAAGCAGACGTCACATGCGTCGAAGGCGGCACGGTACTCGCCGTCCGCGCTCTTCATGACGAAGTACTTCACCTCGACCCCGCCGGCGTCGTACGCGTAGTACCTGGCCTGACCGTCGGCGAGATCGGCCACGGGGATGGTGACGTCGGCGCCGCCGGCGGCCACGGGAGCGGCGGCGGCCGGGGCGCCCTGATCGCCGCGGTCCATGACCACGACGAGCGCCACGGCGATGACCGCCACCAGCGCCACGCCGGCCAGGGCCAGATGCAGGCCCGTCCGGCTCTTCGGCTGCTCGAACTGCGCGCGTTTGCCGGCGCGCACGTCTTCCTTGTGCGTGACGCCCCGCCGGTCCGTGGTAGATGTGCGACCGCTCTTCTTCCCTGACAAGTCGTTCCTCCCCGTGCCTGGCCGAAGCTGCGCCCGGCCGCTCTGGTCTCTGGTGCGCACGATGGTAGGCGGCCGGGATGAAGAAGCTGTGTGGATTCCGCGCCTCCTTTCGCTCGCCCCCATTCGGGGTATGACGCGGCTGTGGCGACGGAGCACGGAGGTGCATCCTGGGCGAGTCCGGCAAGATCGTGGTGATCGACGATGAGGAGTCGGTGCGCGACGTCGTGCGCGCCTACCTGGAGAAGGACGGCTTTCGCGTCTTCGTCGCGGAGAACGGCCGCGACGGGCTGGCGCTCGCCGAGCGCCACCAGCCGGACCTCATCGTCCTCGACCTCATGCTCCCGGACGTCTCGGGCGAGGAGATCTGCGCCGAGATACGGGACCGCTCCGACGTCCCGATCGTGATGCTCACCGCCAAGGCGAGCGAGGAGGAGCGCGTCGGCGGCCTCGTCGCGGGCGCCGACGACTACCTCGTCAAGCCGTTCAGCCCGCGCGAGCTCGTCGCCCGCGTCAGGGCGGTGCTGCGCCGCACCGGCGGCGTCGAGACGCCGCTCGTGGAGGTGCTGCGCTTCGACGACGGACGGCTCGAGATCGACACCGTCAAGCGCGCGGTCCGGCGCGACGGCGACCCGGTGGAGCTCACCCCCAACGAGTACAAGCTCCTGGTGGCGCTCGCCCGCTATCCGGGCCGCGCCTACTCGCGCTTCGAGCTCGTCAGCCGCGTGCAGGGGTACGACTACGAGGGTTACGAGCGCACGATCGACGTGCACGTGAAGAACCTGCGCAAGAAGCTCGAGCCCGACCCCGGCAGGCCGCGGTACATCGAGACCGTGACGGGCGTCGGGTACCGGCTCGCCAAACTGTGAGCGGGCGCATGCGCGGCGGCCTGAGGACACGGCTGGTGATCGCCTTCGTGGCCGTGGCCCTGCTCGGCGCCCTGGTCACCACCGTGTACTCGAGCCTCAGCCTGACGGCGCGCCTCGAGACCTCGGCGGAGGCGCGCCTCCAGAACTCGGCGCTGCACTTCGGCGAGGTGGCCGCGGTCGTGTCGGACGGCAGCGGCTGGAGCCGGCAGAGCATCGAGACGCTGCACCACCTGGCGCAGATCGAAACGCTCGCCGCGCGGCTCTACGACGTCCGCGGCGAGCTGGTCTTCGAGCACCCGGCCTCGGGGCCCGTCGAGCCGGGGGCGGCCGCGTCCTCGCCGGTCATGGCCGGAGAGCGGCGTATCGGGCGCGTGGACATCAGCCGCGACGACGGGCGGCTGTTCACCGAAGAGGAGATCCGGCTCCGGAGTCAGTTGCTGCGCACGAACCTGATCGCCGGCGTGACCTCGGCGGCGATCGCCCTCGCGGTCGCGCTGTACCTCGCGGTGACGTTGTCACGGCCGCTGCGGCACATCCGCGCCGGGGCGGAGGCGATGGGCGCCGGCGACCTCGATACCCGCGTGCCCGAGAGCGGCGACGACGAGATCGCCGCCGTCGCCGCCGCGCTGAACCGCCTCGCGGAGACGCTGCAACAGGAGGAGGCGCTGCGCAAGGAGAGCGTCGCCGACCTGGCTCACGAGCTGCGCACCCCGGTCATGGGCGTCCTCGCGCGCGTGGAGGCGGCGCAGGACGGCGTCCTCGAGGACGACGCCGCGAACCTCTCGGCGATGCACGACGAAGCGCTGCGGTTGTCGCGCCTGCTCGACGACCTCTCCGCGCTCGCCGAGGCCGAGCGTCCGGGGCTGCTGCTGGACGCGGAGCCCGTGGACCTCGCGGCGATCGCACGGGCGCAGACCACGGCGTTCGCCGCCGCGTTCGCGGAGAAGGACATCGCTCTGGAGACCGACCTCCTGCCGGCGCCGGTCAGCGGCGAGCCCAAGCGCCTCGAGCAGGTCGTCGTGAACCTGCTCTCCAACGCGCTGCGCTACACGGATGCCGGGGGTCGGGTGCTCGTCACCGTGCGTCCCGACGGCCAAGCCGCCCTCCTCGAGGTGTCCGACACCGGCATCGGGATCGCCGAGGAGGACCTGCCGCGCGTCTTCACCCGTTTCTGGCGCGGCGAGAAGTCGCGCTCACGGGACACGGGCGGCGCGGGCATCGGGCTGGCGATCGTCAGGGAGCTCGTGCAGGCGCACGGCGGTGAGGTCGGCGTGGAGAGCGCGCCGGCGCGGGGCTCCCTGTTCCGCGTCACGCTGCCGTTGTCCCCGCATGCGTCCCGCTGACGCCGCCGGTCTTCACACTTTCTCCACATCGGGGTGCGACACTGCGTCCGGCGACGGTGAACCCCTTCCCAAGGATCCCTGGTCGCACCGGCGCGAGGACGACCCCCCCTCCACCGTCCCGCGCCTCCCCAAGCCCCACGGCGCGGGGCCGCTCCCCAGGCGGCCCC
>DASUMX010000101.1:0-6162 GCA_036277455.1 Thermoleophilia bacterium
CGCCGGCCCCCCTGGGGAGGTGGGGGCTGGGGGATCCAGCGATCATCGCGGCCGCCCGACCGGCGCCGCGGAGACAGGCGCCGGCTCGAGCGCCGGAGGGGGACACGGACGGAGGCGCCTGGCGTCGCGACGTCCACGGAGACGCGCGGCCGTTCCGTGCGGCCGAACCGCGGCAGTACCCATCGCCATCACCTCCCGGACCGGCCGAGCCGCCTGACAGGTCGGCCCTGATCGCCGCCGGCGCTGGCGCGCGGTGGGCAGGTGATCGTGGCACCCGCAGTGTAGCGGGAGGCGCCGCGCGCGTCCCGGTGGTCCGGACGGCGCCGGGGTCACATACCGTGGTGACGTTGCCCCCGCAGAGTGCCCCGCAGAGTGCCGCGTCACGTGCGGGGCGCCCCGCGGCGCGCTAGACTGAGCCCCGCGAGGGTCGCGCGCCCGCAGCGGGACGCGGCCCCTTCTCCAGGCCTTGGGGCAGCAGCGACCGGGGGGTCATCCGTGAAGACGTCGCTCATCGAGCAGCTGGCCGCGGCGCCGGCGGTGGGACAGGACTACAGGCCGTACGCGCTGGCGCCAGGCGGCGGCGCCGTCGCCTTCGAGTGGTACGAGGGCGGCGACTGGCAGATCTACCTCAAGGACCTGCCGGACGGCGAGCCGCGACGCGTCGGCCGGCTGGACGACCGCTGCGGCTGCCCGCAGTTCTCCCCCGACGGCCGGTACCTCTACTTCACCTGCGACGACCGCGGCTCGGAGTGCTACGACGTCTACCGCTACGACCTCGCCGCCGGGAAGCTCGTCAACCTGCTGCCGGACACCCCGGACCTCGCGCCGCTGCCGGACCCCGACCTCTCCCCGGACGGCACCCAGCTGGCGCTGACGGTGGCGCACGACGCCGGCTACGCGGTCGCCGTGATGCCGGCGGAGCCGGACCCCGGCGGCAGCGGCCTCCGATGGCTCACGGAGCACCCCTACACGGAGAGCTCGCCGCGCTGGTCCCCGGACGGCGAGCGGCTCGCCGTGACCACCGGGACGCGCGGCCAGGACACGGCGATCGTGGTCATCGACGTGGCCTCGGGCGCGTCCCGCTTCGTCGGCGGCTCGGACACGTTCCACGCCGGTCACGCGACGTGGTCGCCGGAAGGCGGCCGCATCGCCTTCTCCGGCGGGCCGGGCGACCGCCCGGCGATCGGCATCTACGAGCTCGCGACCGGCTCGGTCACGTGGGCCTGGGAGGACCACCACGTCGACGCCCACCACCCTGTGTGGGCGCCGGACGGGGCGGCGCTCGCCTTTCTCGTGGACCTCGAGGGCGAGACCGGGCTGCTGCACATCGACCTGCGCGACGGCGCCGTCACCGAGTACAGCATCGGCCCCGGCAACCACTACGCGCCCGAGTTCACGCCCGACGGGGCGGCGCTGGTGTGCGTGCTCAGCCGCCCCGACGCCCCGCCCGACCTGTACCGCGTGGAGCTGGACGACGGCGACGTGACCGCGCTCACCGACTCGCTGCCGGGGCATCTGCGGGACGTGCCGTTCGTCTCCGGCAGCCCGGTCTGGTTCACGAGCTGGGACCACCTCGCCGAGGTGCCCGGGATCCTGGTCGAGCCGGACGAGCCCAACGGGGCCGGCGTCGTCATCGTCCACGGCGGCCCGACCTGGCATCACGCCAACGAGTGGGACCCGCTGCGGCAGGCGTTCGTGGCCGCGGGCCTCACGGTGCTGCACCCCAACTACCGCGGCAGCGACGGCTACGGCCGCCGCTGGCAGCTCGCCAACCGCTGGCTCATGGGCCAGGGCGAGGTGCTCGACGTGGCGGCCGCGCACGAGTTCCTCGTGCAGCAGGGGTGCGACCCGGCGCGCATCGCGATCACAGGGCGCAGCTGGGGCGGCTTCCACACGGCGGCCGCCCTGACGCAGTTCCCCGACCTCTGGGCGGCCGGCGTCGCCGGCGTGCCCTTCTTCGACTTCATCGACAGCCAGCTGGACCCGGCCATCCGTGAGGACCTGCGCTGGTGGGACCGTGAGAACACCGGGGACATCGAACGGGACAGGGCGAGGCTCACGTACTACTCGCCCATCAACCACCTCGGCCGCGTGCAGGCGCCGCTCCTGCTCCTCGGCGGCGCCCTCGACCCGCGCTGCCCCCCGCGGCAGATCGCGGAGGTCGCGGAGGCGCTGCGCGCGCGCGGACAGGTCTGCGACTACGTCGTCTACCCGGACGAGGGCCACGAGATCAGCGGCCTCGCGCATCGCATCGACTACGACCGGCGCACGGTGGAGTTCATCCTCGAGCACACCGGCAGCGCCTGACGGACGGGCGCCCCCGCCGGCGGCCCGGCTCCGGGGCGGCGCCCGGCGCCTGGCCGGGCGCCCCGCTCAGCGCTGCGAGATCAGGTAGTCGAACGCGGCCAGCGCCGCCTTGGCGCCCTCACCCGCGGCGATCACGATCTGCTTGTCCTTGGTGGCGGTGACGTCGCCGGCGGCGAACACGCCGCGCACGCCCGTGTCGCCCCACTCGTCGACGATCACCTCGCCGCGCTGGTTGGTGCGCGCGAGGTCGAGGATGAGGTCGGAGTTGGGCGAGAGCCCGACCTCGATGAACACGCCGTCCACCTTGAGCGCGCGCTGCTTGCCGGTCTCCGCGTCGCGGATCACGAGCTTCTCGACCATCTCGCCACCGGAGATCTCCACCGGCTCGTACCCGACGAGCGGCCTGACGCCCGGCGACGAGCGCGCCTTGTCCTTGAGCCACTCCTCGCCGCTCCACGGGCCGCGACTGACCACATGTACCTTCTTGGCGATGCCGCTCATCTCGATGGCCGCCTCGAGCGCCGAGCTGCCGCCGCCGACGATGGCGATGATCTTGTCGCGGTAGAACGGGCCGTCGCAGGTGGAGCAGTACACCACACCGCGGCCGGCGAACTCGCTCTCGCCGGGGATCTCGAGCCGGCGCTTCTGCGCACCGCTGGCGACGATGACCGAGCGCGCCTTGACCTCCTTGCCGGAGATGAGCTCGAGGACCTTGGCGCGGCCGTCCACGCGGATGTTCTTGACGCGCTCGCCGATCATCCGCTCGAGCCCGTACATGTAGGCCTGCTCGAACATGAGCTTCACGAGCTCCGGGCCCTCGACCACGGGCATGCCGGGGTAGTTGGTCACGAGGTGGGTGATGCCGACCTGACCGCCCAGGTCCAGCGCGATGAGGATCGTGGAGAGGTTCTTGCGCGCGGCGTACAGCGCGGCCGACAGGCCGGCCGGTCCGCCGCCGACCACCGCGACGTCCCACACCTTCTCGAGGTCCACGGTCGACTGGATGCCGAACATCTGATCCAGGACGCCGGTCGCGTTGAGATAGGCGAGGTTGTCGTACCCGCCGGCCCAGCGACCGTCGATGAAGAACTGGGGGACGCCCTGCTGACCGGTGCGCTCCACCATCTCCAGAGCGGCCTCCTGGTCGTCCGTGACGTCCACCTCGTCGTACTCGATGCCCTTGGCGCCCAGCAGGGCCTTCGCCTTGGCGCAGTACGGGCACCACTCCATCGAGTACATCTGTACGCGAGCCATTTGCTACCTCTCAGGTCAGATACTCGTTACTCAGCGTGGTGATTCCCATGCGCAAACGTGTTGACGCCGCGCCGGCCCCAACGCGGGACGGTTTTGCCGGCCCCGGCCCGGGAACCGCACCTGTATGCGCCGAAGGCGCAGTTGTCCGCCACCAGACCGGCACGGAGGTCCGTGATGAGCCGGTACGACATCGAGAACGACATCCGCGAGACACTGGGACAGATCCCCGAGTTCTTCGCGCGTATGCCCGACTCCACGCTCGAGCACGAGTGGGCCGAGTTCAAGCGGTTCCAGCTCGAGGACAGCGCGCTGACCACGCGCGAGAAGGAACTCATCGGCTTCGGCGTCGCCGCGGCCATCCACTGCCCCTACTGCACGTACTTCCACCGCAGCTCGGCGCAGATGATGGGCGTCAGCGACGAGCAGATCGAAGAGGCGGCGCGCGTGGCCGCAGACACGGTCAAGTACAGCACCTACATGCACGCGCTCGAGATCGACTTCGACGCGTTCAAGCGCATGGCCGACGAGATCGGCGAGTACGTGTCCTCCAGAGAGGGGCAGACCGGGAGCGCCGCGCCGAGCGGCGACGAGACCCAGGGCCCGCCCGAGGGCGGCTCCGAGCTCGACGAGATCCGCTCCGAGCTCCGCAAGGACGCCGCCTGAGGCCGTGAGGACGCCGCGGGAGGCCGGCCGGAGGGGCGGCGCGGCGCGCGGCGCCCCGCCCCTCCGGCCGCCATCTGCGATACACTCGGGCCTGTCCCCAGTACCAACTCTCCGGGCAGGTGAGTCGATGAACGTGCGCGTCTACGTGACCCCCAAACAAGGCATCCTCGACCCTCAGGGCGCAGCCGTGGAACGGTCGCTCCCCAACCTCGGGTTCGAGGGGGTGAGCGGGGTGCGCATCGGCAAGATCATCGACCTCACCATCGACGGCGCGGGCTCCGAAGAAGCCGCCCGCGCCCAGGTCGACGACATGTGCCGCAAGCTCCTCTCCAACCCGATCATCGAGGACTACACCTTCGAGATCACCGAGGGGTGACGCCGCGATGACCGCTGCTTCTCCCCTGCGCATCGGCGTGGTGGTCTTCCCCGGGATCAACACCGACGGTGACACGCACCACGCCCTCGAGACCTTCCCCGGCGTCAGCGCCGAGTACCTCTGGCACAAGGACACCGAGCTCAAGGGTGTCGACGGCATCGTCATCCCCGGCGGGTTCAGCTACGGCGACTACCTGCGCTGCGGCGCCATCGCCCGGTTCAGCCCCATCATGCAGTCCATCACCGACTTCGCCGCCGACGGCGGCCTGGTGATGGGCATCTGCAACGGGTTCCAGATCCTCATCGAGGCCGGCCTCCTGCCCGGCGGCCTCATCCGGAACACGGGCCTCAAGTTCGTCTGCAAGTACGTGAACCTGCGCGTCGAGACCGCGGACACGCCGTTCACCGGTCAGTGCGCGCAGGGCGACGTTCTGCGCATCGTCGTCAAGCACAACGAGGGCAACTACACCGTCGACCCTGCGACCTTCGAGAAGCTGCAGGGCAACGACCAGATCGTCGTGCGCTACGTGAACGCCGCCGGCGAGCGGGCCGAGGGAGCCAACCCCAACGGCTCCCTCGACGACATCGCCGGCGTCTGCAACGAGACGCGCAACGTCTTCGGCATGATGCCGCACCCGGAGAACTCGGTGGAGGCGGAGCTCGCCGGCGGGGTCGACGGACGCAAGTTCTTCGGCTCCATGATCGACGCCCTGCGCGGCGCGGAGGTGACGGCATGAGCGCCGACAGGCAGCCCTACGTGAACCGCACGGCCGACCTCGCCGCGGCGATCAAGCTCGGCCTGACCGAGGACGAGTACGAGCACATCAAGCGGATCCAGGATCGCGAGCCGACGTATGTGGAGCTCGCCATCTACTCGCTCATGTGGAGCGAGCACTGCAGCTACAAGCACTCGCGGCCCATCCTGGGGCGCTTCCCCACCAGCGGCCCGCGCATCCTCCAGGGCCCCGGCGAGAACGCCGGCATCATCGACGTCGGCGACGGCTGGGCCGTGGCGATGAAGGTCGAGAGCCACAACCACCCGTCGGCCGTGGAGCCCTTCCAGGGCGCGGCCACCGGCGTCGGCGGCATCGTGCGCGACATCTTCACGATGGGCGCGCGCCCGTGCGTGAGCATGGACTCGCTGCGCTTCGGCGAGCTCACCGAGCCGCGCCAGCGCTTCCTGCTCGACGGCGTCGTGGGCGGCATCGCCCACTACGGCAACTGCCTCGGCATCCCCACCGTGGGCGGCGAGATCTACTTCGAGCCCAGCTACGAGGGCAACTGCCTGGTCAACGCGTTCAGCGCCGGCCTCATCCGCACCGACGGCATCGTGCGCGCCATCGCCAGCGGAGTCGGCAACCATGTGGTGCTCATCGGCTCCAAGACCGGCCGCGACGGCATCGGCGGCGCCAGCGTGCTCGCCAGCCAGGAGTTTGACGAGACGCTCGAGGAGAAGCGCCCGAGCGTCCAGGTCGGCGACCCCTTCACCGAGAAGAAGCTCATCGAGGCGTGCCTCGAGCTCATCCACCGCAAGCTCGTGGTGAGCATGCAGGACCTCGGCGC
>DASUMX010000102.1:0-24984 GCA_036277455.1 Thermoleophilia bacterium
TCGGCGACGACGAAGCGCAGGCGGTCGTCCAGCCGGCGGACGCGCATGCTGCCGTGGCCGCCGCCGTGCAGCAGCATGTTGGTCACGGCCTCCGAGATGCAGAGGATGGTCCGCTGGCGGTTGATGTCGTCGACCCCTTCCCGCGTCAGGACCTCGTCCACGGTCTCGCGAGCCTTCTGCAGCTCGGCCGTGTCGTGGATCTCGAACGCGCCGGCCGGTCGCCCCCGGCCGACCTCGCCGGCGAGTTCCTGCGCGTCGAGGATGCGGAGCTTGCCGCAGGCGACGGCCGCGGCGAGGTTGTTGAGGATCTCCACGAGGCTGCGGCGGTGGTCGCCGTGGTGCCGCTGCCAGCCGTTGGTGCGGATGCTGAGGATGTCGCAGCGGTCGCCCTGGGGCACGAAGCACAGCTCGTCGGCGACGAAGTCGTCCGACTGGGACACCGCGTAGCACATGAAGGTCTCGTGCGCGAGCGCTTCCTGCGCGTGGGCGACGAGGTCCTCGTGGGGGAGGTCGGGCTCGAGCGCGCCGATGACGGCCTCGACGCGGTCCGCGCCGGCTCGGTACCGGTACACCTGCAGCGAAGCCGGTGCAGGGCTCGTCTGGTCGGCCATCCTCGCTGGCTCCCGTCGGTCCGTCGTCCTCTCCGCCTCAGAGGAGGCGGACGAGCAGGAGGGTGGCGTCGTCGCCACGGGAGGCGGGCCCCCGGAACGCGACGATGTCGCCCCACACACCCTCGAGTGTGTCACGAACGGGTGCGTCCTGACAGCGTTCGAGCGAGCGCTCCAGGCGTTCCAGGCCGAACAGCGACCCCTCGGGGTCGCGCGCCTCGGTCAGGCCGTCGGTGTACAGGGCCACGGTCGCGCCGGCCTCCAGGACCAGGGTGTCCTCGGGGAACCGCAGCCCGGTGCGCACGCCGAGGGCGGCGCCCCGCGAGGGCACCTCCCGCAGGCCGTCCCGGCCGGCGACGAGCACCGGGTTGTGGCCGCCGCCGGCGACGACCAGGCTGCGGTCTGCAGGGTCGTACACCGCGAGGGCCAGGGTGAGGAAGTACGGCAGGCGCTGCCCCTCGAGGTCGCGCGTGAGCCCGTCGTTGACCTCCGCCAGTACGTCACCGGCGCGCTTGCCCGGGGCGATGGCGTCGTGCAGCAGCGAGCGCGCCATCGCCATGATGAGCGCCGCGGCGAGCCCCTTGCCCATGACGTCGCCGCAGACGATGCCGAGGCGCCCGTCCCCGAAGGGGATGTAGTCGTAGTAGTCGCCGCCCATCTCGCCGAGGAACTCGATGCGCTGCTCGAGCGCGATGCCGGGGACCTCGGGGATCGTGGCGGGGAGGAGGTCGGTCTGGATGCGGCGCGCGCGCTCGATCTCGGCCGCCACCTTGAGCTGGGCCGCGCGCAGTTCGTCGTGCAGCTCCACGGACGCGGCGAGCTCCTTGTGGAAGCTGTCGCGCTCCGCGTCGAAGGTGACCTTCTCCCTGGCCCGCTTCACGTAGATGTCGTAGGAGTAGTAGATGAGGTACAGCGGCGGGATCCCCAGGAGCATGCCGGGCACCCCCAGCCAGAGGTAGAGGGCCGCCACCAGCAGCGCCAGCGTGGAGCCGGCGAGGTAGCCGGGCAGAGCCCACTGGTAGTTCCGCCGCCAGACCCGCACGGCGCCCCCGTCCTGCGTCGAGAGCGCGATCACCCCGGCGAGCAGCGCGGTGTGGGCGAGGAAGTCGACGATGGTCGCGCCGAACGTGGGAAGGACCTTGGTCATGAAGGCGCCGCCCTCGGGCGTCAGCGCGAGGTACAGCAGGCCCGCGAGGTACGTGGACACGACGTAGTTGCCGACGTTGAAGGCGATCTTGACGGGGTCGCGGGTGACCCACGCCGCGGTGATCCCGCTCACGGCGGCGACCGCCATCGCCGGCCACAGGCCGAGGGCGATGAGGCAGGCGAGCACGGGCACGAACGACAGGGTCACGTCGCCCACCCAGGGCAGCTTGATCTCCCGCAGGTCGGTGAGCGTGGCGAGGATCATGAAGGCCACGAGGTTGAGCGTGAAGGGGGCGGGCTCGTCCAGGGCGGCGGCCACGGAGACGCCCGCCGCCGCCGCGCACACCAGGGCCACGTACAGCGAGACGGCCGTGCGCCTGCGCACGGCCGCCTCGTCGTGACCGATGGCCGCAGGCGTCTCGGCGGCGCTCACTGCCCTTCGATGAGGACGGTCCACCGGAACTTCGCCCACTCGTACTCGGTCCACCGGAACTTCGTCGCCTGGTAGTCGGTCCAGCGGAACTTGGTCCAGCGGAACTTGGTCCAGGCCACATTGGTCCAGCGGAACTTGGTCCAGCGGAACTTGTTCCAGGAGACGCCCGTCCAGCGGAACTTGTTCCACGAGACCCCCGTCCAGCGGAACTTGGTCCAGCGGAACTTGGTCCATCCGTACTTCGCCCAGGCGACCTTGTCCCAGGCGGCGTAGTCGGCGTCGGTGAGGACGGTCGTTCCGTCCCCGACATCCTCGGAGAGGGCATAGCCGTCCGCCTGCGCGTCGCTCTCCAGAGCGCCGGCGGCGTCGATCAGGCCGGCGCCCTGCTCATAGCGGTCGGTGTCGGGCAGGGCCTTGGCGGTGCCCATCATGCGCACCTTGACGTCGTCCGGGCTCAGGTCCGGGTCCTCGCCGATCATGAGGGCCGCGACGCCCGCCCCGACCGGCGCCGAGGTGCTGCTGCCGGAGAGCATCAGGTAGCTGGGTTCGGCGTCCGCGGGCGCGCCCGGCACGTAGCTGGCCACCGGGATCAGGTTCTGCGGGAACTCGCTGTCGATGTAGGAGTCCTTCACGCGCAGCGAGATCAGCCGGTTGCCGGGGGCCACCACGTCGGGCTTGGCGTACTCGTCCCACAGGGTGGGGCCGACGGAGCTGTAGAAGGTGACCGCGTCGTCGTCGAGGGACGCGGTCTGCCGCGTGTCGGTGGCGCCCACGGTGATCACGTAGGGGCTGTTGCCGGGGGAGAGGATGCCGCCGGGGCCGAACTCGCCCTCGTTGCCCGCCGCGCACACCACGGTGATGCCGTTCTTCCAGGCGAGCTCGACCGCCCGCGCGATCGGGTCGAAGTCGGCCGGTGCGACCGGGTTGCTCCCGAGCGACAGGTTGAGCACGCGGATGTTGTACTCGTCCTTGTGGGCGATGACCCAGAGGATGCCGGACATCACCGAGGACGCGCGTCCCTGGCCGGTCTTGTCCAGGACCTTGACGCCGATGATGTCGGCGGCCGGCGCGACGCCGCGGAACTGCATCGTCGCGTACCCGTGCTGGTCGAGCGGCAGGGACGCCGTGCCGTCGCCGGCGATGAGGCCGGCGACGAAGGTGCCGTGGCCGGCGTCGTCGTACGGCGCCTTGCGATTGTGGACGAGGTCCTTCCAGCCGACGATGCGGCTGCTCTGGAGGTCGGAGGTGGTGGCGATGCCGCTGTCGAGGATCGCCACGCCGACGCCGGCGCCCGAAGGGCCTCCGGCCGCGGGCGCCGCGACCCTGTCCAGGCCGATCGCCAGGTTGGTCACGTCCATCGAGCTCGCGTAGTCGAACCCGAACACCGGGTTGTCTGCCACGATGAGAGCGACGGCGTCGCTTGCGGCGAGCGCGTCGATCTCCGCCTCCGTCAGGTACGCGGCGACGGCGTCGAAGCCGGCCAGGGTCGTGGTCTCGACGCCGCTGGGCACGGTCCGTCCGACCACGCCCTGGGCTCCGGGATCCGTGTACACGATGACGGGAACGGCGTCGCTCCCGCCGGTGGCTGCGAGGACGGTCGTGACGCTGTCGTCGATCTTGACGGCCTCGTCACTTGCGGCCCCTGCCGGCGAGGGCACGGCCAGCAGGCAGAGCAGCGCCATCGCGAGGACCAGATACTTGGCTCGCATCTTCATCGCCTCCACACCCGTGCTCCTTGTGCCTGGGATCCGCGAGAGGCGCTGGTCGCTGGAAGCGAGATCCGCGACTGCGAGCGTCGGGTTCGGCAACCGAGCTATCTTGATCATCCCAAGACCTCTGGCTTTGCGTCCCTGCCTCACGACAGGTTTGCCTTTGTCGTTCATCGTCCCCTATCGGCCTCTCGCGCGCGGAAGTTGAGCACTTTCGTAGACGGATTGACACAGCAAGTGTCGCCGGTGTGGCTACGGGAGCGGCGGACGCCCGGCCCGCCTCCCTTTTCGGGCCGTGACGGTCCGATTCGTACCCTTGGGGTGATAGACTGCGGTGACAACACCCAGAGACCGGGGGAGCCGACGCGCCAGGCGGCCGCCCACGGTGTCGAAGCCGCCCGGCACCATTCCTCCGGCACGATCACGAGGCAGTCGCGCGCGCAGTGCACGCCGGCGCGCGACGACAGGAGGGAGGAGATTGGATGAGCCGTACGGGTGGCCTGTACACCGCTGCTCAGAGGCAAGTGATCAATCAGATGCTCAGGCTGGCGGCCAGCGACGACAAGCGCAAGATCGTCAAGGCGTTCCGGCTCGCTGAGAAGATCACACCCGACAAACACAAGAGCTCAGTGCGCTTCGTCACGGAGAAGGTCCAGGATGACCACCCGGCGCTGTTGATCGCCAAGCACGTCACCTCGAAGCTCAGCCCGCGTTGCCGCGATGCCTTTATCGAATGCCTTATCGTGAACACTCTTCTTCGCGGCGTCGACAAACGGATGAGCCTCGTGGAGTCGACCGGCAACAACGCGCCGACGACGATCCTCATGAGCCCCACCATGCGCTGCAATCTCACCTGCGAGGGCTGTTACGCAGCGGAATACTCGCCCGACCAGGACCTCGACCGCGGTCTGATGCAGAAGATCGTGGACGAGGGCAACGACATGGGCGTCTACCTGTTCACGCTGCTCGGCGGCGAGCCGTTCATGTGGGACGAACTGCTCGACTTCGCGGCGGAGAACAAGGACGCCTACTTCCAGGTGTTCACCAACGGCACGCTCCTCGATCACGACACCATCGACGAGCTTGCCAGGGTGGGCAACATCGCTCCCATGCTGAGCCTCGAAGGCTCACCCGAGCTCACCGACCATCGTCGCGGCGACGGTGTGCACGAGCAGGTCATGGAGATCATGGACGAGCTCGGCGAGGCGGGCGTGCTCTTCGGCTACTCCTGCACCGTCGCTCGCAACAACTGGCGGGCCCTCGTGAGCGACGCGTTCGTCGACCCGCTCATCGCCAAGGGCGCGCTCCTGGCGTGGCACTTCCTCTACATGCCGGTCGGGCGCGATCCCGACACGAGCCTCATGCTCACGGCCGAAGAGCGCAACCAGTTCCGCGTCGAGATCAACCGCATCCGCGACACCAAGGCGTTGTTCCCGGTCGACTTCTGGGGCGACGCCCCGTGGGTCAAAGGGTGCATCGCCGGCAAGCACTACATGCACATCAACAGCGGCGGCTGGGTGGAGCCGTGCATCTTCACGCACTTCGCCACCGACAACATCCGCGACGTCAGCCTCCTCGAGGCGTTCAACTCGGACTTCTTCAAGGAGATCCGTCGCCGGCAGCCGTTCAACCACAACCTGCTCATGCCCTGCATGTGGATCGACAACCCGACCCAGGCGCGCGAGATCATGGCCGCCACCGGCGCCAAGCCGACGCATCCGGGCGGGGACGTCATGATCACCGACCTGCAGGACGAGCTGGACAGCTACGCCCGGTCCGTCGACCGCCTCTACAGCCCCATCTGGAGCTGCCTGAGCGCGGAGAAGGAGGACGCGGCCGACAAGCACGCCAAGACGGCCGCGATGGTCGGGGGGACCCGGCGCGACAAGATGCCGGTCGGCTGACGCCGGCAGCGTGAGCGTCCGGGCGGGCGGTGGGGCCGAGGGGCCTCGCCGCCCGCCCTTGGTGTCGGGGGTGCCGGGGGTGCCGGGGGTGCGCCGGCCGCCTGAGGGAATCGTGGTACCCTGTCGAAACCTGAAGTCAGCCGGTACTGCCTATGGCGAGACCTCGTCCCCACAAGCGCGCCGCGCGCCTCGCGGCCATCTTCACCCTCTCCGTCCTCGGTGCGGTCGCGGCTGTCTGGGCGGCGCCGCGCGTCAGCGGAGCGGTGGAGGCCTGGATGAGCACGCCGCCGGTGGAGCTGCGGACCACGAACCTCGGCGCGGCGCTCCCGGTCGTCCCTGAGACCGGCGCGACCGGCGTGACCGGCGGCCGCGCGGCGGCGGCGGCGGGCGACGGCTCTGTTGCGACCGACCCCGCCGCGTCGGGAGACACCCTGGCGCCGGCCGCTCCGGCCGCCGCGGCGACCGTCGACGCCGGCATGCGCTTCACCATGGCCGGCGTGCGCTGCGCGCCGCCGGCGCGCGCCGGCGAGGTGCGCGTGCGGCTGCGCACCAGCGAGGACGGACGGTCCTGGAGTGCGTGGTACGCGGTGACGCTCGAGCGGGTCGCCGAGGAGGGCGGGGAGGAGCTGGCGTTCACCGAGCCCATCTGGACCGGTGGCGGGCGGTACCTCCAGGTGGTCGCGGAGGCCGGCGGCGGCGACGAGCCGGTGCCCGTCCGCCTGCGCGACGTGCGCGTCGTGACCATCAACAGCACCGAGGACGCCGACCGCACCGCGGTGGCCGTCGGCGTCCTGCGCAGGGCGGCCGCGGCCGTCGCCGGGCTCCGCCTCACGCCCGACGCCGCGGCGATGACGACCAAGCCCAAGATCGTCACCCGCGCCGCCTGGGGCGCCAACGAGTCCTGGCGTTCCGGGTCGCCCGACTACGCCGCGGTCAAGATGGCGTTCGTGCACCACACGGCCAGCTCCAACGGCTACACCGCCGCGGAGGCTCCTGCGGTCGTCCGCGGCGTCTACGCCTACCACACCAGGTCGCTCCACTGGAGCGACATCGGCTACAACTTCCTGATCGACCGCTACGGGACCATCTACGAGGGCCGCTACGGCGGCGTCGCCCGCGGCGTCGTCGGGGCGCAGGTCCTCGGGTTCAACACCGGGAGCACGGGCATCTCGGTCCTCGGCACGTTCAGCGATTCCACGCCGCCGTCGCGCACGGTCACGGCCCTGGAGCGACTGCTGGAGTGGAAGCTCGACGTCCACCACATCGACCCTCTGGGCACGGGGACGCTGCGCTGCGCGTACGGTCAGAAGTACGCCACCGGCCAGCGGGTGACGTTCCCGGCCATCGCCGGCCATCGCGACGCCAACTACACCGACTGCCCCGGGGGCAGGCTGTACGCGCAGCTGCCCACCGTGCGCAGGGTGGTCGCGCGCACGGGCCAGCCCAAGATCTACGGGTTCATCGTCGCCGACCCCTCCATCAGCCCGAACGGCGACGGCGTGCGCGACCGCACCACGGTAGGGTTCACGGTCTCCCAGAGCGCTTCCTGGACCGTCACCATCCGCGATGACGCAGGCCAGCCGGTTCGCAACCTGAGCGGCGAGGGCACCGAGGTGGAGACGACGTGGGCCGGCCACGATGATACCGGCGCGGCGCTTCCGGACGGCGTGTACACGCTGCAGGCGGACGCGACGAGCGCTGCCGGCGTAGCGCGACCCGCGACCGCGACCCTGCGTCTGGACACGGTCACGCCGCGCATCGAGAGCGCCGTCATCGAGCCCGACCCTTTCAGCCCGAACGGCGACGGTCAGGCGGACGTGACCAGGCTCGCCTTCGTCCCCGGTGAGTCCGGAACGGCGCGGGTCTCGGTGCTCGGCGCCGGCGACGCCGTGCTGCGGCGCGTGACCGGCTGGACGAGCGTGATGGCGGCCGTCCGGCGAGTCACCTGGGACGGGCGCGTCTCGTCCGGCTCCGCGCTCGAGCCGGCGCCGGAGGGCGAGGCGACCCTGCTGCTCGAGCTCCGCGACGGCGCCGGCAACACGACGAGCGCCAGGCGCAAGGTCACCCTGGACCGGACTTTGGCGCGGCGCTCCGTCTCGCGCACGACGTTCTCCCCCAACGGAGACGGCGTCCACGACGGTGTCACCCTGTCGTTCCGGCTCACGCGCGCGGCGGAGGTGACGGTGACCGTCGTCCGCCAGGGGTCGACCATGCGCACGATGCGTCTCGGCAGGCTCGGCGCCGGCAATCACAGCGTCACGTGGGACGGCAAGCTCGGCGGGGGAGGCACGGCCGCAAGCGGCGCCTACTCACTGAAGCTCACCGCGACCGGCGCGCTTGGGAGCACGTCCGTCGTCCAGCCGCTCACCGTCGACCTCTCGCCGCCGAGGCTGACGGCGCCGGCGACGGCGTCGGTCCGGTACGGGAGGACGGCGAAGATCGCCTACACGGTGCGGGACGCCTTCAGCCCGAAGGTGAAGGTGAGCGCCACCGTCACCGACGCCCGGGGGCGCACCGTGGCCACGCTGGCGCTCGGCTGGGTCAAGCAGGGGGTCGCCCAGGTCTGCGCGTGGAAGCCGCGGGCGCGCAGGACCTACACGGTGACGTTCAAGGCGCTGGACCTGGGCGGCAACCGCCAGGCCAAGCCGGCGGTCACGTCACTCAGAGTGCGCTGACCCGGGCATGCAGAAGCCCCGATCCCGCACCCGGGACCGGGGCCGTCTTCGTGTGAGCTATCTGCGAGCCGGCGCGCCGGCGTGCCGGGCAGGCGCCCTGGGCACGCGCAAGGTGCGTACGACCATGACGACGACCGCGAGGATGCCTACCACCAGCGCGATACGGAACGCATACAGCACCACGACTGCTGCCCATGCGAGAATCTCCCAGACCATCTCGGCCCCTTCCGTTTCGCGCGGACCGCCCGATGCGGCCCTCATGCATACTCTTCCCTGTGCGGCCGGATGGTCCTATAGGGGTAATGCCTGAGATGGTCCTCGGGTTTGGGCGTAGATGCGGGGGCGGATGCAGCGCTTCCGCCCCCGCATCTCCCGGCTCTCAGGCTCCGCGTCTCAGGCCTCCGCGTGCTCCCGCCGCCAGCGGCAGTGCGGCATGGGGCAGGCGGCCATGCGTGCGGCGTCGCAGACCTCGCAGCGCTGGTCGGCCATGCTGACGGGGAGGTCGAAGCAGCCCTCGGGCGACTCGCCGAGGCGCAGCACGGCGTGCAGCGCGCGCGAGACCGCCTTCATGTCGGCGAAGGTGTCCGCCTTCTCGGGCAGGTCGACGAGGCCCATGCGGACCGCGCGCTTGCGCACGCGGCCGTCCGGGACGCAGGCGAAGCGGTCGAGCGCCTCGTCGTCCCAGAGCCCGTAGCGGCGCATCTCGCGGACCGCCCAGAAGGCGCGCGACTTGAGCGCGCCGCCGGAGGCGGCGTGCAGCACGTCGACCGCCACGTCCGGGTCCGGCGGCTGCGGCAGCAGCCGGCCCCAGGTGTCGCGCGTCTCCGCCAGGCGCACGAAGTCGATGATCTTGCCCTTGCTGTCGTTGCGGGAGACCGGAGGGTCCAGGGCGTAGCGCTTGAGGTCGAACTCGCCGGCGAACAACGCGTCGACGACGGCGGCGTCGGCGAACCGCCTCCAGTCGGCGTCGACGACGGAGTCCGGCGCCGGCTGGGCGGCGAGCGCTCCGTAGCAGAGGAGCGTGAAGAAGAGGCGCGGCTGCTCCGCCTCGTCGGAGGAGAACCTGTCGCGCTGCTCGGCGTCGAGGATCTCGGACGGCAGCTTCGGGGCGGCGAGGAACGCCTGCCCCAGGAACGCCACGTTCTCGCGGCGTTCGCGGTTGGTGAGCGTGGTCGATTCGTTCACGGATGCCCCCACGGGTCGGGTGATGTACCGAGGGCGGCCGGCCGGCGCGCCGCAGAAGCATGCTAGGGGCGCGCCGGCCGGCCGCACAGGCTCACGAAGCCCGCCCGAGGGTGACCTTGCGGGTGCCGACAGGGTCACGTTGCCGCGCCGGCACCGCCACGCGTGGGGCCTCCGCGTTGACGGCAAAAGCGGACTCATATAGTCTGCTTTCAGTCGGTTTGCTCCGCGCGTGCGCGGACGGTAGTCTTTGCAGTCGGCGGGGCTCGGCTCCCCAGGGAGGACCACGTTTCACACCCATGACCACGATCGGTATCGATATCGGCTGCATCAGCCTCAAGGCCGCGTTCGTCGGCCAGGCTGGCGACCAGGACCTCTTCCGCGAACTTCTCTCGCAGCACCCGGATCTCTTCCAGACCCCTCGTGACGGCCTCACCGTCGTCGGGGAGGCGCCGGTGCTCGTGGCGCGCTACCGGCGCATCAAGGGCGGCCCCGCCGAGGCGGTCGACGCTCTCCTGAGCGACGTGCTCGCCGTCCTGCCGGAGGGCTCCGTGCGCGGCGCCCGCGTCACCGGGTCCGGCGGGCGCCTGGTAGGAGCGGCGCTGGACGCCTCGTTCGAGAACGAGTTCAAGGCGATCACGCGCGGCATCGCCGCGCTCCACCCCGAGACGCAGACCATCTTCGAGATGGGCGGCGAGACCTCCAAGTTCATCCGTCTCGAGGCCAGCGAGATCGGCTGCGCCGGCATCACCGACTACCAGACCAACGGCGACTGCGCCGCCGGCACGGGCTCCTTCATGGACCAGCAGGCCAGCCGTCTCCTCTACGACATCGAGGACGTCGGCGACATCGTGCTGGACGCCGGCAAGGCCGCCAGCATCGCGGGCCGCTGCAGTGTCTTCGCCAAGAGCGACATGATCCACGCGCAGCAGAAGGGCTATCAGCCGCCCGAGGTCTTGCGCGGTCTCTGCGACGCCGTCATGCGCAACTTCAAGGGCACCATCGCCAAGGGCAAGGTCGTGGAGCCACCGGTCGCGTTCATCGGCGGCGTGGCCGCCAACGACGGCGCCGTGCGCTCGCTGCGCGAGGCCTTCGCGCTGGACGACGGCCAGCTGTTCATCCCCGAGTACCACGCCAGCATGGGGGCCGTCGGCGCGGCGCTGATCGAGGCCGACCTCGAGGCCGCGCGCGACCGCGCCCTCGCGGGGCTCGACACGGAGCGCCTGCCCGCGGCCGCCTTCCCGGTGACGGAGCCGCTGTCCATGGAACGCGTCGTCCTGCTCCGCGACATGGCCAAGCCGTACGTGTTCAGCGACGCCCGCGAGGTCGTCGACGCGTACATGGGCATCGACATCGGCTCGGTGTCGACCAACCTGGTCGTCATCGACGACGAGGGCGAGGTCATCAAGGAGATCTACACCAAGACCGACGCGCGCCCGGTGGAGGTCGTGAGCAAGGGGCTGGCGGACATCCAGAGCGAGATCGGCGCGCGCATCAACCTGCTGGGCGTCGGCACCACCGGCTCGGGCCGCGAGCTCGTCGGCGAGCTCACCGGGGCCGACATCATCACCGACGAGATCACCGCCCACAAGACGGGCGCCGACTTCATCGGCCGCAGGATCGGCAAGCAGTGCGACACGATCTTCGAGATCGGCGGCCAGGACAGCAAGTTCATCAGCCTGCAGGACGGGATCGTCGTCGACTTCGCGATGAACGAGGCCTGCGCCGCCGGCACGGGGTCGTTCCTCGAGGAGCAGGCGGAGAAGCTGGGCATCAACATCATCGGCGAGTTCGCCGAGCTGGCGCTCGGCTCGCCGGCCCCCATCCGCCTCGGCGAGCGCTGCACCGTGTTCATGGAGCGCGACGTCATGGCCTACCAGCAGCGCGGCGCCCGCCGCGACGACCTGGTCGGCGGGCTCGCCTTCAGCATCGCCACCAACTACCTCAACCGCCTCGTGCGCGAACGCCACGTCGGCGACGTGATCTTCTTCCAGGGCGGCACGGCCTACAACGACTCCGTCGCGGCCGCCTTCAGCCAGATCCTGGACAAGGAGATCATCGTCCCGCCGTACAACGGGGTCATGGGCGCGCTCGGCATGGCGCTGCTGGCGCGCGAGCGCGTCAAGCGCACCGGCGAGCCCACCACGTTCCGCGGCTGGGACCTCGAGCAGGTCGACTACACCGTCGTCGACTTCGTCTGCAAGGCGTGCTCCAACGAGTGCGACGTGCGCCAGTTCACCATCGAGGGCGAGAAGACGTACTGGGGCGACAAGTGCTCCGACCGCTACCGCAAGCCGGCCAAGGTCGACAAGGAGCCGGTGATCGCCGACCTCGTCGCCCTCCGCGAAGAGGCCCTCATGGCGCCCTACGAGGCGGCGCGGGCGCGCCTGCCCGAGACGGCGCCCACGGTCGGCTTCGCGCGCGCCATGTACACCTACGACCGCCTGCCCTTCTGGGCGACCTTCTTCGCCGAGCTCGGCCTGCGCCCGGTGCTCTCGCCGGAGAGCGACAAGCAGATCCGCGAGGCCGGCGTGGCGCTCACCGTCGCCGAGCCGTGCTTCCCCATCCGCGTGGCGCACGGCCACGTGCAGTGGCTCCTCAACGAGGGCGTGGACTGGGTCTTCGTGCCCAACCAGGTCAACGAAGAGACCGAGTTCGAGCAGTACAACTCGCACGCCTGCCCCTGGGGCCAGACGCTGCCCTTCGTGATCAAGACGGCCCCGGGCCTGCAGCCGCACAAGCACCAGATCCTCGACCCGCGCGTGCGCTTCCGCGACGGGCGCGAAGGCCTCGCGCGGGACTTCGCCGGGGTGGCGCAGAAGCTCGGCGTGAGCGCCTCGAAGCTGAGCGGCGCCTTCGCCGCCGCCTACCAGGCGCAGGACGCGTTCCGCGACACGCTGCTGGCCGCCGGCGCGGAGGCGCTGGAGCGCCTCGAGCTGGCCGGCGAGCTCGGGGTCGTCCTCATCGGACGCCCGTACAACATGTACGACAAGGGCATCAACATGGACATCCCGCGCAAGCTGCGCAAGTTCTACGGGGTCAACGTGATCCCGCTCGACTTCCTGCCCATCCGCGGCATCGACATCGACCCCATCGTGCCCAACATGTACTGGAACTACGGGCGCAAGATCCTGCAGACGGCGACGTTCGTGCGCGACAAGGAGCGGCTGCACCTCATCTACATGACCAACTTCAAGTGCGGCCCCGACTCGTACATCAAGCACTACGTGCGCGAGGCGTCGGGCAAGCCCTTCCTCACCCTGCAGTTCGACGAGCACCAGAACGACGCCGGCGCGATGACCCGCTGCGAGGCGTACCTCGACAGCAAGGGGTTCCTCCGCTGGTGGTCGCAGGACGCGGCCGACGAGGCCGTCGTGTGCCGCGAGGAGGTGGCCGGTGTCGTCGAATAAGCCGGCCGGCGGCGCGGCCGCGCGCGAGGGCAGCCCGCAGGACCCCCGCATCCAGCAGGCGATCGCCGACTTCGGGCTCATGGGCCGCCGCCTGTACCTGCCGCAGATGCCCTACGGCGGCTCGTACCTGCTGGCGGCGGCGATCCGCTCCATCGGATTCGACGCGTGGGTCACCAGCGACTCCGACGAACGCACGCTCGACCTGGGCGGGCGGGTCACCTCCGGCGACGAGTGCTACCCGCAGAAGATCACGCTCGGCGACTTCCTGCGCATCATCGAGGACGAGGGCCGCGACAACGTCGCCTTCCTCATGCCGTCGGCCAACGGCCCGTGCCGCTTCGGCCAGTACCTGCACCTCGTGCGCGCCAAGTTCGACGAGCTCGGCTACGACGACGTGCCGGTCATCAGCATCACCTCGAGCGACGGGTACTCGTCCATCGGCGCCTACTCCCAGAACCTCATCCGCACCGCCTGGCGCGCGGTGCTCGCCCAGGACATCCTGATGAAGCTGCTGCTCAAGACGCGCCCCTACGAGCGCGAGAAGGGCGCGTCGGACGCGGCCTACCAGACCAGCCTCGAGGAGGCCGGCGAGGCGATAGCGCGCGTCGGCATCTCGCACAAGGAGCAGCTCGCGGGGCTCATCCCCGTGATGGAGCGCGCCCGCGACCGCTTCCGCGCCATCCCTGCGGACTACGACGCCACACGGCCACTCATCGGCGTCGTCGGCGAGATCTTCTGCCGCCAGAACACGTTCTCCAACTTCGACCTCATCCGCGTGGTCGAGGAGCAGGGCGGGGAGTGCTGGCTGTCGGACATCGGCGAGTGGGTGTGGTACACCGACGACGAGCACCGGCGCCGCCTTCGCGACGAGCGCCGCCGCGTCAGCAAGGACGGCGCCATCCGCTTCATCAAGAACAAGATCATGCGCAGGGACGAGCACGCCATGTACGGGCCCTTCCACGACGACTTCGTGGGTTACGAGGAACCGCAGGACGTGCGCGACGTGCTCGAGATGAGCTTCCCCTACCTGCCGTACACGGGCGCGCTGGGCGAGATGGTGCTGAGCAGCGGCAAGGCGATCTACCTGTACGAGAAGGGCGCCGACGGCATCATCGACATCAGCCCCTTCACGTGCATGAACGGCATCGTGACGGAGGCCGTCTACCCGAGCCTCTCCAAGGACCTCGACGACCTGCCGATCCGGGTCTTCTACTTCGACGGCACCCAGGGCGACCTGGAGCGCGACGTCGGGATCTTCATCGAGCTCGCGCGCACCTACCAGCGCCGCAAGCACAAGACCCGGCGCTACCCCGCGTACTTCTCCGTCTGAGGACGGTTCGAGGCAGGGGAAGGGCCCCTCGCCCTGTTCCCTGGCGGGTTGGGGCCGGAACCAGGGGGGCGAGGGGCCCTTGTCTACCGGGACGCGACGGGGGGGACGCCGCGCTCGGGACGGGGAGCTCTAGGTGTCTCGGGTCAGCGACCCATCCAGCGGGTGCCGGCGGAGACGTCGAACATCGTGTCGATGGGCACCTTCAGGTGACCGCGCGCGTCGCCCGAGGGCGTGCTGACGGCCGAACCGGTTCCCTCGAAAAAGCGGCCGATCGAGCGGAAGATACGATTCTGCATGCTACTCACCCCTTCAGGCTCAGAGTCCGTCGCGGTCCGCGCCGAACGTCATGTCGTCGAGCATGAAGTCCCGGCCGCGAAGCGGGCCACGGACTCCCTGAGGACTGGTCGCCACGCTCGTGACGGCGACCTCGATAATGCGCTTGATGCCGGCAAGACGCTCAGCCATGGCGACCCTCCTTCTCTAAAAATACCTTCATATTGTGTATCTCGGCACAAAGTGTATTTCCTGAAGTGCTTTCTGTCAAACGTGTCAATTGCGCCGGCGACGTGGCGAAGGTCAGCGGGGGAGACGGCGCTTCAGCGGGCGCAAAGCAGCTGCAGCCTGAGTGCTCACGCGACGTCCACGGTGCCGCCGGAGAGCGTCACGAGGCCGTCCCGGCGCAGCCCGTCCACCACCTCCGCCGCCTCGCCGGGCGCGAGCTCGAGCGCCGCCGCCAGCTCCTCGAGCGGCTGCGGCCCGTGCGCGAGCAGCCGCCGGAGCGCGCGCGCCCGCTTCTGCCGGCGCGAGCCTTCGAACGCGCCCTGGCGGCTGCGCGAGGCGATGCCGGTGCTGCGGGCGGTGAGCACCAGCGAGCCGTAGTCCATCAGCGCGTTGTGCCAGTCGCGGCTGCGGCCGCGCGGCAGCACCGTGTCCGCCACCGCCTGCAGGTCCCGGTCGCCGAGGTCCTCCGGCAAGCCGAGCTCGTGGCTGAGGACGCGGCGCACGTTGGCGTCCACCGCGGCCAGGTCGTCGTTGTGCGCGAAGACGAGGACGGCGCGCGCCGTGTACGGGCCGACGCCGGGCAGCCTGCGCAGCCCGTCGAGCGACCGCGGCAGCTCGGCGCGGCGCTCAGGGGGCGCGGAGGCGACGGCCGCCGCCGCGCACTCCTGCAGCCGCCGCGCTCGGGTGTTGTACCCGAGTCCCTGCCAGCGCCGCAGCACGTCCGCCAGCGGCGCGGCGGCGAGGCTCTCGAGGTCCGGCCACGCCTCCAGCCACTCGACGAACCGCGGGGACACGCGCGGGACCTGCGTCTGCTGCAGCATGACCTCGCTCACCAGGATCGCGTAGGGATCGGCGGTGCGTCTCCACGGCAGGTCGCGGCGGTTCTCCGCGTACCAGGCGAGCAGCCGGGTCTGCAGCGCCCGCACGACGCGGACGGAGGGCAGGCCCACCGTCTCGCCGCTCATCTGGGGACCGAAGCGGTGACCATCGGCGAGAGCGTAGCAGACGGGCGGGGTGCGTCGAAGCCCGAGGCTCAGGCCTCCTCGTCGACCAGCTTCTCCCAGGCCGCGTACTCGCGCTGGAGGCGCTTCTCGACAGCGCTGCGCTCGTCGAGCAGCCGGTTCAGCACGTCGCGGTCGGCGTAGGTGTCCGGCTCGGCGAGCTCCGCGTCGATCTCGCCGAGCCGTCTCTCCGCCTTGAGGATGCCGGCCTCCGCGCCGCGCAGGCGGGCGCGCCGGCGGCGCGCCTCCTCGGCGCTCTCCTTGCCGCGGGTGACGGCGGCGCCGGCCGGCGCCGCCGTGGCCGCCCTTCTGCCGCCGCGCGGCGGTTCCGGCGTCGCGGCCGGCGCGATCCCCAGCCGTTCGTTGCGCGCCTCCCAGTACCGAGCCGCGGAGAGGTGGTTGAGGAGGCGCCCGTCCTGGATCTCGAGCACGCGGGTGGCGACCCGGTCGATGAGGTGCCGGTCGTGCGTGACCAGGAGGATCGTGCCGGTGTAGTCCTCGAGCGCGTCGGCGAGGGCCTCGACCGACCCCATGTCGAGGTGGTTGGTCGGCTCGTCGAGGAGCAGGAAGTTGGCGTCGCCGACGAGCAGGGTGAGCAGGCGCAGGCGGCTGCGCTCGCCGCCGGACAGCATCTCCACCCGCTTCTCGACCTCATCGGGACCGAACTGGAAGCGGCCCAGCAGGCCGCGAGCGCTCTGCTCGTCCTGGCCCACGAGCGGCAGGACCGACTGCAGGACCGTGTCCTCCTCGCGCAGCTCCCGGCCCTGCTGCGAGTAGTAGGCGGCGCGCACGTTGTGCCCGAGGTGGGAGGCGCCGGCCGGCAGGCTGCGGAGGCCGGCGACCGTCTCGATCAGCGTCGTCTTGCCGGAGCCGTTCGGCCCCAGCAGGGCGACCTTCTCGCCACGCTCGAGCACCACGTCCACGTCGTGCACGAGCGTGTGGGCGCCGGCCGCGTCGTCGGCGGAGCCGACGCCGATCGCCGGCGCCTTGAGCTCGAGCACGACACGGGCGGAGGGCTTGGGCTGCGGCAGCCCCAGCTTGAAGCTGCGCTTCTGCCTGGGGGGCTCCCGCAGCCCGGCCTTGATGCGCTCGATCTGCGTGAGCTTGGCCTTGGCCTGCTTGGCCTTGTCCTTCTTGGCGTGGAAGCGGTCGTAGAACCGCTGCAGCTGCTCGATCTTCTCGAGGTCCTGCTCGTATTCCCGGCGCATGAGGTCCAGGCGCGCCTCGCTCTCACGGAGGTAGGTGGCGAAGTCGCCGCCCTGGGTCTCGACGTGCTCGTGCTCCACCGCGAGGACGCGCCGCCCGACCTTCTCGAGCAGGCGGCGGTCGTGGGTCACCAGGAGGAACGCGCGTTCGTAGCCGGAGAGGAAGCCCTCGAGCCACTCCACCGAGTCGATGTCCAGGTGATTGGTCGGCTCGTCGAGCAGCAGCAGGTCGGCGTCGGCGAGCAGCGCGCGCGCCAGCGTGACGCGCGTGAGCTCGCCGCCGGACAGCGAGAGCAGGTTGCGCTCCAGCATCGCGTCGGGGAGGCCGAGGCCCTCCGCCACGCCGCCGAGGCGGTCGCGGTAGCCGTAGCCGCCGGCCGCCTCGAAGCGGCGCTGCAGCTGCTGGTAGGTGCGCATCGTGTCGCGCAGCTCGGGGCTGTGCTCGGCGAGGCCGGAGAGGCGCTCCTCGGTACGGCGCAGCGCCGCCTCGAGCTCCACGGCCTCGCCGAAGGCCTCGAGCAGGTACTCGTGCACGGGGCGGTCGCGCTCGAGCTCGGGGGTCTGTTCGTGGAGCCAGATGCGGCGCCCGCGGGCGCGGGCGATCGTCCCCGAGTCGGCGTGCTCGTCGCCGGAGAGGAGACGCAGAAGGGTCGTCTTGCCGGTCCCGTTGCGGCCCACCAGCACGGCGTGGTCGTGCTGGTCGATGGAGAACGAGACGGTCGTGAACAGCCGCTGGCCGGCGTACGACTTCTCGACGTTGTTGAAGGTGACGATGCTCATGGCGTGGCCGCCGGCGGCTTTCGGCAGCGGGCGGGAGCGGCAGGATACCACCGGCCCGCCGCGACCGGCAACGTGCGGCCCCCGCGGCGAGCCTGCTACGCTGCGCACATCCGCCGAGCAGCAGGAGGTGCCCACACATGAGCGTCGGTCGCGCCCAGGACATCCTGATCGGCCCGCGGACCACGGTCCACGCTCTGCTGCTGGCATACCCGTTCCTGGAGTCCTACCTGCTCGCCCGCGTGCGTGGCTTCGAGCGGCTGCGCGACCGGCGCGCGCGCACCCGGTGGGCGCGCGTCATGACCCTCGACGATGTCGGCGTGCGCCTGAACGTGCCGTGGCGCCAATTGGTGCGGGAGATCGCCGCCGAGGTGGAGCAGCGCACCGGGAGACCGGCACGCGTGGCCGACGCCCCGCAGCGGGTCGTCGACGACGGACGCCGCATCGGAGAGCTCCGCGGGATCGTCGAGGGGCTGGAGGCCGGCGCGCCCCTGCTGGAGATGGCGGCGCGCTGGGGCGCCGCCACCGGCGACCTCGAACGGGCCGAGGTGGACGCGCTCGACGCCGCTCTCTCCGAAGCGGCGCTCGCCGGTCGCGCCGGCGGCGAGCGCGTGGCGCTGGCCGCGGCCCCCGGCGACATCGCGCTCGCGGAACCCCCGCCGGGACATCCCCTCGAGACGCTGCGGCGGGAGGCGCGTCACGTCCTGCTCCTGACCGCGGGCCTGCGAGCCGAGATGGACCGGCTCGGCGGCTCGCCGCCGCGACGGCGGTGGCAGCGCGCCAAGCCCCTTGTCGCGCGGCTCGCCGACAGGCTCTCGGCCGTGGAGCTGCGCTTCCGCCGCGAGCAGCAGGCCTGGTTCCCGGCCCTGGAGGTCCTCGGGATCGAGGGACCGCAGGCGCTGCTCGCACCGCGTCAAGGCGAGGCGCTGGAGACGCTCCGCCGCCTGCGCCTCGCGGTCGACCGCGACGACGCACCCGCGGCCGTCGAGGCCGGGACGCGGCTCGTCGACGCGCTCGAGGATCTGCTGGCTCAGGATGAGCGGCTGCTCGAGCCGCTGGCGCTGCGGCACCTCTCTCCCGAGGACTGGGCGGCGGTCCGCGAGCTCGAGGACGGCGTCGGATGGGGCCTCGTCGTGCCTCCTCCGTGGCCTGATTCCTGACCTGGACGGGGGGCTTCGCACGTCTCCGCGCGGGGCAAACCGGTGTGCATGGACGGCCGGTACCCCGGAGACGGACTGCTCGAGACCCAGGACCTGATGGCCCAGGAGGGCCGCCGCGTGGTCGACACCGCTCGCCGCCGCGGCGTCGTGCTCCGGCTGCTCGGCGGCTTCGCCGTCCACGAGCACTGCGGCGGCAAGACGGCCTGCCGCCGCGACCACCTCGACCTCGACTTCGCCGCTCTGAGCCGGCAGACGCGGCCGGTGGTCGAGGTCTTCGAGGAACTCGGGTACGAGGAGCGGATCCACGTGCGGCAGGCGACGCGGATGATGCAGGCGCAGTTCGTGCGCGAGTGCGTGCACGGCGGCGGCGGCGTGCCGCGCGCCCACGGGGAGGACCACGTGGACGTGTTCTTCGACCGGTTCAAGCTCGACCACAGCCTCGACCTTCGTGACCGCCTCGCCCAGCACCCGTACGCCGTGCCGCTGACGGACGCGCTCGTGACCAAGCTGCAGATGCACGCGCCGGAGCCCCGCGACGTCCGCGACGCGATGTTCCTGCTGGCGGCCGGCGCGGAAGGCGGCGAGGCCGGCGACGTGGACCCGACGTACGTCGGCAGGCTCTGCGCGCGCGACTGGGGGCTCTTCTACGACGTCGCGCTCAGCCTCCAGCGCTGCGTGCGCGCGCTCGACGAGGCCGGCCTGGGTCCCGAGGAGCGGGACCGGGTCGCCGGCCTCCTGGCGCGCCTCACCGGCGCCCTCGACGCCGCGCCCAAGACCCTGGCCTGGCGGCTCCGGGCCGGCGTGGGGACGCGCCGCCGCTGGTGGAACGTCGTCGAGGAACAGGGGCGCCTCACGGCCTGAGGCTGGCGGCCCGCCCCTTCTTGGTGCGCACGGCGAGCGACATGTCCTCCGTGCGCCCGCCGAACTGCTCCTCCACCTCGTCGTACCAGCGCACGCGCTTGCCGATGCGCGCCCGCAGGCGCCAGCGCAGCGTCTTGGCCTGCTCGGTCATCATGTCCTGCGCCAGCTCGAGCGTGCGGCGCACGCGCGCGGCGTCACGGGGGCTGAGGTCGTAGTCGGCGACGTGGTCGATCACGGTGTCGATGTTGTTCATCACGTCGATGTACAGGCCCCAGTCCGCGGCGCAGACCCCGGCGACGTGGTGCAGGTCCAGCACGCCGGGATGTGGCTGGAAGTCGACGTACACGTCCTTGACCAGCGTGACGATGTCGTGGCAGTCCTTCTCGTTCAGGTGGACGATCTGGAGCTTGCTGAGGAAGAGGTCGGCCGGGTCGATGGCGTAGGTGTTGATGGTCAAGCGGTCGCGGAAGTCGATCTGATGATCCATGCGCATCGCGTCGAGGAAGACGTCGACGTGGTCGCTGGGCGGGACCTCGGCGTAGACGGGCAGGTCGTCGGGGGCCGCGTCGCCCCCGGCGCCCGGCGCGGAGGCACACGCCGCGCCGGGCAGGAAGAACTGCAGCTGCCCGTTGCCGGTGGCCATGGCGGCGTGGCGGTTCTCGATGTACCCGAGCCCGCGGAAGACCTGGCCGACGGCGACCACCTGGCGCTTGAGCCCGATCAGGTCGATGTCGCTGTACTCGCGCTCAGCGAACTCGAGGTCGATGGCGTAGTGCCGCACGGCCAGCCCGCCGGTGAGGCGCAGGACGACGTCCTGCCGGGTGCCGGCGTCGATGATCGCGTGCGCCTCGGCCATGAGGCGCTCGTGCCGGCGCAGGGTGGCGTCGAGCGCCGCGTCGTGCAGGCGGGAGGTCGGGGGGGTGTCCACGTCGCAGCGGGCGTCAGGCCTTGACCGCCCGCACCTCGACCTTCTCGAGGTCCATCTCGCCCAGACCCATGTCGTGGGCGGCCTGCACGTACGGGATGTCGGCGCCGGTGAGGCCGAAGAGCGTGGCGGCGTAGGCGTCGGCGGCGACGATGTCGGCGCTCGCCAGCACGGTGTCGAGCCGCTCGACGTCGTCGAGGTCGCCGCCGGTGGGCCCGTTGGCGGTGAGCACGCGCACGGCGTCGACGACCGTGAGCGTGGGGCGGCACACGCTGACGAGGTCGGCGGTGCGCTGCCCGATGTTGGTGTGGATGTCGCCGGCGTCGAGGATGACGCCGAGGAGGTTCTTGCCGCCCAGGCTCAGGCGCGTGGAGCCGTGGTCCTTGGCGATCGGCACGTCGATGAGCGCGTCGCACGAGAGCACGTCCGTGTAGATGGGCCAGGAGGACAGGTCCCGGCCGTCGGGGATGCGGAACTCGCGGAAGCCGGCGGGCGACATGATCTGCATCTCCCCGCCGGCCCGCTCCACTGCGTCCTGGATGCCGCTCACGCGGTACGCCTCTTCGGCCGGGCTGCCGAAGGGCAGGTCCATGACGCGCACCCGGCGGGCCTTCGCCCGCAGGCACAGCTCGACGAGCGTTGCCACGACCTCCGGATTGGTGGTCGCGGCGTACTCCGGCCCGTGGTACCCGGTGCAGATGTTGGGCTTGACGACGACGTCGGCGCCCGGCCGCACGAAGGCCTCCATGCCGCCGAGCGCGGCGACGGCGGCGGCGGTGATCTCGGCGGCGTCGCCGCCCCGGGCGACGGAGAGCACGGACTGCCCCCGCTTGCCGCCGGGGGAGGCCGGCGGGGAGGAGAGGCGGCCCTCCTGCGGGGGGTCGGCTGCGGGCTGCGAGCCGCAGCCCGCAGCGGCCAGCGACGCTCCGGCGGCCGCCAGGCCGGCGATCTTGAGGAACTCCCTGCGGGTACAGTCGCGCATGCCTGCGCCAAGGGTAGCAGGCCACGGCCCCGAACTCACCTACTGCCGGTGGGAGCAGCCGCCGGCGCGCGTCCACGACCTAGCGACAGGGGAGGAGCACATGAACATCGGCGACGTGTTCGCCAGGGCGTGGGACCTGTGGCGCAGGGACGTCGGCTGGCTGATCCTCGCCGGTCTCGTCGTGGGGCTCATCATGGCGGTGATCTTCGGCATCGCGTTCGCGCTCTTCGCGGCCGTCTTCGCCGGCGCCGGCGTCACCATCGGCGCCGACCTCGCCAACGACACGACCTCGTCGCTGACCGGGCTGGGCGCTTCCCTGCTGGTCGTCGGCTTCATCGTCTACATCGTCGCCATGTTCCTCATCCAGGTCGTCGCGATGACGTTCTACGGGGGCATGTTCGAGATGGTGATCGGCGCCTACCGGGGCGACCGCGGCGTGGAGTTCGGGGACCTCTTCAGCGGGTTCCGCAAGATCGGGGCCTACGCCCTGTACGCCCTCGTGCTGTTCGGCATCTCCCTCGGGCTCAGCCTCCTCAATATCCTCCCGCTCATCGGCGGGGTCATCTCGTTCGTCGTCTCCCTCTGGATCACGGTCATCTGGCTGTACGTGCTGCCGCTGATCGCCGACCAGGGCCTGGGGTTCGGCGAGGCGGCGAGTCGCAGCAACCAGATGGTCAAGGGCGCCGGCTGGTGGTGGACGTTCGGCATGGTGGTCCTGCTGGGCCTCGCCCTGATCGCGGCGGCCGTCGTGATCCTGCTCGTCGCCTGGGGCGCCTACCAGGGAAGCGAGTGGGTGGGGATCGCCGTGGGCATCCTGCTGTTCCTCGTGTTCGCCGTCCTGTTCCCGCCCTACGCCATCTGCTACGTGAGCGTGCTGTACATCGCCTCCGGCGGCGACATCGCCGTCGCCGCGACGCCGGCCGGCGGGCTGCCCGGGATCCCGCCGGCTCCTCCGGCCCCGCCGACCTACGGCACTCCGGCCTCGCCGAGCGCCGCCGGCCCTCCCGGCGCGACGGGGGTGACGGCGCCGGTGGTCCCGCCGGCGACGGGCGCCGACGCCTGGAGGGCGGCGGCCGACCCCCTCGCGGGCCAGCCGCCGGCGCCTCCACCGGCGCCCGCGCCGTCGGCGGCGCCGGCCGTGACGGCGGCAGACGAGGCCGCCGTCCCGGCGGGCGAGTCCGCGGCGGCCGCGGGGCAAGCCGCCGTCGAGCCGCAGACCGCGATCACGCAGGTGGACGCCGAGTCTTCCGAGCCGCCCGCTCCGCCTGCCCCTCCGGCTCCGCCGGCGCCGTCTCCTCCGGGAGGGGGCGTCTGAGCCGCCTCGCCTGAGCGTCGAGGGCACGGAGGCCGGGGCGCCTGGGCGCCCCGGCCTCTCGCGTTGTGGGGAAAGGTCTCCGGCCTCGGAATCGGGCCTCTTGTAAAGTATCTTGACAGATGTGATTACTTCACTATGGAGAAGGGTACACCTCTTCCAGGCGCCGGCGACCTCAGAAGGGAGTCGTGGCCTCGCCGGGCAGCGCCGGCGACACGCAACGAACAGCTGGAGGAGACAATGAAGACCCGGCACATCATCGCCATCGTGGTAGCTCTGATGGTGGTCCCGCTCGTCCTGGCAGCGTGCAGCAGTTCTACGGAAGAAGCTGCGTCGCCGACCCCCTCGCCGACGCCGTCCATGGTCCTGAAGGACATCGTCGACACCGCGGTCGAGGCAGGCGACTTCACGACGCTCGTCTCGGCCGTCCAGGCCGCCGGTCTCGAGGAGACGCTGCGCGGTGAAGGCCCCTACACGGTCTTCGCGCCCACAGACGACGCGTTCGCGGCGGTCCCCGCGGAGACGCTGGACGCCCTTCTGGCCGACCCCACCGGTGCGCTGACCGACGTGCTCACATACCACGTGGTCCCCGGCAAGGTCATGTCCACCGACCTGAGTGACGGCATGCAGGCGACGACCGTCAACGGCCAGGCGCTCGACATCACCATCGCGGAAGACGGCACCGTCATGGTCAACGGCGCGACGGTGATCACCGCCGACATCGAGACCGCGAACGGCGTCATCCACGTCATCGACACCGTCCTCGTCCCGAGCGAGTGACGTTCCGTCCAACGACCTGATCCACGGGGCGGCCGGCCACAGTGCCGGCCGCCCCGTCTGCGTACGCGGTCACCTCTGCCCGCGTGCACCGGTGTGCAGCAGGCGCGCGAGCTCCTGCCACACGCGCGGGTCCTCCTGGCCCATCAGCCACGCGTACACGCCGCGGATCCGCGGGTGTCGCGAGAGCAGCATGCGCGCCTTGGCGCGCACGGCCGGCGCGTCGGGGAAGAAGGCCTCGTGACTGGCGCCGTCGCGGCGGTAGGCGAGCCGCAGCTCGCGCGACGCGGTGCGCGTCTCGCGCGGGTCGAGCTCCGCGCGGATCGCGCGCACGTCGTCCCAGACGAGGTCGGTCGTCCCCGACCCACCCCAGTCACGCCCGTAGAACCCGAGCCCCATGACGATGCGGCGCGGCGCGACCTGCGTCTCCGCGAAGCTGAGCACGCGGTCCATCCAGTCCGGCGGCGAGAGCGGCCCCGGGCCGGACCACGATCCCGAGTAGTTGTAGCTCATGACGCGGAACTGGTCGACGGCGCGGCCGAGCCGCGCCCAGTCCTGCCCCCGCGGGCCGTCCCAGCCGCCCGGCTCGCTCAGCTTGGGATAGACGTCCACGGCGATCAGACGGTCGTCCGCGTGCAGGCGGGCGGCGAGCTCCTCCACGAACGCCGAGAACGCGTCACGGCGCGAACCCTTGACCGCCTCCCAGTCCACGTCGACGCCGGCGACGTCGTACTCACGGCACCAGTCGGCGACGGCCTCGGCGTGCCGTCGTCGCGTCGCCGCGGTCCTGAGGATCGTGGCCGAGATCGAGGGGTCGAAGGCGTGCTCCGCCTCGTCGTAGTCGGTCACCGTGACGAAGACGCGGCAGTCCGCGTCCCGCGCCGCCTCGATGAACCCCGTGTCGAGGCGCGGCGCGACCACCGAGCCGTCCGCCCGGGACTGCAGCCAGTCGGCGCTGACCTCGTCGAGCGCGCCCGCGTCCACCGCCGTCTCCAGCGAACCGCGATCTCCGAAGGTCCAGGCGCCGATGAGGTACGGGCCGTGCGGGCGGTCGTCGTCGAGCGCCGTGGCCAGCGCGAGGGCCGC
>DASUMX010000103.1:0-5765 GCA_036277455.1 Thermoleophilia bacterium
GGTGCCGACGTGGTAGCCGATCGGGTTGTAGCGGGCTTCGCCGACGGCAAGCGTCCTCACGCCCCAGCCCGAGTACATCGCCGGTGACATGAGGTGTCTGGCGACGGCCTTGGCCTTCGCCTTGTCGACGATGCCGCTCCACAGAAGGTGGCCGTTGTTGGAGGCCAAGGCATCGACCTTGCTGCCGTCGGCCTCGATCGCCAGCGCGTAGTGCTGCCGGTCCTCGACCCAGAAGTCGCGGTTGAAGCGGCGTTTGAGCTCCGCCGCCTCCTTCTCGAGCCTCTCGGCGAAAGCGGGGTCGCGCCACACCTCACGCGCCAATCGGGCGCCGCGCACTTTGGCGTCGTAGGCGTAGCCCTGCAGCTCGCAGGTCGCGCGAGGGAAGCCGGGGAGGCGGCCGTCGCGGTACGAGATCGAGTCCCAGGAGTCCTTCCAGCACTGGTTCTCGAGGCCCGTCTTCTCGTTGCGCCGCTGGTAGGCGATGTAGCCGTTGCCCTGCAGGTCGGCGTAGTCGTCGATCCAGGCCAGGGCCGCGCGCGCCTTCTGCTCGAGCGCCTTGACGAGTCTGGTGTCACCCGTCCAGCGCTCGTACTCGTCGAGCAGCACCACGTAGAGCGGTGTCGCGTCGACGGAGCCGTAGTACGGCGAGTGCGGCCGCTCCTCGAAGGCGGTCATCTCGCCGAACCGGAGCTCGTGGAGGATGCGGCCGGGGTCCTCGTCGCGGAAGTCGTCACGCCGCGAGCCCTGCCACATGCCCAGGGCGACGAGCGTCGTGCGCGCGAGCTCGGGCGTGAACGGCAGCGCCTGCAGGCTGGTGAAGATGCTGTCGCGGCCGAACATCGTCATGAACCAGGGCAGACCCGCTGCCGGCAGGTAGTGGCCGGGCAGCGAGACCGGCGAGAACCGCAGGGCCGCCAGGTCCACGAGGCTGCGCTGATAGGTCCGCTTCAGGGGGTCCCAGTCGCAGGCGAGGGTCGGCGCCTCCTCGAGCCACTTCTCGAGGCTGCGTTCCATGTTGGGTCTCGCCTTCTTGGCGTGGCGCTCGTACTTCGGCGCCGCGACGGACGTGCCCGCGACGCCACGCCCGAGCGTCACGTGCAGGTCGGTCGTCCACTCGCCGTGAGGCTCGACGTGGACGCTGAACGTGAGGCCGTGCTCGTCGATGGCGCAGGCCGCCGTGGCCGACACCCAGGTCTCGCGCACGTACGTGTCGCGGCGGTAGCCGAGCACCAGCCGACCGTCGTCGACACGCGAGTAGTACTCGCCCTGCTTCTTCAGTGCGTCCTTGACCTCGAACAGGTCGGCGAAGTCGGAGCCCACCTCGACGCGCGCCTCCACATCTATCGCCTTCTCGTCATGGTTGAGGATCGTGAGCTCCTCGTGGAACCCCCCACCGACGGCGCGCTGGCGGATGACCGACGTCTTGGCGTCGATGTAGACGGTCCCGGTGCCCGGCACCAGGAAGAACCGCGTCTCGAAGTACTGCAGGTCGTCGACGGACAGCGGGTTGAGGCGCTGGCCGTCCACGGTGAGCACCCAGCGCGAGAGGAACCGGGTGTCGAAGGAGAACAGCCCGGTCGGATCGGTCAGCGAGGCTTCTATGTCGCCGCGGTCGTCGCTGACGACAAAGGTGTTGCCGTCGAGGATCTTGACCTCGGGGCTCATGACTGCCTCCTCGCGTAGCCGGCGGTGGGCGCGTCAGGAGCCTTCGTCGGGCCGGCGAAGAGCTGCCGCAGCGCCGTCAAGAACCTGAACTCGCCACGGACGTCCACCGCGCCGCGAAGGACCGCGGCCATGGCGTTCATTTCGCCGCTGACGATCGCGTCAAAGGTGGAGAGATCGGCGCTCACGATACAGTCGGGTTCCGCGCCCTCGTGCGAGACGGTCACGTCGCCTTTGCGGATCGTCAGATACCAGTGCTCGGTGCGCTCGGCGTCGACGAGGTCGAGGCGCACGACGCCGGTCAGGCTCTTGAGGAACGGCTGCTGCTGCTCCGCCAGTCTCTCCAAGAACGCGCGGGTCGGTTCTGTCATCGTCGCTGCTCCAGTCTCGTGCGCTCGTACGCGTGTCAGAGTCCCTTGTTCCAGCGGGCCATGCCGCCGTCGATGTAGTAGGTGCTGCCGGTGACGTAGGCGGCCTCGTCGGAGGCGAGGAAGACGGCCACGCCGGCGACCTCGTCGGGCTCGCCGAGGCGGCCGCTCGGGATGACTTCCTGGAGCGCGTGCAGCAGCTCGCCGTCTCCGAGCGTGCGCTTGTTGATCGGCGTCGCGATCGCCCCGGGGGCGATGTCGTTGACGGTGATGCCGTGCGGCGCCAGTTCCTGGCAGATCGTGCGCGTGAGCATGCGCATGCCGCCCTTGGAGGCCGTGTAGGTGGCGTACTGGAGGAAGGCGATGTCCTCGTGGATGGACGACACGTTGACGATGCGCCCGCCCGTGCCGGCGGCGATCATGAGCTTCGCGGCCGCCTGCGCGGCAAAGAAGGCTCCTTTGAGGTTCACGTCGAGGACCAGGTCGTAGTGCTGCTCGCTGACCTCGACGAACGGCTCGCGGATCTCGACACCGGCGTTGTTCACGAGGATGTCGAGGCCGCCGAGCGCCGCGTGCGCGTCGCGCACGAGCTTCTCGGCCTCCGCGGCCACACCCACGTTCGCGCCCAGCGCGACCGATTGCCGGCCCATCTTCTGGATCTCTGCCGCGACCCGCTGCGCTTCGTCCTCCTCGCGGTGGTAGTGCACCGCCACGTCGGCCCCCTCGCGCGCGAAGCGCAGGGCGATGGCCTCGCCGATGCCGCTGGAACTGCCGGTCACGAGCGCTCTCTTGCCTTCGAGTCTCATCGTCGTACCGCCTTTCCGCGCTCAGCCGGCGAACGCGTACGTCGGAAGGCCGGCCACTCCGGCGTCCAGGCGCAGCAGAGCGCCCGCCAGAGGCTGCGCGGCGAGCTCGCTCGCGCTGAGGCCTTCTCGTCGAGTCGTCACGTACAGGTCGCGCAGGTCCTCACCCCCGAAACAGCAGCTGGTGACGCGGGCGACCGGGAGATCCACGATCGCCGCCAGCTCGCCGTCCGGCGAGTAGCGGCGCAGTCCCCACCCGCCGTGGAGCGCCACCCAGACGCCGCCCTCGGCGTCGACGGCCAGGCCGTCGGGGACGGCGCCCTCGACCTCGACGGCGGCAAAGGGCCGCCGGTAGTCGAGCGCCCCGGTCGCCGGGTCGCAGTCGAACACGTCGACGCGGCGGGTGGGGCTGTCGATGAAGTAGAAGTCCCGGCCCGTCGGGCTCCAGCCCAGCCCGTTCGAGATCGTCGTGCCGGTGAGGACGGTCGTCACGCCCAGGTGAGAGTCCACGCGGTAGAGCGCGGCGATCGGAGAGCGCTCGTCGAGCGCCATCGTCCCCACCCAGAGACGCCCGGCGGAGTCGCAGGCGCCGTCGTTGGTGCGCGTGTCTCCCCGCTCGGACTCGATGGCCGCGATGAGAGGCGAACGATCTCCATCCAGGAGGTGCACGCCGTCGGGCAGCCCGACGACGACGCCACCGCGGCGTCGTGGCAGGGCGAGGCTGACGACGCCCGGGACGGGCTGCGCGGAGTCCTCGCCGGTCTGGGGGTCGTAGCGGTGCACGCACTGGCCCGGGATGTCGACCCAGAGGAGCGTCTGAGTCGCGGCGTCCCAGCGCGGGCCCTCGCCGAGTCCCGCTCCGCTTCCGACGGCGACCTCGAACTCGGCGCTTCTCATCTGCGCTCCTCCCATCGTCTCAGAGCGTCGCGAAGATCTCATGCGACAGCATACCCCCGGCCACGGTCCGTGCCGTGAATCCGTTCTGCACGAGGATGCGCGTCGCGTAGTAGGCTCGCTGGCCCGAGCGGCAGATGACCAGGATCTCACGGTCGCGCGGGAGCTCGTCCAGCCGTCCGCGGAGCTCGTCGATGGGGATGTTGACCACGCCCTGCAGTTGCTCGACGGCGAGCTCCTCCGGATGGCGCACGTCGAGGAGGAAGCCGTCTCCCAGGCCGTCCCAGTGGACGATGGGCATGTCGTCGCGAAGCACGTTGGCGCCGACCATGCCGGCGAAGTTGGCGGGCGACTTCGCCATGCCGAACTGGGGCGCGTAGCAAAGCTCGCACTCCTCCAGGTCGTAGACCGTCCCACCCAACTGGATGGCCATGGCGAAGGCATCGATCCGCTTGTCGACACCCTCCCTGCCGACGGCCTGCGCCCCGAGGAGGCGTCCGTCGGACTTGCGGAAGATGACCTTGATGGCGAGCAAGCTGGCGCCCGGGTAGTACCCTGCGTGGGAGTTCGGGTAGAGATAGATCTTCTCGTAGTCGTCGTCGCCCAGGCGCTGCAGGGCCTTCTCGCTCATGCCGGTCCAGGCGACTGCGGCGCCGAAGACGCCGAGGATCGCGGTGCCCTGTGTGCCGCGGAAGCGCGAGTCACGCCCGGCGATCACGTCGGCGGCGATGCGGCCCTGGCGATTCGCCGGGCCCGCCAGCGCGACGAGACAGTCCTCGCCGCTGATGCAGTCCCTCTTTTCGACCGCGTCGCCGACGGCGAAGATGTCCGGGTCACTCGTGCGCATCTGGTCGTCGACGCGGACGCCGCCGAGCGCGCCCACCTCGACGCCGGCCATCTCCGCGAGCTGCGTCTCGGGACGCACCCCGATGCCGAGGATCACGATGTCCGCCGGGTACGCCGGACCCTCCCCGGTGAGCACCTCGAGTGACCCGTCCGCCGCCTCGCGGAAGCCGGACGCCGACGCGTCCAGCAAGACCTCGATGCCGTGCTTGCCCAGGTGGCGCTCCACGTAGCGCGCCATCTCGGGGTCGAGCGGCCCCATGATCTGGTTGCCGCGTTGCAGCAACGTGACCTCGAAGCCGAGGCCCACCAGGTTCTCGGCCGTCTCGATGCCGATGAAGCCTCCGCCGACGACGACGGCGCGCAACTCCCTTCTCCGCGTCTGGAAGCCCGTGTAGGAGTCCATGCCGGCCGACCTGCCGCGCCGCTCATCGATCCAGGCCCGGATCTGACCGGCGTCCGGCACCGTGCGCACGCCGAAGATCCCGGGAAGGTCGATCCCCGGCAGGGGCGGTCGGACAGGAGCCGCGCCGGGCGAGATCACGAGCTTGTCGTAGCGCTCGGTGGTCACCTCGCCGGTCGTGCGGTCCTTGAGCTGCACCGTCCTCTCGCCCGCCGCGATCCCGACCACTTCGCAGTTCGTCCGGGCGTCTACGGCGAACATGTCGCGAAACGTGTCCGTGGTCGCGACCAGGAGGTTCGCCTGCTGTTCGATCACGCCCCCGATGTAATACGGCAGCCCGCAGTTGGCGTACGACACGTAGGGTCCGCGCTCCACCATGAGGATCTCGGCGTTCTCGTCGAGCCTGCGGAGGCGTGCCGCACACGAGGCGCCGCCTGCGACTCCGCCCACGATGATGACCTTCATCCTGCCTCCTTCACGCCGGATGTCTCCACCGGCGATACACGTGGTCTTGGGTATGGCACGCTCAAGCTCCGCCCCGCCTCTCAGGCCTCGATCAGCTATACCGCCAGGGACGAGTCACGAGCATGTAGACACCCCAGATGACAAGTCCGATGATGGCGATCCAGATGAAGAACCTGAGGTTCGCGAACAGGATCCCTGCGAGCAGGAACGCGAGCAGGATCGAGCCGATCACCATCAGCACCACCATGAGGGTACGCATTCCGAACCTCCGTTTCGTCCTTTGGGCGGAAGCAGGGCGAGGGCGCTGCCCTCACCCCGCCCGAGCTT
>DASUMX010000104.1:0-2310 GCA_036277455.1 Thermoleophilia bacterium
CCCCGCGGCCCATCCCCCTTTCTGGAGCCCTGAGCGCCACCCTCAGCAGCGGCCATTGCGGCAACGGACTGGTCGGCCGTCAATCGGGAACCTGCCTCCCATGTGCATCGGCTATCCATGGAGGCTGTCATGCCTCGGGTGAGATCCAGCGGCGCGATCATCGACTACGAGGACGAGGGGCTCGGCGACCCGGCTCTGCTGCTGTTGCCCACCTGGTGCAGCACGAGGGCTGCTTTCGAGCCCGTGATGGACCTGCTGCGCGCACGGCGGCGCGTGCTCGCACTGGATTGGCGCGGTCACGGCGCCTCCGGCGGGCCGGCGGGCGACTTCGGGGAAGAGGATCTCGTGCGCGACGCCCTTGCCGTGATCGCCGACAGCGGCGCGCAGTCCGTCGTCCCTGTCGCGCTGGGTCATGCCGGCTGGATCGGCATCGACCTGCGTCGCGGCCTCGGCTCGGGCGTTCCCGGTCTCGTGGTGGTGGACTGGGTCGTGAGCGAAGCGCCGGCGGCGCTCCTGACGACTCTGGAGGACGTGCGCTCCGACGCGGACAGGGACGACGCGGTCGCCGGCCTCCTGCAACAGTGGCAGGCCGGCGTCCCGGATCCCGGGCTCGCGGCCCTGCTGGCCGACATGGGCGCCGCCTCGGACGCGATGTGGGACCGGGCGGCGCGCGAGATCGAGAGCTCCTACGCGCGCTTCGGGAGCCCGCTGAGAGCGGTCGCCGGCCTCGAGCACCCCCCGCCGGTCCTGCACCTGGTGCCGGCGGCCGACGATGCGTTCGCGTTCGAACGTCAGCGGGCCTACGAGGCGGAGCACCACTGGTACCACGCGGCGAGTCTCCCGGCACGCTCGCACTTCCCGCTGTTCGAGGCGCCGCGGAACGCGGCGGACGAGATCGAGCGGTTCGCGCGGCGCGTCGGAGGAAGACAGACCCACCGCCGCGCCGCCTGAGCGAACGCCGCCGCCGACATCGGGCTTGACGGCATCTCATGCCGGCCCTATAGTGAACGAAGTTCACGTAAGGGAAGACTGTTCACTGAGGTCGTCACCGTGCCGCCGACAGCCCGTCAGGACAAGCGCCACCAGGAGACCAGGGACGAGATCCTCGCTGCCGCCCGCGACCTGGTCGCGGAGAAGGGCGCGCGCAAGTTGACGGTGCGGGAGCTCGCCGGCCGTGTGGACCTCACGGCTCCGGCCCTCTACCGCTACTTCCCCAACGGCAAGGACGAGGTGCTGCTCGCGCTCGCCGCCCAGGATCTCGATCATCTGTCGACACACCTCCTCACCGCGCCCAAGGCGCTGCCCGTGGACGAGCGGCTCATCGAGATCGGGCTCGCCTACATCCAGTTCGCGCGCGAGCACCCAGCGGAACTGGACCTGCTCTTCGAGAGCCTCTCCGGCCTCTCGCGCGAAACGCAGAACGGCAGCGTCGAACTGCTGACGACCGTGCCGCTGTTCACCCTCGTCCAGGACGTTCTCCGCCAAGGGATCGCCCAGGGCGTCCTGCACGCCCGGAGCAAGCACGAGGAGGAGGATGCGATGCTCATGTGGCACGGCGCCTGGGCTCTGGTCCACGGCCTCGTCGCCGTCGAGCGTACGCATCAGCACCACGACGAGCTGTTCCGGTCGCGCGCCCGCGACGTGTTGCGCGCGTTCGTGAACGGCCTCAAGACGGACTGGACGAGCAGCTAGGCTGCGAGCGGACGGGGCAGCATGGCCCCGCCATCCCCGGGAGACCGCGATGAGACGCATGCCCCCCACAGAGAGACTCGCGCGCTTCAGCGCGCGTCGGCCGTGGCTGACGATCGCTGCCTGGCTGGTCATCGTGGTGGCTGCGGGCGGCCTGCTGGTCGCCTTCGGCGACTCTTTGCAGGCCGCCGATGACTTCATCGGCCGTCCCGAGTCCAAGCGGGCGGAGGATCTGCTCGCGGAGCGGCTCCCAGGCTCCGACGCCGACACCGAGATCGTCGTCGTCCGCTCGGACTCATTCACGGTGGACGATCCTGCCTTCGCGACGCGTGTGCGCGAACTGGCAACCGCCATCCGCGCGCTGGCGCCACGGGACGTGCACACGGTCGCGACCTGGTACGACGCACAGGCGGCGGCGGACGCCGCCGCCGCCGAGGCCCGCGCCGCGCAGGCCGCGCCGGGCACCGGCGCCGCGACCGTCAAGGCCGCCGAGGCGGCCGCCCGGCAGGCGGCCGGTCAGGCGGCGGCCCTGGTCTCCGCCGACCGCCGCACGACCATCCTGCCGGTGACGATGGCGGTGCCGTCGGGCGAAGTGGACGAGCACATGGCTCGCCTGTACGA
>DASUMX010000105.1:0-42744 GCA_036277455.1 Thermoleophilia bacterium
CGCCCGGCGCCGGGCGCGTTGTGTCGCCCCGGTCCGGCCGTGGTCACCGGCGCAGTTCGGGCTCGCTTCGGGATGCAAGGTCCGCAGGTGGACCCGTACAGCAGATCTCGCCGCAGCGGCGCGAGATCTTCAGTGCGTCCGCTCGCGCAGGAGCTCCTCGATCTCGTCCAGCATCTGCTCGCACAGGAGGGGCAGGGCATCTTCGAGCTCGGGACTCAGGCACTCGCCGAAAGCGAGGTTCTCCCGGACCTCCACCGCGAAGACGTGGATGTCGGCCTCACCGGGGACGTGCATCCCCATACGGCGTCCCAGCTCCATCGCCGTCGCGAAGTTGGCGTCGTGGACGTTGCTGAGGTTCATCGTCTCGCGCAGGGCCGCCCCGTCGAAGCGGTACCAGTCGCCCGGGCGCCCGCCCCGTGTCTTGATGGAGTCGACGACGACGAGCCGGTCGAACCCTGCCACGAGTTCCAGCAGGTTCAGGCCGCCCACGGTGCACTCCGGCTCCACGACCAGGCCGGGCGTGGCGCCCAGCAGGGAGCCGATGTGTCGCGCCAGGCGGATCCCGATCCCGTCGTCGCACAGGATCGGGTTGCCCATTCCCAGCAGCAGGGTCCGCGGCGGCGCCGGTCGTGTGGGGAGCGGCGCCGGCCCCGGACCGGCGCGGTCAGCAGCCGCGGCGGAACTCATGCGTCACCTCGCCGCCGCGGCGCACGCGCACCCGGAGCGGCATCTGCCCCGGCATGCTGTGCGTCGCGCAGCTGTAGCAGGGGTCGAAGGCGCGGAACGCCATCTCGATCATGTTGAGGATGCCCTGGTCGGGATCGGTCCCGGGCTGGATGAGTGTCTCGGCGACCTTTCTGGTGACCATCTGGATGGGCGCGTTGTTGTTGGTCGTGCCGACGATGAGGTTGGCGCTGGTGCAGATGGCGTTCGCGTCGCAGGTGTAGTGATGAGTCAGCGTGCCCCTCATCGCCTCGACGACGCCGACTCCCTCGCCGGTCACGCGCTGCGGGATGACGCGGAACTGGTCACCGGTGATCTCCGGGTCGTCACAGTACGACTGGAGCGTCTCGGCGTTCTGCACCATCTCGACGAGGCGAGCCCAGTGCTGCGCCAGCAGCAGGCGGCTCGGGTGTCCGCCGATGGTCGAGAACATCTCTTCGAACGCCTCCTGCGCGCGGGGCGTCGCCATGCGCTCCGCCACGTTGAGCCGGGCGAGCGGGGTGGCGCAGTAGATCGACGAGTCGATCCCCTCCTTGAAGCCCTTCCAGCCGCGCTGCTTGAGGTACGGGAACTTGAGGTACGTCCACGGCTCCACGTGCTCGGCGACGTAGTCGGCGTAGTCTTTGGCGTCGTAGCGGTGCAGCTCCTTGCCCTCGAAGTCGACCACGCGGACCTGCCCGTCGTAGAAGTCCGGGGCGTCGTGCTCGTCGACGAGCCCCATGTTCTGCACGTCGAGCGTGTACGGGCCGTTGGCGATGATGTCCAGGTACGTGGGGTTGGCGAGCACGACGTCGCGGAAGAGCTGCAGCGAGAACTGCGTGAACTCCAGAAGGTCCGCGACCATCGGCCGGATCTGGTCCAGTTCCTCCGGCTTGAGACCCTTGGCGACGCCGCCGGGGATGCACCAGATGTCCTGCGTGGAGCGTCCGCCGATGATGCGCTGGATCTCCTGCGCCTTGGACCGCGAGGCGAGGACCGCGCCGCCGATCTCGAGCCCGACCTTGGCGACGACGCCGAGCACGTTACGGATGGCGGGGTCGGCGTCGGGTCCCAGCACGAAGTCCGGCGCCGCGAGTGCGTAGAAGTGAGCGATGTGACTGTGGATGTAGTGCGCGTTGTAGTACATGCGCCGCAGCTTCACCGCCAGCGGCGCCACCTCGCCGCCGAAGCAGCCGTCGACGGCCTTGGCGCTGGCCATGTGGTGGCTGGCGGGGCACACGCCGCAGATGCGCGTGACCAGCCGTGGCAGCTCCTCGATCGGCCGGCCGACCACGAACCGCTCGAACCCCCGCAGCTCCGGGATCTGGAAGTAGCAGTCCTCCACGGCGCCGGCGTCGTCCAGGAAGATCTCGATCTTGCCGTGACCCTCCAGCCGCGTGATGGGGTCGATGCTGATCCTCCTGCTCATGACGCGCTCCCTTCCGGCGTACATGAGCGGCGCGCCGCAGGTACGCCGCTCATTGACGCACGCTCCTCTGCAGCAGGGACGAGGGCGCACTGAAGCGGTAGGCGAAGCCCGTGAAGTCCGGCAGCCCGTCGATGATGCGCTCGATCTCCTCCGGGTCGGTGCTGTCGATCACCGAGACCACGGCGCTCAGAAGCTTGGCGCCCATGTCGACGACGCCGTCGAGTGGTCCGTAGCAGCCGCGGCAGGGGATACTGCTCGACGGACAGCGGGCGCCGCAGCCGCCCCGTGTCACCGGCCCCGCGCAGAGGATGCCCTGCTCGAGCAGGCAGGCGTCCGGGTCGGCCATGATCTGCCACGGCCGGTAGAAGTGCTTGATGCGCTTCTCGCTCTTGACCCGGGGACAGTCGTCGCAGAGCGCCCGTTCCGACGCCCCGACCACCGAGCCCGGCGCCGGCAGCTCCCCGGCCACCACGGCCTGCAGCACGGCCTTGACCTGGTCGAAGGCCGGCGGGCAGCCGGGAACGTAGTAGTCGACCGGCACGATGTCGTCGAGCTTGTAGACCCGCCTGTAGAAGCTGGGGATCGTGAGCGTGGAGCCGTTGACGCCGCTCTCGGGCAGCGGCAGCGTCTTGCTGCCCCTCTCGAGGCTCGGGTTCTCGAGATACGCCGTCGTCAGGATCTCGTCGCGGCTGGTGAGGTTCGCGAGTCCGGGGATGCCCCCGATGTGCGCACACGACCCGAAGGCGACGAGCAGCTTGCTCTTGGCGCGCAGCAGCTTGGCGATGTGCTCGTTCTCGGAGTTGCGCACCGCGCCGTTGTAGATGGTGAGGTCGAGCTCGCCATCCTCCATCGCCTCGACGTCGGCGTACTTGCCGTCCACGGCGATCGGCCACAGGCGGATGTCCGCGGCGGCCGCGACGTCGAGGATGAACTCGTCGGTGTCGAGGACGGCGACGTCGCAGCCGCCGCAGGCGGCGCCCCAGTACAGGGCGATCTGCAGTTTGTCAGTGGCCACGGATCACCTCTCGACTGCGTCGCCGGCGAGCGCCATCTTCACCGGGCTGGGGCCCAGCGCCCGCAGGCGCTCGGTCATGTCGTCGACGATGTCGGCGAAGCGCATGCCTTCGCTGGCGCTCACCCACTCGAGGCGCACGCGCTCCTCCTCGATGCCGAAGTCCGCGAGCATGCGCTTGAGCAGCGGCATGCGGCGCATCGTCTTGTAGTTGCCCTCCGAGTAGTGGCAATCGCCGGGATGGCAGCCGCACACGAGCACGCCGTCCGCCCCGTCGGCGAGTGCCTTGATGACGAAGGTCGGGTCGATGCGCGCCGAACACATGACGCGGATCACGCGCACGTTCGGCGCGTAGTGGATGCGACTGGTGCCGGCGAGGTCGGCGCCGGAGTAGGAGCACCAGTTGCAGAGAAAGCCGACGATCTTCGGTTCGAACGTCATCCCAGCACCCCCGCAATCTCGGCGAAGATCTGCTCGTCGGTGAAGTGCCTCGCCTTGATCGCCGCCGACGGGCAGGTGGCCACACACGCGCCGCAGGCCTTGCACAGTGCGCTGATCACGTGGCTGCGGTGCTCGGCCGCATCGAACTCGATGGCCGAGTACGGACAGATCTCGTTGCAGACGCGACATCCGGAGCAGCGGTCCTGATCGATCTCGGCGAACATCGCGTCGATCTCGAGCTTGCCCTTGGCGATCTTGCCCAGGATCCGGGCGGCGGCGGCGCGCGCCTGCGCCACCGAGTCGGGGATGTCCTTGGGCGACTGACACGCGCCGGCGATGTACACGCCGTCCGTCGTGGTCGCCACCGGATCCAGCTTCGGGTGGCTCTCGATGAACCACCCGTCCTTGTCCTGGCTGATGTTGACCAGCCGCGTGACGGACTCGGCGTCCTCGCGCGGCTCCATGCCCACCATGAGGATGATCAGGTCGGCGGGCAGTTCGATGGTCTCTCCCGACAACTGCTCGTCGACCGTGATCAGCATCTCGCAGTCGTCGCCCGGGTCGGCCCGCCGGACCACCGGGTGCTCGCCCTTGCCGTACATGAGGAACAGGGTCTTGACCTCGGCGCTGCGGCGGTAGAAGTCCTCGCACCCCTTGCCGAAGGCGTGCATGTCCACGTACACGTCGGAGACGTAGCTGCCGGGCAGTGCCGATTTCACCTCGTGCGCGTACTTGAGCGCGGTCATGCAGCAGACGCGGGAGCAGTAGCCGTGGAACTCCGCGCTGCGGCTGCCGACGCAGTGGACGATGGCCACGTACTGGGGCAGGCGTCCCTCCTTGGTCTCGATGCGGCCCTGCCGCAGCATGTGCTCGAACTCGAACGAGGTGATGACGTTGGGGTGTTTGCCGTAGCCGAGGTGCGTCGCCCGGGAGGCGTCGAACTCGCGATAGCCCGTGCAGACGATCACGCTGCCGACGTCGACCCGGCGTTCCTCGCCGGGCCCGTCGTTGCCGTTGACGGCGAGCGTCGCCGTGAAGTTGCCGACGAAGCCGTCGAGGCGTACGAGCTCGCTGTTGGTCATCACCGTGATGTCCGGGTGCTCGACGACGCGTGTGATCCGGTCGGTCAGGATGTCGGGGGCGGAGTCGAGGTACGGCGCCGTGAGGTCGACCCGCGCGACGTTGCCGCCCAGGCCCGGCTGGCGTTCCACGAGGTAGACCAGCTTGCCGGCGCCGGCGAGCTCCAGCGCCGCCGTCAGCCCGGCGATGCCCCCGCCGATCACCAGCGTGTTGGGGCACATGTCCACGGAGAGCCGCTCGAGCGGCTCGTGGTACGCGACCCGCATCACGGCCGCGCGCACCAGGTCCTCGGCCTTCTCGGTCGCCCGCGCGCCGTCGTCGTGGACCCAGCTGCACTGCTCGCGGATGTTGGCCATCTCGACCAGGTAAGGGTTGAGCCCGGCCGTCTCGACGGCACGCCGGAACGTGGGCTCGTGCATGCGAGGGCTGCAGGCGGCGACCACGACACGCTCGAGATCGTGGTCGCCGATCTCCTGCGCGATCATCTCCTGCCCCGGGTTCGAGCACATGTACTTGTAGGAGCGGGCCACGACGACGCCGGGCATGCCCGCCGCAGCCTCCGCGACGGCGTCGCAGTCGACGACCTTGGCGATGTTCGTGCCGCAGTTGCAGATGAACACGCCCGTCCGTGGTTCAGGCATGGCGCCCACCTCCTCAGGCCGTCCGGAGCGGTGCGGCCTGCTCGGCGCTCGGCTGTTGCTTCCCGTCGCCCCGGCGCGCTCGCGCGAGGGCGGTCGCGCGCACCTGAGCCAGGTAGATGGCGAGCGGGCGATACGCTAGGTGCGACCATTTGCTGAACGGCACCTCGAGCGCGAGCATCGGAACGACCAGCGCGAGGTGCACGATGTAGGTGACGTTGGCTGCGGCGTCGAGCCCGGTGCGGTGCAGGATGTGCTGCAGGATCCCCGTCAGCGCCACCGCGAGGATCAGGGAGAGGAAGATCCAGTCGGACTCGTGCGAGTGCCTGTACTGCGCCGCCGACTTCTTCATCCGGTTGCGCAGGAAGAGGATGCTGGAGACGACGAGGCCGGCGGTGGCGAGGTAGCCGAGCACGTGGACCCTCCAGTCGACGCTCGGCCCGCTCGCCATCTCCGCGAGGAAGAACATGATCAGGACGAGCATGACGCAGTAGCTCAGCATCAGCGCCAGGTGTGTGACCCACGGCCCCTTGTGCTCGCACTGGCTGTAGCGCATCTGCGTGAGGAAGTGGGCGGGCAGCATCCAGGCGCTGGAGATGTAGCTGCCCGGGCTCTTGGGCAAGTCTTTGTCCCGGCCCATGGTGAACCACCACATCCGGGCGGCGTTGCTGAGCAGGAACGCCAGCAGGACGGCCGCGAGGACCCAGTCGAAGATGTGGATGGCCGAGCTGGGGAGGAAGGCGTTGGGCCCGTCGTAGTCCGAGAGGCTCCCCTGCGACATGCCGAAGAGCGTGAAGGCAACGGCGGTGATCACCGCGACGAGGAGGATCGCCAGGAGCTCCCAGCGCCACGAGCGGTAGAACAGCCGCGAGATGCCGGTCCAGTCGTACCGCGACGTCAGCCAGCGCCTCAGGCTCATCATGGTCTCGCCCGGCTCCGCGTCGCGCGGACACTGGTCCGAGCACTCTCCGCAGTAGTAGCAGAGCCAGGGGTCGAGCTGCCCTTCGAGCTTCTCCTCGAGTCCCATCTGCAGGTAGCGCATGGGCTTGCGCGGGAAGACGTAGGGGTCGGCCGAGAAGGGGCAGACCGCGGAGCAGTTGCCGCAGTGATAGCACTTCATCACGTCCTCGGCTCCGTACGGCTCGAGCTCCTCGATCAGCTTGGGGTTTGCCCTGATCGCCATGAGGCCGCCTCCTAGGACGCCGGGACGAGGCTCTTGGCGCGAGCCTCGATGTCGGAGAGAGAAAGGCTCGCGAGACTCTGCAGGCCGCGCCCCGTCATGGCCCCCTCGAGCGCCCGCGCCGCCACCGCGGACGCCTGGGCGACCGTGTCGGGGATGTCCTTGGGTCCCTGGCACACGCCGGCGACGAACACCCCACCGCGCTCCGTGCCGGTGGGGTCGCCGTTGTAGTCCGCCTCGGTGAACCAGCCGTAGTCGTCACGAGGGATGCCCAGCATGCGGGCCAGCTCGTCCGAGCGGTCCGCCGGGACGAGCCCGACGGCGAGCAGGACCATGTCGACGGGGAACTCCACGACACTGTCGCTGAGGATGTCCTCGCCCTTGACCATCATCTGCCCGTCGCGCTCGGTCACCGTCGCCGACCGGCCACGCACGATGAACGTGCCTTCGTCCTGGATGCGCTCGAAGAAGGCTTCGTACCCTTTGCCGAAGGCGCGCATGTCGATGTAGAACTCGTAGCAGGCAGCGTCCGGCAGCTTCTCCTTGACGAGATGCGCGAACTTGAGCGAGTACATGCAGCAGACGCGGGAGCAGTACGCGTTGTGGTTCGTGTCTCTGGAGCCGACGCAGTGGATGATCGCCACGCTCTTCGGCGATGCGCCCTCGGGATCGAACACCCACTCGTCCACCTTCTTGCGCTTGTTGTGCTTGAGCGACTTGGTGACGATGTGCCCGCCTGTGGGTCCCGAGGCGTTGGTGAGACGCTCGAACTCCAGGGCGGTGAGCACGTTGGGGTGCACGCCGTAGCCGTAACGGTCGAGACTGGACGCGTCGAGTACCTCGTAGCCCGTGGCGACGATGACGCTGCCGACCTCGAGCTGCAGCACGTCGCCCCGAGCATCGAGGTCGATGCACTCCTTGGGGCACTTCTTTGCGCAGGCGCCGCACTTCTGCCCGTTCGTCTGCACGTAGGTGCAGGAGGCCTCGTCCACCAGGTAGGCATTGGGGACCGCCTGCGGGAACGGGATGTAGACCGCCTTGCGCTCCGCGATGCCGGCATCGAACTCGCTGGGCACGCGGACGGGACAGACATCGCTGCAGATGCCGCAGGCGACGCAGGCGTCCTCGTCGACGCGCCGGGCGTGACGGAGCACCGTGGCCCGGTAGGACCCGGGGACGCCGCTGATCGACTCCACCTCTGAGTAGCTGAGCAGATCGATCATCTCGTGCTGTCCCACCGCCACCATCTTGGGGGTCAGGATGCAGGCGGCGCAGTCCAGTGTCGGGAAGGTCTTGTCGAACATCGCCATGTGGCCGCCGATGGTGCCGGTGCGTTCCACGAGGTAGACCTTCTTGCCCCCGTCGGCGATCTCGAGCGCCGCCTGGATCCCGGCGATCCCGCCGCCGATGACCAGCGCGGCGGCCGTCCACTTGGTGTCCTTCGGCCGCGCCGCCAGGGTGAACGGGACCCCGAACACGGCGCAGGCCGTGATGGCCTTGGCGCGCTCGGTGGCTCCGTCGCCGCTCACGCCGTGCTCCCGGAACGACGCGAGCCTCACCTCTTCGGGCGCGCGTAGCGCGAGAGCCATGGCGCGCGTGAACGCGGGCTTGAAGAAGCCGGGCGAATCGCCCGCGATCACGATCCTGTCCAGGTCGGAGGCGACGATCTCGTCGGCGAGCGCCTCTGGGTCGAGGCGCGGAAGCAGGCCGAGCGAGCGCACCACCTCGACCTGCGGCAGGTTCGCCGCGTAGTGACCAACAGACTCCAGGTTGGCGCCGCCGCCCGTCTCGGCGCTCGCCCGGCAGATGTAGACGCCGATCCTCATCGCACCCTCCGTCGCCGTGGCTGCTCGCCCAGAGGCACGAAGCCGTCAACGACATTCGGCCTCAGAAGTCGATACTAGCTAGGCCCTAGACAGAATCAAGTGAATCTGAGCACAAATGGGGCGAACACCCTAGACGAGCGTACGTCGGCGAGGCTGGGCACGCCCGGTGGGTGTCGCGTCTGACCTGGAAAAGGCGCCGACGCGAGCGTCTGTGACGTTGCCCGGGCGGAACTCGAGCGGTATCGTTTGTGGCGGCACATGTGTGGCTGTCTAGGGTAGATATCCTAGTGCTGCCTCGGGAGGTTGCCGCTCCCGCGGCAGTCCGATCGCTGGAGGGGCGACGTGAGCCTGCAGTCCACACTACGGTATCTGGACCCGTTCCGCGGGCGCGCGGCACGCCGTCGCATCAGCGATTCGGAGCGAGCGACCTTGCGCATGATCAATCAGAAGGTCGCCGCGAAGCAGTCGCTGAACGACCTCGCCGACTTCCTCTTCGAGGGCACGCGGACGCTGATCCCGTGTGACCGCATCGGACTGGCCTTCGTCGACGAGAGCGGCCGGCGCGTGTTCGCTCACTACGCGCGCGCCGACTACCAGCCGCTGCTCCTGACCAAGGGCTATACGGGCGACCTCAAGGGTGGTTCGCTCGAGCACGTCATCAGGTGCGGCGAACCGCGCATCATCGACGACCTCGAGGCGCACGCCAGGGAGCATCCCAGCAGCCACGCCTCGGGTCTTCTTGTCCGCGAGGGCGTGCGCTCCAGCCTGACGTGTCCCCTGGTGGTGGAGGGCCGCGTCGTCGGGTTTCTCTTCCGTGACTCCACCCGCCCCCGGGCGTTCGACGCGCACCACGTGCAACTCGAGATGGCGATCTCGGAGCGGCTCAGCCAGGCGGTGGAGAAGGCCTGGCGCATCGAGCAGCTCACCGCCGCCAATCACGCCTATCTCGAGATGCTCGCCTTCGTGAGCCACGAGATCAAGAACCCCATCGCGTCGTTGGTGACCGACACGCGCCTGCTGGCCGACGGCTATCTGGGACCGCTCGAGCCACAGCAGGTGGAGAAGATGGAGCGCGTGATCGCGAAGGGCCAGTACCTGCTCGACCTCGTCCAGGACTACCTGGATCTCGCCCGTATCGACGGTGGCGGGCTGGAGCTCGTGCGCTGCGCCGGCGTGGACGTCGTGGAGGAGATCGTGGCCCCGTCGATCGACCTCGTTCGCGCCCAGATCGATCAGGCGGAGATGCGCCTCCACCTCGACCTGCCCGCCGGCGCGGTGACGGCGGAGTGCGATCCGGCACTCATCCGCATCGTCCTCGTCAACCTCCTCGGAAACGCCGTCAAGTACGGCACCCCGGGAGGCGAGATACGCCTGCGGGTGGTCCGCGAGCCGGACAGGCTCGAGGTCTCGGTGTGGAACGAGGGCAAGGGCTTTCTCCCGGAGGACCGGGGCAGGCTGTTCCAGCGGTTCTCGCGCCTGCGCTCGTCTGGGGGGGCGAACAAGCGTGGTACGGGGGTCGGCCTCTACACGTCGTGGCGGATCATGCAGTTGCACAACGGACGGATCAGGGCACGCTCGGACCCGGGCCAGTGGGCGGAGTTCTCGATCGAGCTCGCGCAACCCCTCGACCTTCCCTCCGGATGACGGCGTCCGGCGACACGACGAAGCCGGCGCGCGTGTCCCGCCCACTGCTGGGCCGGGTCGTGCTCGTCAACGCCCTCGTCGTCGCTGCTGTGCTCGCCGCCGCCCTCATCCTGCAGACGCGGGAGGGCGGCATCGGGCCGGGGCCGGCCGCCGGGCTGCTGGCCGTCGGCCTGGCGGTCAGCATCCTCGCCAATGTCCTCGTCGTCGGGCCGGCGGGCGGGGTCCTGCTCGAGATCACGCGCGCCATGGAGACGATGCACAAGGGCGACCTCGGCTGTCAGGTGGAGGAGCGCCGCGGAGGCGCGGGGCTCCGGCGCCTCACGGCATCGTTCAACGCGATGTGCATGCGGCTCGGAAGGGAGTCGCTCTCGTACGCCGAGCGGCAGCTGGGCAGTGTGGAGGAGGAGCGCAGACGGATCGGCCGCGAGCTGCACGACGAGACCAGTCAGACGCTCGCGGCCACCCTCGTCCGCCTCGATCTCTGCGACCGGGCGATCCAGGACCACGACGCCACCGCTGCGCACGCGCAGGTGGTGGACTGCAAGACCTTGATCGCGCACACCATGGAAGAGATCAAGCTGCTGGTCTACGACCTGCGGCCGGTGATGCTCGACGACTTCGGCCTCGTACCCACCTTGCGCTGGTACATCCAGTCCCATCTGCAGGGGGCGGGCCCGGCCATCGTCACCGACTTCGACGACGCCGGCCTGCGCGTGCCGGGTCACATCGAGACCGCCCTCTACCGCGTGACCCAGGAAGCCCTGGCCAACGCCGTCAAGCATTCGGATGCGACCAAGGTGCACGTGCGGCTGGTCACCAAGCCAGGGTTCGTGACCCTGGCCGTCATCGACAACGGCAGAGGGTTCGACGGGGGGGCCGCGCTCTACGACAGCGGCCACACCGGCGTCGGGCTGCTCTCCATCAAGGAGCGGGTCGAGCTCGCCGGCGGGACGGTCAACATCGAGTCGGCGAAAGGCAGGGGGACCAGGCTGTACGTCGTCATACCGCTGGCCACCGAAGAGAGCGTCGAGGAGATGACATGAACGCCGCCAAGACTCGGGATGAGATCAAGGTGCTGCTCGTGGACGATCACGCGATCCTCCGCGAGGGAGTCCACGCGCTCCTCGCGCGCGAGCCGGACATCGCGGTCGTGGGCGAGGCGGCGGACGGGCAGGAGGCCGTCGAGCAGGTTCCCAGGCTGCGACCGGACGTCGTGATCATGGACATCGTGATGCCGCGCATGAACGGGCTCGAAGCCACACGCCTCATCAGGGAGCGACACCCCGAGGTGCGGGTGCTCATCCTGAGTATGTACGACGATCAGGAGTACGTCGTCCAGATCATCCAGGCCGGCGCGTCGGGCTACGTGCTGAAGCGCGTGGTCACGGAGGACCTGGTGAGAGCCATCCACGAGGTCCACGCCGGGGAGTCCTTCCTCTACCCGCCGATCGCGGCGACGCTCATCGGGGACTACCTGCGGGTGACCAGGGGGGAGGCTGTCGGCCACGCCGGGGGCGGCGAAGCCCTGACCGCACGCGAGCGCGAGGTCCTCAAGCTCATCGCCGACGGGAACTCGAACCAGGAGATCGCGGAGCAGCTCGGCCTGAGCCGCAAGACGGTGGACAGCCACCGCGCCAACGCGATGCGCAAGCTCGACCTGCACGACGTCACCGAGGTCGTCAAGTACGCCCTGCGCACGGGATTGATCACACTGGACTGACGAAGCGGACGTGCCGGGCTCCAAGGGGCGGCACGCCGGTGCGGATCACGTCAGGGGCTGGGCGAGGTCTGCAGCGAGGGCGCCGCGCTCGGCGCCCAGACCGGCGACAACGCCCTCTCGGCGAAGGCCGTCGATCCGCCGCCGCCGGCCGGCATGAGGTAGATGGTGCCGGTCCGGTACTTCTCCTCATCGTACGCCGCCCAGGCGATCGTCTCCCCGTCCGGGGACCAGGAGAGATCCTGGACGAAGACGCCCTTGTGCCTCGCCAGGACGACCGGCCTGCCCCCGGTCTCCGTGTCGAAGACCCAGAAGGTCATGCGCCCGACGCGCTTGGGAGGGACCCCTGCGAAGACGACCCGGGTCCCATCCGGGTCCCAGGCGTACCCGGCCGGGAACTGCGCCTCCTTGGCCGGCATCAGGATCGTCCCGTCGGCGCCCACTACCGTGTAGCTGGTGCCCACGTCGCTGCCGGCGCGCCGGTAGATGAGCGCCTCACCGCTTGGGGAGATGAGAGGCTCGTCGAACGCTCGCGCGTCGACGTCGAAGAAGGCTTTGCCCGCGTCCAGCTCGGTCACACGGCCGGAGGCGCGGTCCAGCACCTCGAGGTGCTCCAGGCCCGTCTTCATCCCGTAGCGGCCCGTCGTGACGTCGGTGTAGCTGACGAACGCGACCTCGGCGCCCTCTCGCGAGGCGCTGACGGCCACGCCGCGGAGCGAGACGCCGCCCGCGTCGAGAAGCGGCGAGAATCCCAGGGCGGTGGTGTCGTAGACGAGGAGGTCGGCGTTCTGGCCGGTGGTCCTGGGCGGCTCGGTGTAGCCGGCGACGAGCAACTCGGTGGCCGACAGCCAGGCGATGCTGTCCACGGCGAGCACGTTGGGCGCGTCGGCCGTGACCTGCCGCGCGTCCCCGTTCGCGGCGTCGAAGAGCCACAGCTCGCTGCGCTCGTAGGTGCCGGCGACGCACGCGAGCCACTTGCCGTCCGGCGAGTACACGATCTCCCGGAGCTGCTCGCCGCTGAACTCGGCGATGGGATGGACGCTGCCGTCCTCGTCGATGGCGGCGAGCCGGTCCGCCCTGGAGCCGACGGCGCCGGCGAGGTACCGGCCGAGCGCCGGGGAGGGAGAGACGGCGACGGTGGCGCCGGCGGACGGCACCGGCGACCGGTCGCCGGCGACCTGCTTCTTGCCGCGCGGAAAGAGCAGCAGCGCGGCGGCGGCGATGACCACGATGACCACGGCGACGACGGACACCACCAGCCACGCCGGGGCGCGCCTGCCTCCGGGTGGCGGCAACGGAGGCGACGCCCGCGTCTCCCTCGCCCCTTCGGCGAGGGCGGACCCGCACCCCTGGCAGAAGCTCGCATCGTCGTCGTTGGCGCGCCCGCAGGCCGGGCAGGTCCGGGCCATTCCCCCCCTCCAGAGATGGTCGGCCGGTCGTGAGGGCATCGTATCCGCTCGTGATGCAGCGCGACAGGTGCGGCGCCGTATTCCCGTCGCGCCGGACTCCACCCCGCCCGTGAACGCGGCCGCTCGTCCGCAGGCCGCTCCCTCGTCCGGCCGCGCTCAGCCGGCGGGTGCGGGCTTCTCCGGCGCGAGCGCGCCGCGCACGCGGCCGCGGCCGGCGAACATGAGGCCGGCCGCGACGAGCGCCGCCGCCGCCCCATAGGCGAACGTCGCCCACGGCCCCCAGGCGCTCCAGAGCAGGCCGCCCACGGTGCTCGCGGCGAAGGTCGCGAGGCCGGTGGCCGTGGAGTACAGGCCGAGCGCGGAGGCGCGCTCTCCCGTCGGAATGGCGCGTCCTATCAGCGCCTTGCTGGTGCCTTCGGTCGCGGCGATGTAGAGGCCGTAGGCCGCGAACAGGACCGCGAGCGTCCAGCCGGACCCCGCGGCGGCGAAGCCCGCGTACACCGCCGCGAAGACCAGGTAGCCGGCGATCACGACCGGGTACTGCCCCACGTGGTCGCTGAGGCCGCCGAGCGGCAGCGACCCGGCTGCGTACACGACGTTGTAGAGCACGTAGAAGAGGATCACCGCGCTCGTGCTCATGCCCACGTCCTGGGCCTTGAGCAGGATGAACGTGTCGCTGGAGTTGCCCGCGGCGAACAGCAGCGAACCTGCGAGCAGCCAGCGGAACGCGGGCGAGGTGGGCAGCGACAGCCGGAACGCCGCGCGCTGCGGCGCCTCCCGATGCTCCCTGACCAGGAAGACGATGGCGACGACGCTCAGGACCCCGGGGACGACGGCGACGGCGAAGATCCAGCGCAGCGGGACGTCGGCCTGCACCAGGACGAGCGCGACGAGAGGGCCGAGGACCGCGCCCATCGTGTCCATGGTGCGATGCAGGCCGAACGCGAGGCCTTGCTGCCCGGGGCGTGTGTTGGCCGCGATGAGGTCGTCCCGCGACGCCGTCCGCATCCCCTTGCCCAGGCGGTCGGTGAAGCGGCCGGCGAGGGCCAGGGGCCAGCCGGCGGCCAGGGCCACGACGAGCTTGCCGAGGGCGCCGAGGCTGTAGCCGCCGAGCACGAAGGGTCTGCGGCGACCGGTGTAGTCGGCGGCCTGGCCGAAGGGATACTTGGTGATGCTCGCGGTGGCTTCGGCGATGCCCTCGATCAGGCCGAGCAGCGCGACCGGGGCGCCGAGGACGCCGGTCACGAAGATCGGGAACAGCGGATAGGCGATCTCCGAGCTCAGGTCGGCGAGCATGCTCACCAGACCGAGCCTGCGCACGTTCGGGTCGAGGGTGCGCAGCTGCGCGACCCAGCGGCGGGGCGAAGGGCGGATCATGGAGGGCTCGACGCCAGCAGCCGTCCGGCTGGAGAGCCGGGAAGCTCGCGCCGCTCTGCGGTCCTCTCAGAACCCGCCGGGGCCGAGGTAGGCGGTGAGGCCGGCGTCGGCCTCCTCGTAGATGCCCCAGACCTTCTTGACGGGGCTCAGGTTCTTCCATTCCCCGACGCTGCCCTTGGGGGTGATGACGATGTCCCCGGGGCCGGCGACGTGGACGTCACCCTCGGCATCGGTGATCTCGACCTCGCCCTCGATGATGTAGGCCACTTCGTGGTAGGGACGCTCGAAGTGGCGTCGCTGCACGTCGCGCTTCCAGAGCCCGAAGCTGAACTTGTCGTCGGCCGACATCGCCGCGGTGAGTTCCTTGCCCGGCAGGTCCTGCTCCCCCGGGTTCAGCATCGCATCGTCCCAGGTCACTTCGTCCGGTTTGATCACGCGGATCCTGGTGTCGCTCAGGTCGCCCATGGCCTCCCCCATCGAGTGCGGCGTCGTAGAATAGCCGGTGCGCCCGCGGGGCACCGCCAGTCGAGCCAGCTGCGCCGTCCGATCGCGGCGCCGCTCCGGCGCCATTGTACGCCCGGCGACGCCGCAGGTGTCCGTCTATGGAGGAGGTCCGGGGTGCAGCTGCAGTCGGCGCTCGAAGAGCGCGTCGTCCAGGCGGTACGGGACGCGAAGGACGAACTCGTCGGCCTTGCCGCGGAGCTCGTCGCGCTGGATACGACCGCACGCCTGCCGGGCGACCCGGCGCGCGACGAGGAGAAGCTCCAGCGGCTGCTCGCGGCGCGGCTCGAGGCACTGGGCGCAGCGGTGGACCTGTGGGAGCCGGAACCGACCGGGGACGGCGACCGGTTCGTGCCGGCCGGCCTCGACTTCCGCGGCCGGCCCCAGCTCGCCGCGGTCCTGCCGGGTTCCGGCGGCGGCCGCAGCATCCTGCTCAACGGCCACATCGACGCGGTGGACGCGGAGCCGCGCGACGAGTGGCTCAGCGACCCGTTCGTCCTCACGGAACGAGATGGCTGCCTCTTCGGTCGCGGCGCCAACGACATGAAGGGCGGGATCGCCGGCCTGGTCATCGCCCTGGAGACACTGCGCCGCCAGGGCGTCCGCCTGGCCGGCGACGTCGTGTGCTGCACGGTCACCGACGAGGAGTCGTCGGGCGCCGGCGGTCGGGCGGCGGTCGCTCACGGCGTCAGGGCCGACGCCGGCATCGCCGCCGAGGCCACCGACTTCGACGCCTGGGTGAGCTGCCGCGGCACGGTGACGCCGACGATCACCGTGGCCGGTCGCGCCGGTCACGCGGAGATGCCGCAGCCGGACTGGCGAGAGGGCGGCGCGGTCAACGCCATCGAGAAGCTCGTCGCCGTCGTCGACGGCATGGGCGCGCTGCGGGCGGAGTGGAAGGCGCGCCCCGACCACGTGCACCCGTATCTCGCGCCCGGCGACATCGTGCCGACCATCGTCCACGGCGGCACCTGGATGGTCACCATCCCGGCGTCGTGCGCCGTCACCGCCGACATCATGTACCTGCCGCAACACGTCGACGCGGAGGGGACTGGCAGGGCGGTCGAGGCCGAAGTGATCGACCGCCTCACCAGGGCGGTCGCGGGTGACCCCTGGTTCGCGGAGCACCCGCTCCGGTTCACCTGGTCGGACGACGTCGTGCCGGCGGAGATGCCGGCCGATCACCCGCTCGTGACCACGGCGCTCGCCGGCGCCGCGACGCTCGGTCACCGCGGCGAGCCGGCCGGCCTGAACAGCTGGCACGACGCCGCCACCTTCACGCGCGCCGGCACGCCGACCTTCAGCTTCGGGCCGGACGGCTTCGACACGGCGCACGCCGTCGACGAGCGCGTCAGCGTCGGGGGGCTCGTCGACTTCAGCGCCGCGGTCGCCCTCACGCTGTTGCGCTGGTGCGGGGCGTCATGATCGTCCATCTGTCGATCCACACGCCCAGGCCCGGAAGGGAGCGGGACCTGATCGACTCGATGCACCGTTACGGCGCCGCGGGCGCCGGGCTGCCCGGGTTCATCGACGCGAAGACGCTGCGCGACCGGCACACGGGGCGCCTGGTGGGCATGGCGCGCTGGGAGGATGAGGCCTCGTGGCGCGCCGGCGTGGAGGCGATGCGCGCCGCCGTCGCGGACGACCCGTTCGACGAGTGGGAGGCGGCCGAGGTCGAGGGGTTCTTCCTCGAGGAGGTGTGAGGGTGGCGACCACCTCCGGCCAAAGGGGGCGGGGTCGGCCGCCGGCGCGGACGCCGGCGCAGCCGTGACCCCGGCGCCGACCCGCGACCGGCGCCGCGCGCTCGTCGCCGACGCGGCGCTCCTCAGCGTCGCCATCGTCTGGGGCCTCAACTTCGTCGTCATCAAGGACGCCATCGCCGACACCGGCCCCATGACCTACCTGCTGTGGCGGCACATCCTGGCGGCCGTCATGCTCGCCGCCGTCATGCCGCGCACCGTCAGGCAGACCGGGCGCCGCGACTGGCTGTACGGCGCCGTACTCGGGCTCTTCCTCTTCATCGCTTTCGTCACCCAGACCATCGGCCTGCAGTGGACCACCCCCGGCAAGAGCGGCTTCATCACCAGCCTCTACATCGTCATGGTGCCGTTCCTCTACTGGATCGTCGCGCGCCGCTCGCCCGGCTGGACCCAGATCGGCGGCGCCGTCATCGCCACGGTCGGGCTCGGCTTCCTCAGCTTCCGTGGCGGCATCGGCATGTCGACCGGCGACCTGCTCACGCTGGCGAGCGCGCTCGCCTTCGCTGCTCAGATCGTGGCGACGGGGTTCTTCGCCCCGAGGACGACACCGGCGGTGCTGGCGCTCACGCAGATCGTCGCCGCGGCCGTACTCTTCGTCGTCGTCACGCCGTTCGTGGAGCACATCACCTGGGACTTCGGCCGGCAGGCGTGGGCGGCGATCGTGTGGACGGCGCTGACCGGCACCGTGTTCGGGTTCCTCGTCCAGGCGTGGGCGCAGAAGTCGACGACGTCCACGCGCGCCGCCGTGATCCTCGGCCTCGAGGGCCTGTTCGCCGCCGTGTTCGGCCTTCTCTTCGGCATGGACGTGCTGAGCTGGCGCTTCGCCGCGGGCGCGGCGCTGATCCTCGCCGGGGTGATCGTCATCGAGACGCTGCCCGGGCGCGGCGCGCCCAACCCGGCGGACGTGCTGCCGCGCGCCGACTGACGGCGAGGAGCGATCAGCCGCCTCTGGCGCGACCGGCTCCCTCTGGTACTCTTGCGGGGTACGGCTGTGCCATCGAGTCGGGAGCCCGCATGGACTGGGACTGGGAAGACAGGCCGCCGAAGGATCCCCCGCAGCCTCGGCGCGCCCCTGATGGGCCAGACGACGAGCGCGATCTCGCTCAGCCCGAGATACCGTCCGAGGCCGCCGCGCCCGACCCTTCGCCTGGCCCCGAGCCGCAGGAGCCGGAGCCCGAGCGCCCGGAGGACGCGTCTCCCTTCCAGGAGCTTCCGCCTCTTGACCCCGCGCCCGACTACGTGCTGCCCGGGCGCCCGGGCAGTCCGACGGTGGTCGAGTCGCCCGGCGCGGAGTCCGGCCGGCCTCCGACCGGGACGATCGAAGCGGCCGAGCGAGCGGTCGTCGGAGCCGAGCGACGCGACCGTGACCAGTACCGGCCGCACTCGGCCGAGGACCGTGCCGCGGCGCGGGCGCAGCGCCGCCGCAAGCTCCGCCAGCGGCGGCTCATCGCCCTGGCGGTTGCCCTGGCGATCGTCGTCCTTCTGGTGGTGCTCGTCGTCCGCGCCTGCGGGGGCCCTGATGCCGCCGCGGCGGTCGCCGCCTTCGCCGTGCCCTTCGTGAGCAGACGCCTCCTGGTGGCCACGGAGCGACCGTGAGGCCGGGGCGAGTGGCCGCCCGGGCACTCGTCGCCGTGATCGCGTCGCTCGCGCTCCTCGCCGGCTGCGGCGGCGCTGGACCGGAGACGGCGGACCGCCCCTTCGGGGACCCGCCGCCGGCGGTTCCCGGCATCCACGCCTGGGCCGCCGGTGAGGCCGGCGTCCTGCTCGTCACCGCCGACGGCGGCGCCAGCTGGATGCGTCGGGAGTTCTTCCTGCCCCAGCGCGGCGTGGACGTCGCCTTCGCGGACGCCCAGACCGGCTGGCTGGTCACCGACGCCGGAACGGTGCTCGCGACCACCGACGGCGGCACGGGCTGGACGGTCGTCGAGCAGGCGGAGCTCACCGCCAAAGCCATCGCGGCGACAGACTCCCGCCGCGCCTGGATCGTCGGCAGTCCGTCGGGGGCCGCCGACGAGCCCGGGGCCTCGGCCGTGTTGCGCACGACGGACGGCGGCGAAGTCTGGAGGCGCACGGGGTTCGGCACGGCCCAGCTCGCCGACGTCGCCTTCGCCGACGAGCGTCGCGGCGTGCTCGTCGCGCTGGACAGGATCTGGTCGACGCGCGACGGCGGCCGCACCTGGCGGCTCCGCCGCGAGCTGCCCATGACCGTGCTGACGAGCGTGGCCGCCGGCGACCCCCGGCGCTTCTGGGTCGCCGGCTGGGGCACGCAACTGGGTGACCCGCTCGTGTTCGCGACGCGCGACGGCGGCGCCACGTGGCGACGCCTGCGCGTAGACGTGGCCCCGGCGAATCCCGGCGAACTGCAGGCCAGGCAGATCGCCTGTGCCGGCGAGAGTCTCTGGATCACCTGCGCCGCCGGCGTGCTCGCCTCCGCGGACGGCGGCAGGACGTGGGAGCTGCAACAGGTGCCCGCAGGGCAGCCGCTGGCCATCGCCGCCGCCGACGAGGAGCACGTCCTGGCGACGACCGGGAGCCAGCCGATCCTCGCCAGCGCCGACGGCGGTGCCACGTGGCGCGCGTTCGGCTCGGAGGGGTTCCTGGAGCAGCCGCTCGTCGCCATCGACGCGGTCGTGGCGCAGCCGGCGCAGTAGGCCGCCGCCTCGCCGGCCGCCGCCCGTCCGATAGGATTGCCGCGATGACGACGCCGACCGGCAGCACGCTCGTCTCGCGCCGCAGGGCGCTCGTCGCCGACGTGCTGCTCTTCAGCGTCGCCATCTTCTGGGGCAGCAACTTCGTCTTCATCAAGGACGTCGTCGAGCGCACCACCGAGCTCGCCGCCGGCAGCATCGTCGCCGGCACGATGCTGTACCTGGTGCTGCGGTACGTGGTCGCCACGGGCATCTTCGCCGCGGTGCAGCCGCGCAGCTGGCTCGACTCCTCACGCGGCGACTGGGCGCGGGGCGGCCTTCTCGGCGCGTTCTACCTGACCGCCCTCATCCTCCAGACGATCGGGCTCCAGCGCACCTCGCCCGGCGTCAGTGGCTTCATCACCGGGATGAGCGTGGCCATGGTCCCGTTCCTCTACTGGTTCGTCGCGCGCCGCTCTCCGGGCCGCTGGCAGATCATCGGTGCGATCGTCGCGACCGTAGGGCTTGGGGCGCTCAGTCTCCAGGGGGACTTCTCCATCCGCTGGGGCGACGCGATCACCCTGCTCGGCACGCTGTTCTACGCGCTGCACATCATGACCACGGGGTTCTTCGCCCCCAAGGTGAGACCGACCACCCTCGCCGTGACGCAGATGGCCGTATCGACCCTTGTCCTGGTCGTCGTCACGCCGTTCTTCGTGCGCATCACGCTCGACCTGCCGTGGCAGGTGTGGGCGGCCGTGGTCTGGACGGCGGTCAGCGGGACCATCTACGCGTTCTTCATCCAGAGCTGGGCGCAGCGCTACACGACCTCCACCCACGCGGCCATCCTGCTCGGGTTCGAGAGCGTGTTCGCCGCCGTCGCGGGCATCATCGCCGGCATGGACTCGGTGACGTGGCGTCTGCTGGTCGGCGGGTCGATGATGCTCACCGGCGTGTTCATCGTGGAGTTGCTGCCGGGGAGCAAGGCGATCGTTGAGGAGATCGAGGCGGAGGAGGCTACGTAGAGACGCGACGCAGGATGTGCCGCTCGGACCCGCTCGGGCTCGCGAGGAGCAGTGCGTCCGCGCCCTCGTCGTAGGTGATGACCCAGCGCACCTCCTGCGTGCCCTCGCCCCAGACGAGGATCCGGTCGCCCTCCAGGCGCGCGGGGAGAGGCTCTGCGGAGGTGGGCGCGTAGGTCACCCAGTACCGGGCCACGTCGGCCGGTGCGTCCGCGGCGCTCACCGTGAGGCGGATCGGCTGCGACGTGGTCTGCTCCTGCCACACGCCGAGCGCCTTCGTCTGGATGGGGGGTCCCGCGTCGGCCTGCCGCCACACGGCCGCCGTGATGACGGCGACGGCGACGACCACCACCGCCAGGATCGGGATGAGGACGACCTTTCTCGACACGGCAAGCCCTTTCGTGCCTGGGGCCGGAGCCCTCTACTCCTCTTCTCTGCGCCGGCCGAACAGCCTCGTGAGCACGAACATCACGACGAGGAGGATGAGCACGCCGCCGAGACCGACGGCCAGCCAGGTCCAGTTCACGATGGGCTCGTCCTCGGCGGTCGCGGCGGCGGCCACTTTGGGCTCCACGAAGCGGTACGTGTCGATGTTGTTGTAGCTGTAGATGACGGCGCCCTCCTGGCCGCTCGCCTCACTCGGCACGTGCACCCAGCCCTGCCACTCGTCGGTGTTGAAGGCCTCCAGCTGGTACGGGTAGGCGAGGATGGCGTACCCGGCGCCCTCGTAGAAGATCTGCTGCATCTGCTGGACGATCGGGACGCGCTGCGCCTCATCGATGGTCGTGATCTGCTCGTCGTTGAGCCTGGTGTACTCGGGGTCCGTCCACAGGCAGTCGTTCCAGCCCTCGATCTGCTGCGGCGTGTAGATGTCGACGATGAAGTTGGGGTCGACGTCCTGGACCCAGTACCAGATGAACAGGTCCCAGTTGGGCGTGTACGTGTCGCCGGTGTACTCGTACTGGTAGTTGATGAGCGTGCCGGCGTCGATCACCTGCAGTTCCAGCTTGATGCCGACGTCCTCGAGCCAGCCCACGATGAGCTTGGCCGCGGTCTGGTTCTGGACGGAGTCGGTGGTCGCGTAGAAGCGCAGGCTGAGCTTCTTGCCGTCCTTGGTCTCGCGGAAGCCGTCGCCGTCGACGTCCTCGTAGCCGGCCGCGTCGAGGATCTCGTTGGCCCTGGCCGGGTCATACGTGAAGGCCTGATCGGCCGGCACCTCCCAGTGGTACTTGGAGTAGGGGACGATGAGCGTGGAGCCGAGCGTGGCGTACTGCTGGTAGGCGACGTCGACGACCTTCTGCCGGTCGACCGCCCAGTTGACGGCCGTGCGGAACTGCTGGTCCTTGAGTACGGGGTTGCCTTTGGAGTTCGGGCTGTCGTAGCAGTTCATCGCCAGCTCGATGAAGTTCCAGGACGTGGACTGGCTGGTGGTGATGCCCTCCTCGTCGCCCAGCGGCTTGAACTGCGCCGGCGGGATGTCGACGGCGCCGTCGATGGTGCCGAGCTTGAGGTCCTGGGCCATCGTGTCGGGGTTGGTGTAGAGCTGGAACACGACCTCGTCCACCTTGGGCCTGCCGGCCCAGTAGGTCGGGCTGGCCTCGAAGCGCACGAACTTGCCCTTCTGCCACTCCACCAGCTGGAAGGGCCCGTTGCCGATGATGGGCGGCTTGTTCTGGTAGCTGGTGGTCGCCTCCTTGCCGCTGACCTTGCTCCAGATGTGCTCCGGCAGGATGGGGACGACCATCCGCAGCATGTTCGCCTTGGGTGCGGCGGTCATGACCTTGACGTGCGTGTCGTCGATCGCCTCCGCCCCGGTGATGCCGTTGGTGTACGTCGAGAGGTTCAGCAGCTCGTTGTCGACGATGTAGTTGAAAGTGAACGCCACGTCTCGGGCGGTCACCGGCTGGCCGTCCTGCCACGTGGACCCTTCGCGGATGGTGAAGGTCCACTCCTTGCCGTCCTCGGAGACCTCCCACTCGGTCGCGAGCTCGGGACGCGGCTCGAGCGTCTTGGAATCGAAGCCGACGAGGAAGTCGTAGTTCATGTGCCAGAACATGTAGTCGATGCCCTGGATGCCGATGAACGGGTTCAGGTTGTCCGGCTCCTGCACCATGCCGATGTGCAGCGTGACCTTCTCGCCGGGGGATGGGCTGGAGGAGGCGGCGGCGCGGGCGACGCCGCCCGCCGCCGCGAGCACCAGCAGCAGGATCAGGACCATCGACACCTTGATGAGCGGACCTGCCTGCCGGGTGCGTGCTGCCATGCTCGTTCCCCCCTGGTGCGGTTGGACCGGCGTCGCCAGGCGCCGCTCCCCTGTGGGCCGACGATATGGACCGGCCGCGGGGGCGTCAAGGTACGCCGCGGCTGCCGGTCCCTCCATTTCGCAAGGTAGACTGTCCGGGCGGCGGGGCCCGGAGGGCCGATCCGCCTCATCAGCGTCGCCGGTTCACGGGAGGCCACATGCCCGACACGCCATACGAAGACGTCCAGATCGAGGGCCACCTCATCGACTCGCTCATGATGCCGCACATCATGGACGAGGTGATGGACCTCGACGGCGAGTTCGAGATGCTCGCCTTCGAGGTCGGGCGCATGAAGGACGATCCCTCGCACGCGGTGATGCGCATCTTCGGTCGCGACGCCGCGCACCTGGAGGAGATCCTCACGGCGATCACCGAGTTCGGCGTCGTCGCCGTCAAGCCGCAGGACGTCGTGCTCGAAGAGGCCGACATCGACGGCGTCTTCCCGGACGCCTTCTACTCGACGACCAACCTCACGACGTTCGTGCGCGTCGGTGGCGAGTGGATCCGCGTCGAGCATCCCGAGATGGACTGCGGCATCCGCGTCGACGTCGAGGCGGGCGCTGCGGAAACGGTGGCCATGAGCGACGTGAAGGCCGGCGACCGCTTCGTCACCGGCCACCGCGGCATCCGCGTGCTCCCGCTCGAGCGGCCGCGCGAGAGCCAGCCGTTCGAGTTCATGGCGTCGGCCGTGAGCAGCGAGAAGCCCAAGGCGCAGATCGTGCACGAGGTGGCGCACATCCTGCGCCAGGTCAAGGAGGAGGGCCGGCTGACGATCGCCGTCGTCGGCCCGGCCGTGGTGCACACGGGGGCGGCGCCGCAGCTGGCCCGCCTCATCGAGGCCGGCTACGTGGGCTGCGTGTTCGGCGGCAACGCCGTCGCCACCCACGACATCGAGAGCAACCTCTACGGCACGTCGCTCGGCATCAACCTGAAGTCGGGGGCGCCCGTGCCCGGCGGCCACGAGCACCACCTGCGCGCCATCAACACCATCCGCCGCGCCGGCAGCATCCAGGCTGCCGTGGACGGCGGCGTCCTGACCGGCGGCCTCATGTACACGCTCACCAAGACGGGCACGCCCTGCGTGCTCGCCGGCAGCATCCGCGATGACGGGCCGATGCCCGAGGTGATCACCGACGTGATGCAGGCGCAGAAGGAGATGCGCCGCTACGCGCAGCAGGCCGGCGCCTGCCTGATGCTGAGCACCATGCTGCACAGCATCGCCGTGGGCAACATGCTGCCGGCAAGCGTGCGCACGGTGTGCGCCGACATCAACCCCGCGGTCGTCACCAAACTGGCCGACCGCGGCTCGTTCCAGGCCATCGGCATCGTCACCGACGTCGGCCTGTTCGTGGAGCAGCTCGCGGACGAACTGACGCGGTAGGCGCCGCCCCCACCGCACTGGGCGGGGCAAGCTCACTGCTCGACGGCGCGCCCCCTGCGGCGGAGCAGCAGCACGATCGCGGCCACCGCAAGCGCCGCCGCGGCGACCCCGGCTATCAGCGCGGTGTCCGGCCCCTCGGTCTCGGCCGCGGTCTCGCTCGCGGCCCTGGGGTGGACCTGCACGTAGGAGTCGATGTTGTCGTTGGAGAAGACGACCATGCCGTTGTCTCCGGGGTAGGGGACCCAGCCCTCCCACTTGGCCGTGTTGTAGGCGATCAGCGCCTTCGGGTAGTAGAGGACCATGTACGGAGCGTCCGCGTAGAAGATCTGCTGCATGCGCTGCACCTGCAGCTCGCGCTTGGGCCAGTCCATCTCGGCGTCCTGCTGCACGAAGAGCCCGTCGTACTCGGCGTTGGACCAGCAGCAGTCGTTCCAGCCCTCGATCTGGGACGAGGTGAAGAAGCCCAGCTGGTAGCCCGGGTCGGCGATACTGCCCCAGCCCCAGATGAAGAGGTCGTAGTCAGGAGCGTAGTCTTCCCCCTCGTAGTGGTAGACGCCGTCGACGAGCGCGCCGTCGTTCTCGACGCTGAGCTGGATCTTCAGGCCCAGCTGCCCGAGCCAACCGGCGATCAGCTTGCCGGCGCGTTGCTGCTCGGGTGATTCGCTGCGCGTCCACAAGCGCAACTCGATGGGCGCGCCCTGCTTGTCCTCGCGGATGCCGTCACCGTCGGCATCCCGGTAGCCGGCCGCGTCGAGCATGGCCCCGGCCTTGGTGAGATCGAAGCCAAAGGCCTCCTCGGCCGAGGGCGCCCACGCGCCGTCGGTCCCCGGCACGATGATCGACTGTCCCACCGCCCCGTACCCGCCCAGACAGGTTTCGACGATCGCGTGCTTGTCCACGGCCCAGCTGATCGCCCGGCGGAAGGCGACGTCCCGCAACACTGGGTTCGCCAGCGAGTCCTCGTCCTGGTACACATTCATTGCGACCTCGACGAAGTACCGGATGTCGGCGGCCTTGGCGGTGATGCCGGGCGCGTTCTGCAGGGCTGAGAACTGCGCGGCAGGCAGGTCCTCCGCGACGTCGATGGTCCCACTCCTCAGGTCCATCGCCATCGTGTCCTGGTTCTGGTAGATCTCGATGATGGCCTCATCGATCTTCGGCGCGCCCTTCCAGTAGTCGGTGTTGGCGACCAGGCGGACGTAGGAGCCCTTCTTGACCTCCACGACCTGGAAGGGACCGGAGCCGATCACCGGTGGCTCGGGGGCAAACGTCGCCGCCTCGTCCCCCGGCACCTTCGCCCAGATGTGCTCCGGCAGGATCGGGATCGGCAGCCGCAGCATGTTCGACTTCGGCCGCTCCAGGCGGAACTCCACCGTCGTGTCATCGACGGCGACGGCCTTCTTGATGTGGGTGGTGCTGCCGGTGAAGGCGGAGAGCTCGTTATCGATGATGTAGTTGAACGTGAAGGCGACGTCTCGCGCGGTGAGCGGCACGCCGTCCTGCCAGCGGATTCCGGGGTGGATGCGGAAGGTCCAGGTGAGCCCGTCCTCGCTCATCGCCCAGCTGTCGGCGATCTCCGGGCGGACGTCGCCGTCCGGCGCGCTGCCGGTGAGCATGTCGTAGTTGAGGTGGTAGACCTCGTAGGCGACGGAGGTGTAGCCGGCGAATGGATTGAGGCTGTCGAGGTCTTGAGTCGTACCGAGGCGCAGCACGGTCGCCGCCGGGGCCGGCGACGAGGACGCACCGGCGCTCGCGCCGCTCGGCATCACGAGCAGCAACGCAGCGCAGGCGACTATGATGAGGAAACGGCCCACGCGCGACCCCTTCGCGCCCACCGTCCCCACCCTCCACAGGGGGACGCTGGCGCGACTGTATACCTTGGTCAGCGTTCGTGTCGCCGTTTTCGCGGCGCTTCGCGCGAGAGGGCGGCACGCGAGCGCCCGCGCCCGGGTACGTGGAATCACCCGTATCGGGTGATGCGGCGCACCCTCGCAACGGCAACAGTCGCGGCACAGCGATCAGCGGTCGCCCCGCCGCGACCGCTGCGAGGAGGCTCCGCATGACAGACGACCACACGCTGCGCCCCAGTCCCCACCGCCCTCCCGAGCCCCCCGAACCACCGGAGCCCGGCCGGCCCAACCCTCACAGGCCACCGGAGCCGCCGGAGCCGCCCGAGCCGCGAGTGGGCTGAGGGGGCGCTACGGTCTCGACGGCGGAGCGTGCCCCCGACCGGGCGCCTCGCGTGCTGCTCATCGAGGCGCCCTTCGAGCCGCTGCAGCGCGGGCGCCTCGCGCCTGCGCTGCTCAAGGCGGAGCTGCAGCAGCGCGGGCTGAGGTGCGACGTGGAGCACCTGGGCCACGCGTTCGCCGCGCTGCTTGGCCGCAGCGAGTACGCGCGCTTGATAAGGGAGGTCCCTCCGGGGGCGCTCGCCTTGGACTGGGTGTTCGCCGAGGCCCTGTTCGGGACCGGGGTGCCGGCTCCCCGCGCCTACGTGGCCGACGTGCTGGCCGGCCACTGGCGGCTCTCGGGCGAGCTTGTCGAGCTTGTACTGCGGGCCCGCGGGCTGGTGGCAGGCTTCCTCACTCGCGCGCTCTTGGAGATCGACTGGTCGCGCTACACGGTGCTGGGGTTCTCCGCGCTGGTCGGGCAAGCGGTGTCTTCGCTCGCCTTGGCCAAGGCGGTGAAGGAGGCCCATCCCGGCGTGCACGTCGTGTTCGGTGGGCCTGCCTGGCACGGCGTGATGGGCCGGCGTCAGCTGGCGGAGTTCCTCTTCGTCGACGCCGCCTGCGAGGGCGACGGCGACCTTGTGTTTCCCGCTTACTGCCTGTGGCTGGCGGCAGGATGCCGCGGGCCGTGGCCTGCTGGCCTCCTGCTGCGGTCTTCCGGCGGGTCAGGAGGCCAGCCGCCGGTATCTCCGTCGATGAGCGACCTCGACGCCTTGCCGACGCCGGACTACACGGACTTCTACCGCGCCCTGGCGTTGTGGGGCGGCGACGCCGGCGTGGCGCAACTCGCCGCCGAGGCGTCTCGGGGCTGTTGGTGGGCGGCGAGACGGCCGTGCGCGTTCTGCGGCCTGAACCGACCCACTCGTCGCTATCGGCCCAAGTCGGCCGACCGCATCCTCATTGAACTGCGAGAGCTGGACCGGCGTTGGCAGCCGTGGCTCATCGACCTGGTGGACAATGTGGTGCCGCCCGCGTTCCTCCGCGAGGTGCTGCCGCGGCTCGCCGCGTCACCCCTGACGGCGCGGCTGTTCTTCGAGGCGCGCCCGGAGCTGACGCGGGCCCAGCTCCGACTGGCGGCTCGTGCCGGCGCGCACGTCCAGCTGGGCATCGAGAGCCTCAGCCAGCACGTGCTCGATCTGCTGGGCAAAGGCACGGACGCACGCCTCAACGTGCGGGAGCTGAAGTGGTGTCGCGACGAGGGCGTCCCCGTGACGTGGAATCTGCTGCACGGCATCCCTGGGGAGACGGCGCGAGACTATCACCAGATGCGTTCGCTCTTGCCGCTCCTGCGGCCGCTCCCCCCGCCTGAGGGGTGTGGGGCTGTCGAGGTGCATCGGTTCAGCCGCTACTTCTCGCAGCCGGCTGCGTTCGGGATCGTCAACGTGCGGCCCGCCTCCGCGTACAGTTACGTCTACCCCTTCAACGGGGCGAAGCTCCGAGACCTCGCCTACCTCTTCGACCATGAGCTCGTGCAGCCTGTTCGTGGGGATCGGCAGCTCCAACGCGAGCTCTCCGCGTTCCTGCTGCAGGCGCACGAGTGGATTGCCTCCGCGACTGCGCCTCGTCAAGCTGCCCCGCCTGTCTGAGTCATCAGGCCGGCGGCCTCGGCCATGGCGGCCGGCATGGGCAGCTCGGCGAACACCGCGTGCGCGGCCGCCAAGGGCTCTGCGGCCTCAGCGCTTCGCTCGATCCTTGAAAGGCAGCGCCCCAGCCCAAGCTGGGACTGGGCCTTCTCGGTAACGAAGGCCAGCGCTGCCCAGCGTACGACGGCATCGCGGTAGGCGTCCACGGCCTCGTGCCACCGGCCGCCATGCTCGGCGGCCAGGGCGCGCCACAACGACAGGACGGCAATGTCGAAGGGCCGGTGGGACAGGCCGTCGACCAGCCGCTCAGCGAGGGCGGACGCGTCGAGTGCCGTGAGGGTGCGCAGGGCGAAAGGCAGGCCGGTCGCGATCGCGCCACGTTTACCCCTGGTCGCCTGTTCGAGCGTGGTGAGTTCCGCCAGCGCACCCTCGTCGTCGCTGAGACCGTGGTGCACGGCGGAGAGGAAGCACGAGCATGTCCAGGCGTGGTTTCCGAAGGCGACGGACGCGATTGTTCCCTCCGCCTGGCGTGCCTTCTCGCGGGCCGGTTCGATGTCGCCCCGCAAGAGCGCGAGCAGCGCCATCATCGAGCGCATCTCACCGAGCATCTGCAGGTCCCCCGCCCTCTCCAGCGCGGTCTCCAGGGAAGGCCCCGCGACCAGGACCTCATCCCATCTGCCCGCACACAGGAGGTCGAAGCACATGCCTGCTTGGAGGGCGTTGGCCCCGTTGGCATCGCCGCGTCTCACCATGTCGTCCACGCCGGCCTGACACATCGCAATGGATTGCTCCGTGCCTTCGTACGTCATGAGCGCCCCGGCGTAGTTGTAGTAGAGAGACGTCAGGTCCCGGCTTCGCCCCTGACCGATCGCTTGATCGAGTGCCGTGGCGAGATCGGTCAAGCCCCCTGCATCCCCCTGACCGCACCGGGCTGTGCCTCGCCAGAGCAGCGCTCGCGCCGGCATCGGCGTGTCGAGGGACGCGGCCATCGACAGAGCGGCATCGGCGGCGGTGATGGCGTCGCTGTGGCGGAACGCGAAGACGCAGGTCATCGCGTGCTCCTCGAGGGCTGTGACGAGCGTCGCGGACGGACCGTCTTGCCGGAGCATCTCGAGCGTCGCCGAAGAGACCTCGGGGGCGTCCGGATCTCCCATCCAGTTCATGAGTCTGGTGAGTCGCGTTCGCCCGTGGGCCGCCACGGGCCGGTCACCCGCTTCCTCGGCCCCACGGACGCCCTCCTCGATGCAGGCGCGCGCCTCGTCGAGCCTGCCGATATGGCTGAGCGCGTCCCCGCGCTCGATCGTGACCCAGGGGCGGCGAGGATGCCCGGTGGGCATGAGCGCCGCCGCGGCGTCGAGATGCCGCTCCGCTCCGCGCATGTCGACCGGCTGCGTCTGCAGCGCCGCCCGGATGTGTGCCTCCACGGCCGGCTCGAGCAGCTCGGCGGCAAGCGCCGCGTCTGCGTGTCGCGCCGCCTCGAGCGCGGTGGTCAGGTGATGGGCGATCAGCGCCGCCGGTGACCACTGCCCTTCCTGGTGCTCCAGCCAGTCGGCCACGCCTTTGTGTCGGGACGCGCGCGCGAGACGCGGCAACATCGCGTACGTCACGTCCCGCACCACGGTATGCCAGAAGGCGAACTCCGCGGCCGTGGCGGGGGAGCCGGCCATCGGCCGCACGAGCTCACGCTCGGTGAGGCGCGTGAGGGCCTCGTCGACAGCGGCGGCGCCGGACGAGTCGAGAGCATGCAGCGCACCACGCCAGAACGTCGTCCCGACAACGGCCGCGTTCGAGAGCACGGTGCGCTCGACGGCGTCGAGTGTCTCCAGTCGCGCCGCGATCAGGGCCTGCAGCGAGGGTGGAGGCAGATCTGGTCGCATTTCTCTCTTCGGGCCTGCGCCGGTGGCGCGGTCGGCCAGAAATCCTGCCATCTCCTCGGCGTAGAGCGGGTTGCCGCCGCAGCTGCCGACGACCGTGGCCGAGACGTCCGCGTCGCCGTCGTGCAGCAGCAGCGACACGAGGCGCTCGGTCTCGCGCTCCGACAGCGGATGCAGAGCGAGCGTCATCGGGGGCGGCGGGTCGCCGGCGACGGCAGTCCGCCGGTCCCCCGGGCCGTCGAGCAGCTCGGGCCGCGCGGTCAGGATCGTGAGCAGGGGCACGTCGTCGATCGTGGAGCGGAGGTGCTGCAGGAACTCCGCCAGCGTGGAGCTCGCCCACTGGATGTCCTCGACCACGAGCACCGTCGGGCGCACGCGCGCCATCAGCTCGATGAACCGCGACCACGCGGCGAAGTTCTCGGAACTCGACGCGCGGTCGCCCCCTGAGCCCAGCAGCGCGCGCAGACGCTGGAGGAACCACGGTTCGTCTCGCGCCTCCGCGAAGCAGCGTTCGAGCTTGGTCTGGACGGCCGCGTCGTCGTCGCCGGCGACGACGCCGGCGTGCTCCCGCACCACCTGCGCCAGCGGCCAGAGCCCCGCCCCCTCTTCGAACGGGCTGCATCGCACCTGCCGCCACTGGGCGAGCAGATCGGGGCGAGCGTCGAGGCGCCGTGCCAACTCGACGAGCAGGCGGGTCTTGCCGATCCCGGCCTCGCCGACGAGGAGGACGGCCTGTGGCGACGCGGAGCGCATGGACTTCTCGAAGAGTCCCGTGAGGATGCCGAGCTCGACCTCCCGCCCGACGAAGGGAGCAGCCTCCGGCCGCTGCAGCTGTACGCCGAGCTGCGCCACGGTGCCCGTGACGAGCCACGGCCGCTCCAGCGCTTGCCGGCCCCTCAGCCTGACGGCCGGCAGCGCCGTGAACTCGGTGACGTGCGCGGTCATGGCGTGCGTCGTCTCGCCGACGACGATGCCGCCCGGCGGCGCCAGCGCCAGCAGGCGCGCCGCCGTGTTCACGGCATCGCCCGCCTGGAAGCTCTCGCCGGCCAGGGGGTCGACGTCGAGCTGCACCAGAGCGTGACCGGTGTTCACGCCGATGCGCGCGAGCACAGGCTCGCCCTGATGGTGCGGCAGTTCGCCGAGACGCAGCTGCAGCCGCACGGCAGCGCGCACGGCCCGCTCCGGGTCGTCCTCGTGTGCCCGGGGCACGCCGAACACGCCCACCACAGCATCGCCGACGAACTTCTCCACGACGCCTCCGTGCTGCTCGATCACCCCGCGTGCGAGCGCATAGAAGGGGCGCAGGAGGGCGTCGACGTCCTCCGGGTCGCTGCGCTCGGCCATGGCCGTGAACTCCACCAGGTCGCAGAACAGCGTGGTGATGAGGCGGCGTTCGGTGCGCGCGGCCGGGGCGATGCGGCGCGCGCCGCACGACGGGCAGAAGCGCGCGCCGTCAGGCAGCGGCTCCGAGCAGGACTGACAGACGCCGTCCATTCGCACCCCTCACGACCGCTCTACGACCGGTCCCATCTCCTCCGTGCAGTGTAGCCCGGAGGCGCGCCGCCGTGAACGGTTCGTCCGTGCGGCGATCACGGGTGACCGGGTCGTCGCCGCAGGCATGGTCGCCGTGGCCCGGGGCGTGCTCCGGGCCGGTGGTACACTCGGGTCCGTAGCGTCCTTGTCGTCCGCAGCGGAGGGGTCATGAGGAACAAGCTGCCACTCTTGCTCGTCGTCGTGCTCATCGCCGCGTGCGCCGTTGCGGCCGCCCCGGCCCGTGCCGCGGATTCTCCCGCCGCCATCGCCCGTGAGATCCTCGGTCACGCCCCGCGTGGTCTCGCGCAGACGGTCGTCGAGCGCGGGTATGTCCGCGTCGCCAACGACGCCAACTACCGGCCGTTCAGCTCCGTCGACACCGACAGCGCTGGGCTCGTCGGCTTCGACGTGGATTACGCCCGCGCCGTCGGCGAGATCCTTGGCCTCGAGGTGCGCTTCAAGAACCCCGCCTGGAGCTGGGTGCCGCGTGGGCTGGTGAGCGCGCGCTACTTCGAGGTCTCGATCGGCGGTCTCAAGAACACCTGGAAGAACCGGCGCACCCTCGCCTTCACCCGCGCCTACTATCACCTCGCCGCGAAGGTCCTGATCCGTAGGGGAGGGCCGGCCGTCACCGGCGTGGAGTCGCTCGCCGGGAGACGCGTGGCCGCGCAGTCGGGCACGTACCTGCGCTTCCTCGAGCGGAAGACCGGCGCCCGCGCGGTCCAGTATCTGCACTGGCAGGACGCCCGCGCCGCGCTGCTGCGCAGGGACGTCCCCATGTGGCTGCTCTCGGCCGTGACCGCCGGACGGTTGGCTCGGGAGGACGACCGCCTGCAGGTCATCGGCCCGGCACTCTTCTGGGACCGCTGCGCAGTGGCCGTGCGCAGGGGCGAGGACGACCTGGTTGAGTTGCTGGACTTCGCCGTCCGCAGGTTGAAGGACGACGGCACGACGCAGGCGCTGATCGTCAAGTGGTTCGGCGCTGGGGACCCGGGCATCCGGCCGTAGGCGACCGCCTGAGGGGAGGTCCGTGACGCACGAGCGCCTCGAGGAGCAGCCGCGCCGCCCAAGGTGGCCGTGGCTCGTCCTCATCCTTGTCGTCGCGGCGGCCGTCGGAGCCGTGTCGTGGCGCTGGGTGCCGCCCGGCGACGCGACGATGTCGCAGGTGCGCGCTGCCGAAGTGGCGTACGAGTCCGTGTTCGCGCCGGTCGCGCCCGAAGGCGCGAAGCCCGGCGCCCCCCTCTCCGTTGGCCAGCGGGCGGCGCTCGAGGGCGAGCTGCAGGCGCGCCTCGAGGCCTGCTGCACGCGGGACTTCCTGCGGACGCAGGGCCGCTACGCGCGGTCCATGGCCAAGCGCGTCAGCACGGCCCTCGCGAACGGGACACGCTACGACCCCGTCCACCCCTACGAACACCTGCGCGACCTGCAGTTCCGCCGCCGTCTGTGGAACGGCGACCTCGTCTTCGACGTCTACGCGCCCGGCGAGACCAAGGTCGGCGGGCTGCCCGTGCCGGAAACGGGTTTCATCAAGGAGACCATCCGCTTCACCAAAGTCGACGGCGTCTGGAAGATCGCCGAGGCCCAGCACTTCGGCGCCTGAGCGCGCTCAAGGCAGCACGGGCAGACCGTCGTCGTCGATCGGCCAGAGGGGGTTGAAGGCTACCTCCCAGGCATGCCCGTCGGGGTCGGCGAAGTACCCGGAGTAGCCGCCCCAGAAGCGGTCCTGGGCCGGCCGCAACAGCGTCCCGCCGGCCCCGACCGCCGCGTCCAGGCAGTCGTCGACGAGCTCGCGCGACTCGACGTTCATCGCCAGCGTCGCGCGGATCGAGCCGGGCTCCCCGGGTGTCTGCCCGGCCTCCTCGGCGATGCTCTCGAGCCGGCAGAGCGCGAGCCGCGAGCCGGCGTTGCGGAAGAACGCGACCTGTTCCTCCGGTTCGCCGCTCAGCGGCCAACCGAGCGCCAGGTAGAACGTCCGAGCCCGTGGGACGTCTGCGACTCCCAGGGTGATCACGCTGATCCGTGCCTCCATCGCCGGCCTCCTCTCCCGACGCCCTGTCCAAGACTGCCGCTGGGGTTTTCACCATCTCTTACGGGAGTCGCCGCAGTGTGCATGGTTATACTCAAGTGAACGCAGCGCGCACGCGGACGCTCTCCGCCTCCACGACCTCCCGAGGAGACCATGAAGCCACGCATCATCCGAGAGAACGTGTCCCTCATCGGCGCCGTCGACTGGGACCGCCGCCTGTTCGACGCGCTCATCCCTCTGCCCGATGGCACCAGCTACAACGCCTACTTCATCGCCGGCAGCGAGAAGAACGCGCTCCTCGACAGCGTCGATGCGCCAAAGTGGCCCGTGCTCTCCGCTCAGCTCGACCAGCTCCCCACGCCCGACTACCTCGTCATCCACCACGTCGAGCAGGACCACTCCGGCTCGACACCGATGCTCTTGGAGCGCTTTCCCGAGCTCACCATCGTCTGCAACGAGAAGGCGAAGGGCATGCTCATCGATCACCTGCACGTCGACGATGCCCGCTTCCACGTGGTCGCCGACGGCGACGAGCTGTCTCTCGGCGACAAGACGCTGAAGTTCCTGTTCACGCCCTGGGTGCACTGGCCCGAGACCATGAGCACCTGGCTCGAGGAGGGCGGGGTGCTCTTCAGCTGTGACTTCTTCGGCTCGCACTACGCGACGAGCGACGTGTTCGCAGACAAGCACGAGGTGTACGACGGCGCCAAGCGGTACTACGCGGAGATCATGATGCCGTTCGGCGCCCAGGTGCTGAAGAACGTCGAGAAGGTGACGCAGTACCCGATCGAGATCATCGCGCCCAGCCACGGCCCCGTCTACGACGACCCCGCCTTCATCATCGAGGCCTACCGCGACTGGGCCGGCGGCGAGCCGCAGAACATCGTCTGTCTGCCCTACGTGACGATGCACGACAGCACCCGGCTGATGGTCGACCACCTCACGGCGGCGCTCGCCGATCGCGGCATCGGCGTCGAGCGCTTCGACCTCACCACGCTCGACGCCGGCGAGCTCGCCAGCTCGCTGGTCCACGCCGGCACCATCGTCATCGGCACGCCCACTGTGCTCACCGGGCCGCACCCGCTCGCCATGTACGCGGCCGCGCTCGCCAACGCGCTGCGCCCGCGGGCCAAGTTCGCGACCGTCATCGGGTCCTACGGGTGGGCCGGCAAGGCGGTCGAGACGCTGGTGGGCATGATGCCCAAGCTCAAGCTCGAGTTGCTCGAGCCGGTGCTCGCCAAAGGCATGCCGCGAGAGGCGGACTACGCCGCGCTGGACGCCCTGGCGGACACCATCGCCGAGAAGCACCAGGACCTCGCGCCGCGCAACTTCGCCGACCTCAGCGTCTGCCGCACTGACGGCTGAGGTCAGAGGCCTCATCGCGGGCGTGAGTGGATCGTGCGCGCCCGTACGTGTCTGCCGGAGTCCGTGAAGTAGAGTACGGCCATGCTCACCGTGGCCTTCGGGCTCGCATCGGCGCTCGGCTACGCGGTCCACGACTACCTGCTCGTGCGCATCGTGCGCTCCGTGTCGGTGTGGACGGCGCTCATGTGGGTCATGCTCGTCGGTCTCGCCGTGTTGCTGCCGCTGGCGCTCGTCGTCGACGGTCTGCCGAGCGGAGACGAGCAGTGGCGCGCCGCCGGGTTCGCGGCGGCCAGCGGCGTGCTCGAGTTCCTCGGCCTGGGCGCGCTCCTCAAAGGGCTGTCCACCGGCAATCTCTCCGTCGTCACGCCGCTCGGCTCGCTGGCCGGCGGATTCGCCGCTGGGGCGGCCATCCTGCTCGGCGAGGCGCTGCCGCCGATCGCCTGGGTCGGGCTGCCGCTGGCGGTGGCCGGAGGGCTGATGGCGTCGGTCGAGCGGGCGCCCGAGGCCGCTCTGGGCGCGCGCCGCCGGACGCAGGCCACGGCCGGCGCGGGCTGGGCGCTGCTCTCCGCGGCCCTGTTCGCCGGCACCTTTCTCTTCTTCGCCGAGGCTACGGCGCTGCCGCCGTTCTCTCTCGCCGCGATCGGGAGGGCGGGCACCGTGGTCATCGTCGTCCCGGTGGCGCTGCTCACGGGGGGGCTGGTCCTGCCGCGCGAGTTCCGTCGCCGGGCGACCGTCGCCGGGGTCGTGGATGCGGGGGCCTTCGTGGCGCTCGCCGCAGCTATCAGCCTGGGGCCGGTCGCCATCGCCTCGGTGTCGGTCGCACAGGCGGGCACGTGGGCGGTCATCATCGGGCTGGTCGTGCTGCGCGAGAGGCTGGGCCGCGTACAACTGGTGGGCGTCGCGCTCACGTGCATCGCGATCACGATGCTGGCCGCGGCGGGACTCGAGTAGTCCGGAGGCGAGCGCCCTCCGCACGCCGGACGCGCTCAGCCGCCGCGCTCTCGCAGGTACGCCTCGGCGAGCTCGCGCAGCGTGGTCCGCCCGAACGGCCGGCCGTGTCCCGGGTAGACGACGTCGACGTCGATCCGGCGCAGGACCTCCATCGTCGCCAGGTAGGTCTCGACGTCGGACTCCGGCAGCGTGTCGATGAGCCCGCCGTCGTAGACGGCGTCACCGGAGACGAGCGCACGCTCCTCGTGGTCGATGAGCCCGATGCTGCCGGGCGTGTGGCCGGGCAGGTCGACGATGGTGAACCGCCGGTCGCCGAGGTCGATCTCGTCGCCGCCTCGCACGAAGTGGGTGGGAGCGGCGCGCTCGGGCCGGAACGTGAACGGATCGAACCCGGGGGAGGGAAGGGCGTCGACGAGGACCGGCGGCGGCACGAACCCGCTCTCGGCGAGCTGGGCCAGGATCTCCTCGGACCACAGCGCCGGCGCCAGCGGTGCGTCGTTGTGCGGCGTCGTCGCGAGCTCCTGCTCGGCGGGGTGCAGCAGACGCCGCTCGAACTCGTGGAAGCCGCCGATGTGGTCGATGTGCGCGTGCGTGACCACGCAGACGATCTCGCGGGGGCGTCCTCCGCGCGCGAGGCGTGCGAGGTGCCGGCGCAGCGGGGCCACGCCGTTGTCGGTGTCGATGAGGAGGTCGCGGTCTCGCCCGCGGAAGTACCACAGGCTCGCGCGGAGCAGATCGTCCACGTACGGCTCGGTGAGCGCCGCCGTGCGGCCCGTCACCCAGGTGAGGCTGAACCAGTCGGCGGCGACCGGGAGCTGTGGCGCGCCGTCCATGCCGTCATCCTTCCCGCCGGGAGTGGACCGGCGCAACCGATCGGGCGCGACCGGCGGGCGGAAGCACTGGGGACCCGCACCCGTGGTCGTGCTCGCCGTGCGCCGGATGTACTCGGGTAGACTGGCCGCGTGCTCACCGTCCTGACAGGCCTCCTGACCGCGCTCTCGTACGCGACCAGCGACATGTTCTCGCAGCGGGTCACGCGGCAGACGCGGGCGCTGACGCAGATGCTCTGGGTGCTCGCGACCGGCGTGATCATCATCCTTCCGGTCGCGCTCCTCATCGAGGGGATCCCGGCGGCCGGCGAGTGGGGGGGCGCCGGCCTGGCGGCGCTCGCCGGCGCCCTGTACTTCTTCGCCCTCTTCTGCCTGCTGCGCGGGCTGAACGTGGGAGACCTGGGCCTGGTCTCGGCGCTGGTCTCGCTGCAGGGCGCGTACGTGGCTGTCGCGGTCGTGCTGCTGGGCACGCCGGTGACCCTGCCGCTCGCGGTCGCCCTGGGACTGTGCGTGTTCGGCGCCATCCTCACCTCCATCGAGGGCCGCGCCGGCTCGACCAAGGGCGCGCCCTGGGCCATCGTCGCCGGCATCCTCTTCGCCTGCATCATGCTCTGCTACAACTACGCGGACATCGGCTGGCTCTCGCAGACGGCCATCTCGCGGACGGTGTCGCTTGCGGTGACGCTGCCGGTCGCCCTCCTCAGCGGCAGCGTGGCGGTACCCAAAGCGTTGCGCACGCGTGCGGTCGGCGCCGGCGTGCTCGAGCTCGCGGGCCTCTCGCTCCTCACGATCACCTTCGCGCTCGGGCCGCCCACGGTCGCCGGCGTGACCACCACCCAGTTCGGCACCTTCGCGGTGATCCTGGGCTTCGTGCTGCTCCACGAGCGCCCGAAGCCCAACCAGTGGGTGGGCATCGCCTGCACGATCGCCGGCGTCTCGCTCATCGCGGCGATCGTCTGACGCGTGCGACGTTCACCCGCGCGCGTCCTTCCGGTAGACTGGGCCGACCTTCCGGGGACCCGGCCCCACACCCGTGGGTAGCCGCGCCGAGCCCGGCCGTTCGTCAAGGAGATCCGAGCCGATGGCAGCCAACATCATCGACGATAGTCATCTGAAGAAGACCCAGGAGATGTTCGCCAAGTGCCAGGAGGTCGTCTCGGGCGGCGAGTCAAGCTATGCCCGCCTCATCGGCACCCGCCCGATCGTCATGGAGCGCGGAGAGGGCGCCTACTTCTACGACGTGGACGGCAACGCCTACGTGGACTGGTGCATCGGCTACGGCCCCATGATCTTCGGCCATCGCCCCAAGCCCATCCTCGACGCGATCATCGCTCAGATCTCGCAGGGCGGCATGCTCTACACGTTCCCGCACGAACTGGACTACGAGGTCGGGCGCAAGATCGTCCAGGCGGTGCCCGGCATCGACCAGGTGCGGTTCGCCAACTCGGGCAGCGAGGCGACCCAGGCGGCCATCCGCCTCGCGCGCGCCTACACCGGCAAGGACAAGATCATGAAGTGGGAGGGGAGCTACAACGGCTTCCTGGACTGCCACGCGTTCTCGCACGTGCCTGCGCTCGAGGCGGCGGGCCCCGAGAAGTTCCCGCGCACGCTGCCGAGCCAGGCCGGCATTCCCAAGGCGGTGGAGGGCACCGTCGTCATCGCGCCCTTCAACGACATCGACGCCGTCGAGGTGCTCATCAAGCGCAACCGCGACGAGCTCGCCTGCGTGCTCGCCGAGCCCATCCTCGGCGACGCCGGCATCATCCCGCCGGTGCCGGGGTTCCTCGAGGGCCTGCGCCGCATCTGCGACGAGAACGACGTGGTGCTCATCTTCGACGAGATCATCACCGGGTTCCGCGTCTCTCTGGGCGGCGCGCAGGAGCTCTACGGCGTCATCCCGGACATCACCTGCATCGCCAAGGCGGTCGGCGGCGGCACGCCGGGCGCCGCCGCGTTCGGCGGCAAGAAGGAGTTCATGGACCTCGAGGCCGAGGGCGTGGTGCTCCACGGCGGCACCTACAGCGGCAACCCGATGACGCTCGCCGGCATGAACGCCGCGCTCGACATCCTGATCAACGACCGCGAGCGCGTCTACGGGCACCTCAACACGATCGCCAACGCGATGGTCGGCGGCATGAGGAGCATCTTCGCGGAGAACGGCGTGCCCGCGTACATCAGCCAGGTCGGCCCCATGTGGCAGGTGTTCTTCGGCCACGAGGAGCCGGTGACGAAGTACCGTCAGGCGCGCGCCAGCGACACGCGCTTCTTCGGCATGCTGCAGACCGAGTGCCAGATGCGCGGCGTGTACTTCCACAACTTCAACTTCGAGCGCTTCTTCGCGAGCACGGCGCACACCAAGACCGAGGTCGACCGCAGCCTCGAGGTGATCGCCGAGGCGACCAAGATCGTCAAGAAGCGGCTCGGCGACCTGCCCGCCGGGGTCTGAGCCGCCGACGGGACAGGGCTCAGTCCGCCGGCGCGTAGCGGCGGAAGCCCTGCTCGTCGAAGTGAGGATCCAGGCCGAGGTACTCGTCTATCTGGCGTGCGCGCATCACCGCGAAGCTGACGCAATCGACCAGGCTCAGCCGTCGCCTGCCCGCAGTCAGGAGAGCCCCGACGCCCGCGCCGTGCTCCGCGTCGGTGACCCACAGCGGCTCGATCATGGGCAGCATCTCGCCGGTCAGCAAGCGCACCGCCTCGAGACCAAGTCGCGCCTGCACCAGCGTGATCGCCTCCAGCAGCACGTAGTTCGTGGTCACGAAGCCGGCGTCGTCGTCCACTCCGTGATCCCACGCCGGCCTCATGAGACCGTGGCCGGCGTCCTCGGCGTCGAGCAGCGCAACGAGAGCGCTTGTGTCGACGAAGACGCTCACCACTCGATGGAATCGACGAAGTAGTCGTCGTGCCGAGCAGCCACGTCCCCCAACCCCGACCGGAAGCGGCCGCACGCCGCTTTGGCCCGGCGCTTGCGCTCCTCGAGGCTCACGGCGGACTTGCGCTGGATCAGACGCTCGTCCACGGCCTCACGGACGACGGACGAAATGGAGACCTGACGCTGTGCGGCTTCGTCTCTCAGCCGTCGTGCCTCGTCTTCCGTGAACTGGATCTGCATCCTGACCATGCGGTGCCTCCTCACCACTGATGGCATCTCTGCCAGTATGATGGTATCTACGGGCGGTGTCCAGAGGACGATCGCGAGCTGGCGGGCCGGCTACTTCAGCGCAGGTGGAGCACCCAGAGCGTCTGGTACACGACCACGGCGGCGAGCACGCCGGCCAGCAGCCCCGCCGCGACGGTCGCGATGCGATAGGCCCGCAGCCGCCAGAGCAGCAGCGCGCCGACGGTCACGATGCCGAGCTTGAAGGCGAGGGCCTGCACCGCGCCGGCGCGCAGGAAGAAGTCCATGATGCCGTTGGACTCGGTGGCGAAGCCGAGCCACATCGAATAGCGCGTCAGCGCCAGATCGGCGGCGTTGAGCAGCCACAGCTCGGCGAGGAGCAGGAGAAGCAGGCGGTCACGCGACTCGCTGGGGCGCGGCAGCGTGCGGCGGACGCGGAACGCAGGGGTCATTGCGGGAGCCTCGTCACGACGACCGCGTGGGTCGAGCCGCCCATCCTCTGGATCCAGGCGACCGTCGCGCCACTGACGGCGACCTCGGTGACGGCGCCGTCCGCCTCCGCGACGACGAAGGCGCCGGTCTCCCCGGGGCGGCGTCCCATCACGCGGTCGCCGGACGCCGTCTGCTCCGCCCAGACCACCGTGCGGCCGTCGTAGGACGGGCCGGCCAGGCCGGAGACGCCGGAGGCCACCGTGGTGGTGGGGCCGCCGTCGACGGCGACCGCGGCGACGACGCCGGAACCATCTGCCTCGCCCTGGCCCCACACGAGCGTGCGGCCGGCCAGGGCGATGGCGGTCAGCCTTGCGCCCGTGAGCGAGGCGGACACCGGCCAGGTCGTGCCGGTGACCAGATCTCCGGCCACGAAGGGCCCCGTCCAGCCGGTCGCCCAGACGACGAGGCTGCCGGAGACGACCGGGGCGCCGTCCCCCTGGGCGACCTCGAACGCTTCACCGCTGCCGACCCGCGCCCCGTTGATCGTCGGCGCGCCGATGGTGGGTGCGGAACACCAGACCGCGACGTCGCCCGAGATGGCCGGGTAGGAGCGCACAGAGCCGACCTCGGCCAGCGTCCAGCGCCTGCCCGACTCCGTGTCGTAGGCGACGGCCTGGACGGCGAGGCTCGCCTCGCGCTCCGCCTCGAACCACACCGCGTACCGCTCGCCTACCGCCGGGTCCCACGTGGTGCGCATCCCCGGGCCGGGGCCGAGGAGGCGCAGGTCGCCCGAGGCGAGGTCGAGGTACTCGATGGAGGCGCCGTTCTGCCAGAGCAGCCGGTCGCCGCTCAGGGCGAGGCCGCTGAACGCGAGCTGGTGGTGTGCGGTGACCCTCCAGCCGCCCGCCGTCCGCTCGACGGCGGGCGGCTGGATGGAGGCCGACCGCTCGAAGCGGTACCACGCCGCGCCCAGCGCGGACCCGGCGGCGAGGACCACCAGCGAGAGGACCAGGGCGCGCAACCAGGACGGCCGGCGCGGCAGCCTCTCGCCGGCGCCCGGCGCGGCGGTCGCGCCCACCAGGACCGGCGGAGCCGCCGCGGACGACGCCGGGGTCGCGGCCGGCCGGCCGGTCAGATCGTCCGGCACAGGTGCAGCAGGTCCGCGTAGACGCCGTAGGCCGTCTGCGGCACCAGTGCGTGGCGCTCGCTGACCAGGACGTCGGCCATGAGGTCGGTGTGCAGCAGCGCCCCCAGCGACTCGCCGCTGACGGCGGCGAGCGGGTGCTCGATGTCGAGCTCCTCGGCGCGCAGCCGGGCGCGGACGGGGCCGCTCCCGTGCGGCGCGTCGGGGCCGGCCGGCGAAGCCTCGCCGGCTTCTCCCTCCCGCCAGACGCTGCAGACCAGCCGCAGGCGCCGGCCGGCTCTCCGCGCGACGACGATCCGCTCCAGCGGCACGTCGCGGAGGCTCTCGCGCTCCACGTCCGCCGGCGTCAGGCACGCGTGCATGGCGACGTTGGCGAGCGCGGCGGCCTTGCTGGCGGCGTCCCAGCCGTCGATGTCGTTGCTCGGGTCCGCCTCCGCGTAGCCCTCGGCCTGCGTCTGCGCCAGCGCGTCGTCGAAGGTCCTGCCTGCGCCCATCGCGTCGATGATGAAGTTGGTCGTCCCGTTGAACACCGCCTCGAAGCCGAGCACGGTGCAGTCGGGGAGTGCGTACTCCAGGAGGCTGAAGACGGGGAGGCCGTCCATGACGGTGCTCTCGAAGCGGATGCGGCGGCCGCTCGCGGCCGCCGCATCCGAGACCTCCGGCCAGCTCCAGGCGATGGGTCCCTTGTTGGCGGTGACGACGTCCATGCCCAGGCGGAAGGCCTCGAGGACGTGGTCCGTGGCCGCCGGCCGGTACGTCGCGGCGCCGGCGCCGACGCCGGAGAGGTCCCCCATCACCGTGAGCTCCACGAGGACGTCCGCCTCGGAGGCGGCGAGCAGTCCAGGGGCCGGCCGGGGCGCCTGCGGCGGGGCCGGCCCGTCGCCGATCGCCGCGAGCGCCTCCGCCGGCGTCATGCCGTCGGGATCGAGCAGGCTGCCGCGGCGCGTGCCCACGGCGCTGATCAGCACGCGGAGTCCGTGCCGGCCGGCGAGCACCCGCTCCTGGGCGGCCAGCAGCTCGCAGAGAGCTCTGGCGACGCTGCCGAACCCGAGCAGGCAGAGCTTGAGCGTGCGGGGCGTGCCCCGAGCCGGCTCCGCCTCGAAGCCTGACAGCGAGATGCGGACGTCGCGGGGGGCGCCGGGCGGCGCGGCTGAGCCGGCGCTCACCGTACGGAGCGGGAGAGGTCGCCGACCGCGGCCACCAGGCGCTCGAGCTCGCCCTCCGTGGTGTACGGGGCGAGCCCCACGCGCACCAGACCGCCGCGGGGGTGGAGCCCGAGCAGCTCCACGAGCCGGTGGGCGTAGAAGTCGCCGTCCCAGGTGAAGAGGCCGCGCGCGCCGAGGGCCCGGCAGACCTCGCCGGCCTGGAACCCGTCCACGGTGAACGAGACGGTGGACGTGCGCGGGCTGCCCTCCGGCGGCCCGTAGAGCGTGAGTCCGGGGATGCCGGCGAGCTGCTCGCGCAGGCGCTTCGCGAGCGGCTGCTCGTAGGCCTCGCCGGCCAGCATGCCGGCGACGACCGCCCTGCGCCGGCCCTGCAGGCCGGCGGGGAGGCGGTCCTCCACCATCGCCACGTGCCGCTCGCCGAGGTCGGCGATGAAGTCGATCGCCGCCG
>DASUMX010000106.1:0-5117 GCA_036277455.1 Thermoleophilia bacterium
GCCCCGGCCAGCGCGCCGAGCTTGGCGAGCTCGTGCTCGTCGGAGATCTCGACCTTGTCGATGCTCCCGTCCTCCTCCTTGTGCACGACGAGCAGGTCGATCACGCGCACGATGTCCTGCTCGGTCAGCCGCTTGAGCTCCCTGAGCGCCTCGCCCTTGAAGTCGGCGTCCGGGCCGAAGCCCACGACGAGGACCTGTACGGGTCCCATTGCCATGCCAGTCTCCTTCTCCGTGATCAGCCGCGTCGCGACCGGCTACATGCTCTGCAGGATCTTGGTCTTCTGGAAGTCGAACTCGGCCTGGGTGAGCACGCCGGAGTCGAGCAGGCTCTTGAGCTGCGTGAGCTTGGCCATGGGGTCTTCTTCTGGGGCCGGCGCGGCCTGCGGCGGCGCCTGCTCGTACTGCTGCTGGTCCTGCTGCGCCTGCATTTCGTCGATCTGCGCTTGCTGGTCGCGGCTCTGCTGGCCCTTCTTGCCGATGTGGTAGGCGGTACCGCCGACGACGGCGGCGGCCATCAGCGGCCTTCTCCTCATGCGCATGCTGATCCTCCCTCTCTGTTGACCGGTCCACGAGCGGGCCGGCGCCATGCTTGGCCGAATGGTAACAGCGTCTGGAGGCTGCGCAACGGCTGCGGCCTCCCGCCCGCCTTCATTCCCGCTGCCGCGCCGTTCTAGAGCAGCCGGGAGAACAGGCGCGCCACGGAGTTGCGGAACCGCTGTCCCCTCGTCAGCGATGTCAGGAAGTCCGTGGCGATCAGCTCGCAGTCCTCGATGTCGCGTTCGTACTGCTCCGCGTATCGCGTGGCGACCCCGCCGTCGTAGAAGACGGCGACGACCTCGTCGTGCAGGATGAGGCTGCGGATGTCCCAGTTGCAGGTGCCGATGATGGAGAGCTGGTCGTCGACGGTCACCGTCTTGGCGTGCAGGAACCCCGCCTTGTACTGGTAGACCTTGACGCCGGCGCGCAGCAGCTGGGGATAGTAGGCCATCGCCGCGTTGAACGGGATCTTCTTGTCCGGCACGCCGGTCATCATGAAGCGCACGTCGATGCCGCTCGCCGCCGCGGTGCACATCGCGGTCATGAGCGGCTCGTCCGGCACGAAGTAGGGAGACTGGATCCAGATGCGCTCGCGCGCGTTGGTGAGCGCCGTGATGAACACGTCACGGTTGGTCTTGAACGTCGTCTGCACGCTCGAGTGGAGCACCTGGACCGGTGTGCCCTCGTGCCGGTGGTGCTCCGCCGCCGGCGGCATGAAGTCGGTCGCCAGGTCCTCCGTGCCGCCGTTGTAGAGCCAGGTTGAGGCGAAGAGCATGAGGTAGGGCGCGACCACCGGTCCGCTGAGGCGGAACGAGGTGTCGCGCCACACATCGAAGCGCGGGCCGCCGTCGATGTACTCCTGGCCCATGTTCATGCCGCCGCTGTACACGGACTTGCCGTCGATGATCACCATCTTCATGTGGTTGCGGTAGTTGATCTGCGGCAGGCGCTTGTAGCAGGGGGCGACGACGGCTCCGGCGGCCTCGAGCTGCTTGAGCTCGTCCTTCTTGTAGCTGATGCAGCTGAGCCAGTCGTAGAGGATGTGGACCTTGACGCCGGCCTGGAGGCGGTCGAGCAGGACCTTGGTGACCTTGGCGGTGAGCTCGTCCTGCTCCCAGATCAGGTACATGAGGTGGATGTAGCGCTCGGCCGTCGCCATCTCCTCGAGCAAGGCGGGGAACTTCTGCGAGCCGGCCGTGTAGATGTCCACGGTGTCGGCCGGCAGAGGCGCCACGCCGCCCTCGGTGAGGCCGACGGCCTCGATGCGCGCTCCCGGGGTGCCGGCGAGGTCCGCGCGGGCCGCCTCGGTGAACTCCGTGTTGGCGGCCGTCACGGGGGCTAACGACTCCGCGGCCACGGCGTCCATCTGCGCCATGATCTTGCGGCGCCGCGGTGAGTCGCGGCGGAAGTTCCTGCCGATGAAGAAGTAGGCGACGAGGCCCAGCACCGGCAGCAGCAGCACGACGAACAGCCACGCGAGCACCGTGCTCGGGTCGCGGTCGTCGGTGGCGAGCACGATGACGACGCCGGCGATCGCCAGGAGCAGGATGATGTCGACCACCCAGAAGCCCCAGCTGAAGAGGTTCTGCGTGAAGAAGGAGCCCATCAGGACCCCGGCAGAGCTTGCGATCATGACGTCCTCCCGTAGATTCGCCGGTGGCGCATTCTCACACACACGAGCTGCGTTACCAAGCGGTCAATCCCCCTCGGTCTTCTGGCGCCGCAGGTGGTGCATCCCCCAGATGATGAAGCCGGGGATGGCCGAGGCAGCGACGGCGATCGCCAGCGCGACTCCGAGGTAGTCCTGCACCCACTGGATGTTGCCGAAGAGGTAGCCGGCGCCGAGGAAGATGGTCACCCAGATCGCGGAGGCGAGGGCGGCGAAGGCGACGTAGCGGTGGAACTCCATCCGCGCCATGCCGGCCACGAACGGCACCAGGGTGCGCACGATCGGCAGGAACCGGCAGAGCACGATGGCGAGGCCGCCGTGCTCCTCGTAGAACGCGTGCGCCTGCTCTACGTACTCGGGTTTGAGATGCTTGCGCGGCTTGCTCAGCAGGTGGCGGCCTGTCCAGCGCCCGATGAGGTAGTTGACGACGTCGCCGAGGAAGGCCGCGCCGACGAGCAGCGGCCAGAGGACGACGATCTCGAGCACGTCCGCTCCCGCCAGGGTGCCGCTGGCGAGCAGAAGGGACTCGCCCGGCAGGAACGGGGCGACCACCAGCCCGGTCTCACAGAAGATGGTCGCGAAGATGGCCGCGTACGCCCACAGGCCGAGTGCCTCGACCGCCTGGGTCAGGTAGGTGTCGAAGTGGAGGATGTGGTCGAGGAGTTGGTCCACGAGGGGACCTGGCCCGGGATCAGGCGGGCGCCGCGGACGGTCCCGACGGCGTGCCTGCCGCGGTCTGCGCCGCCTTCTCCTCGCCGCGGTACAGGCGCCGCGCCTTGTACACCGTGCGGTAGCGGTCGTACAGCACGATGACCAGCGTCAGCAGATACGAGAAGAACAGCGTCATGCCGAACGGCGTGCGCGCGGACGTGAGGCCCAGGTAGCGGTCGAGCGCCTCCAGGACGAGGACGATGACGAGGTTGACGACCAGCATCGTCACGAGCTCGCCGGCGAGCCGCCGCCAGCTGCGGCCGCGGATCGCCATGACGTGGCTCACGGCAGCGTTGATCACCGTGAAGATCGCCACGCCGACGACGATGCGCAGCGTGCTCGCCTCGCCGCCTGTGAGCATGAGGCCGAAGATCACGCAGACGATGGCCGTGAGCGCGACCTTCTCCCGGAGCGCCCAGCCGAAGATCCTGGTCTCGGCGCGGACCTTGCGGTACGGCTCCGCGCCGCGCAGCAGCGGCGGCAGCGGGTCGGCGGCGATGTGCGCCTTGTGGTCGAACTTCGGCGCCTTGCGCGTGATGATCCAGTAGACGATGGCGGCGAGGGCGGCGAAGAACGCGATCGCCGCGACGAGCACCCACGGCCGGTTGGCGATGGCGGTCGCCCAGCTGTCCGTCGCCGCGACGCCGAACAGCGTCTCCTTGATGAAGTCCGTCATGTCGAGCTGGGCGATGTGGATCCACCACTCCTGCGGCAGCTTGATGAAGATCCAGATGCCCGCCGCCGACAGGATCACCGTCCACTTGCCCATGCGGTCGGTGTTCCAGCCCAGGCGCACGAGCTCCACGAAGAGGAAGAAGTACTCGAACGTGTTCGGGAAGATGAACAGGATCGTCCGGTTCTGCGTGAGCTCGAACGCCACGACGCCGACCATGCGGTAGTAGTACAGGAACTGGCTCATCCGGAAGGCGCCCTGGTTGGTCCAGTTGCGCAGCGTGGAGAGGTAGGCGACCGAGAGGTAGTACACGTCGAGCGCCTTGTCGTAGGACTGGTAGCCGTCCAGCGGGATCGCCGGGAACTGCTGGAAGATGCTCTGGTCGATCGAGTCGAGGATGAGGCACGCCAGCAGGGCAGGCACGGGGAAGTACGGGATGAGCAGCGGCAGGGCCAGGCGCCCGCCGATGACGAGCACGACGATGGTCCACTCGGTGACGCCCACGTCCGCCTCCCGTCAGCTCTCGTCGTCGGCCGGCGGCTGCCGCATGCCGAGGTCGTGGATCTCGTCCTGCAGGAGGCTCTCGAACCCGGCGGTGTCGCGCGGCGCCGGCGGCGCCTCCTGCGAGGCCATGATCTCGCGCCCCTGGTCGTCGACCTCGACGACGTGATCGCGGCTCGCCGCGTCGTTGTCCGTGACCTGCGGCACGACCGTCTGGCTCCTGCGCATCAGCACGAAGATCAGGTAGCCGATCCCGAGGACGAGCAGGACGGCGATGATGGCGATGATGGCGACGCTCACTGGGACCTCCCGGCTCGCGGACAACGGTAGCCTAGCCCGCCTTCTGCCCGCGTGTCCATGCGCGGGCAGGGTGGAGCGTGCCGTTCCCTGGCCGCCGCTCTCCCGGTTCGGCAGGGCCGTCTCACGGGCAGGTCACCCGCCGGTCACCTCGACCGGGCCCAGTGACAAAGCCGGCTTCGCGCCGGGGGTTAGTGAAGCTCGACAAGTACGGTAGGCTTGGCGGCGGCAAGCAGTGAACGAAGAAGGAGAGTCTATGAGCGAAATGATGGTCCTCGGCTTCGAGAACGAGATGGAGGCCGACAGATTCGGCCTCAAACTCGCGGAGCTGCAGAAGGACATGATCGTGCAGCTGAGCGACGCCGCCGAGGTAGTGCGTGACCCGGACGGCAAGCCGCACGTCAAGCACGGCCACGGCCTCGTGGGCGCGGGCGCCATGGGCGGCGCGTTCTGGGGCATGCTGTTCGGCCTGCTCTTCTTCGTGCCGTTCCTCGGCATGGCGATCGGCGCCGGCATGGGCGCGCTGTTCGGCAAGCTGGGCAAGACCGGCATCGACAAGGAAGTCCTTCAGCAGATGGGCGACGCGGTGCCGCCGGGCAAGGCCGGCTGGTTCCTCGTCATCCAGGAGCTGACCGAGGACAAGTTCCTCGCCGCTATCGAGGGCACGAACGCCACACTCGTGCGTTCCAACCTCAGCGCCGAGCAGGAAGAGCAGCTCAAGCACGCCTT
>DASUMX010000107.1:0-9317 GCA_036277455.1 Thermoleophilia bacterium
GCGGCGACGGCGTGCACCAGCACGTGCAGCTCGCCGAAGGTCTCGCCGACGCGCTCGAAGAGGCGGTCGAGCGCCGCGTCGTCGGTGACGTCGCACTCCTCGATCAGCTCGGCGCCGGCGCTCTCGGCGAGCGGCCGCACGCGGCGCTCGAGGGCGGGCGCGGCGTACGAGAAGCCGAGCCGCGCTCCTTCGTCGCGCAGCGCCTGCGCGATGCCCCAGGCGATCGACCCGCGGTTGGCGACGCCGACGACGAGCGCCGTCTTGCCGTCGTAGAGGCCCATCAGCCGCCGTCCTCGTCGTAGCGGCTGAAGACCAGCGAGACGTCGTGCCCGCCGAAGCCGAAGGAGTTGGACATCGCGACCCGCACGGACGCGGCGCGCGCGACGCCCGGCACGAAGTCGAGGTCGCACTCGGGGTCCGGGTCGGTCAGGTTGATCGTCGGCGGCACGACGCCGTCGGTGATGGCGCGCACGCAGAACACCGCCTCCATGGCGCCGGCGGCGCCGAGGGGGTGCCCCGTCATCGACTTCGTCGACGAGACGGGCACCTGCGCGGCGCGCGCGCCGAAGGCGATCTTGAGGGCGCGCGTCTCGGCGATGTCGCCGGCCGGCGTCGCCGTCCCGTGCGCGTTGACGTAGTCGACGTCATCCGGCGACAGGCCGGCCTCGCGCAGGGCGGCCTGCATGGCGCGCGCCTGCGGCACGCCGCTCTCGTCGGGGAGCGCGACGTGGAAGGCCTCCGAGCTCATGCCGTAGCCGACGATCTCGGCGAGGACGCGGGCGCCGCGCGCGCGGGCGTGCTCGAGCTCCTCGAGCACGAGGATCGCGGCGCCCTCCGCGATCACGAAGCCGTCGCGGCCGGCGTCGAAGGGCCGCGACGCCTCCTCCGGCGCGTCGTTGCGCGTGCTGAGCGCGCGCATCGCCCCGAAGGCGGCGAGGCCCGTCTCGTTGACGGGCGCCTCGGCGCCGCCGGCCAGCATCGCCACGGCGGCGCCGCGCTTGATGATCTCGAACGCGTCGCCGATGCCGCCGGCGCCGGCGGCGCACGCGGTGGTCACCGCCTGCAGCGGTCCCTTGGTGCCGAGGTGCAGCGAGACGTGCGCCGCGCCCATGTTGGGGATCATCATCGTCGCGAAGAACGGGCTGACGGCGCGCGGGCCGCGCTCGAAGAGCGCGCGCTGCTGGTCCTCGAACGTCTTGAGCCCGCCGCCGCCGCTGGCGACGACGGCGCCGATGTCCTCGGCCTCCGCGGCGACGTCGAGGCCGGCGTCGTCGACGGCCTGGCGCGCCGCAGCGACCGCGTACTGCGAGTAGGCGTCCATGCGCCGCGCGGCGCGCCGCTCGATGAAGTCCGCCGGGTCGAAGCCCTTGACCTCTCCGGCGACGCGCGAGTCGACGCGCGCCGGGTCGAACCGGGTGATCGTGGCGATGCCGCTCTCGCCGGCGACGAGCCGGCGCCAGGAGCTCTCCACGTCGTTGCCGAGGGGGCAGATGATGCCCAGGCCGGTGACGACGACGCGGCGCGGTGCGTCGCTCATCGCGGCGCGAAGCGGTAGTGAGAGACGCCCCATTCGCGCCCGCCGCCGTACGCGAACGTCTCTGCGCAGGCGAGGAAGAACAACCGCCAGTCGACCCACCAGTCCGCGGCGGACTCGCCGTAGGTGGTGGCCAGGAGCGGCTTGATGGCCGCGGCGCGCGCGTCGTAGCGCCGCAGCCACTCCTCCAGGGTGCGCGCGTAGTGCCCGCCGTCCAGCCACCAGCTCTCCTCCGCGACGAGGTGCTCGTCGAACTGGAGGAAGAGGTCGTGCGCCGGCATCTGCCCGCCGCTGAAGAAGCGGGACCCCATCCAGTCTCCGGGATCGTCGGCGTCGAACGTGTACGAGAAGCGGGCGTGGCTGAACACGTGCACGAAGGCGCGGCCGTCGGGCTCGAGCCAGCCGCGCAGCCGCGCGAACAGCTCGCGGTAGTTGCGCACGTGCTCGAACATCTCCACCGAGAGGACACGGTCGAAGCGCCGCCCCGGGTCGTAGGTCGCGATGTCGGCGGTGACGGGCGTGACGCCACCAAGGCCGGCGGCCGAGCAAGCCGCGGCGATGTGCTCGCCCTGGGTGCGTGAATTCGACATCGCGGTGACCTGACAGGCCGGGAACCGCTCGGCGATGAAGAGCGAGAGCGACCCCCAGCCGCAACCCAGGTCGAGGACGCGCATGCCGTCCTCGAGGCCCGCGCGTTCGCAGGTCAGCGCCAGCATCGCCTCCTCGGCGGCCGCCAGGTCGTCGACGCCGTCGGGCCACAGGCAGCAGCTGTACTTGAGCCTGGGCCCGAGGAACTCCCGGAAGAAGGCCGTGGGCAGCTCGTAGTGCTGCCGGTTGGCGGCGTCCTGATGGATGGCGAACGGCCCGGCGGCCAGCCCGGCGGCGTAACTGCGCAGCGCCGCCGCGTCGTCGCCCGTGGCTGCTTCCAGCCCCTCCAGCTTGTCTCGCAGCCGCCGCCGGATGATCGCCCGGAGCAGGGAGTCGGGAACGCGTCGCGTCCCCAGCACGGTGTGGTAGCGCGCCAACGGAGCTCCTCTCAGTCTGCGGGCGATTGTACCTGCGCCGGCCCGCCGGCTCCACGCTCAGATCTGCGCTCGCCGCATCGCCGCGCTGCGGTCCGCCCTGCCCGGCGCCGCGCCCCGCGGCGTGGCGACGGCGTCGCCCAGCGCCCTCGCCGCGTCGCCCAGCCTGCTCCACGTTGTGTGCTCGTACCGCGTCATCGTCCTCACCTTCCCTGCGTCTCGTGACCGCGCCGCTTCCGCGGCCTCGCCTCGCGCACCAGGCGGGCGCGCTCCGCCGCCCGCTCCACCTGATCCCGTCGCTGCCTCGCCAGTTCCAGAGCCACGAAGTCGTACATGATGTGCACCTTCTCCCTCGTCTCTCGCCGTCGGTGGCACTTGCGCCACTGTCGTCACCACTGAAATCATTATACCGGTAATGCGTCACTAGTAAACCCCTTTTGGTGGTATAAAGCAAGCGGAGCCGAGACCGGCTCCTGACGAGGTGATCTCGAGGGAGGTGCGGACGATGGCGACGCAGTCAAAGGAGGCGCCCGGCGACCTGGCCGCCGTGCGCGCGTTCGTGAACACCCGGGACATCGACCACGGGATCGAGGAGTTGGACACCCCGGAGGCGCTGGTCGCCTGGCTGGCCGGTCAGGGCTTGCTCGACGAGCACGCGACGGCCCGGCCGGGCGACGTGCGCCGCGCCGTCCTCTTCCGCGAGGCGCTGCGCGAGCTCCTGCTGAGCAACAACGACGGCCACCAGCTCCCCCTGGACGTCGGTCGGAAGCTGAACGACGTCGCCGCCCGCGCCCGCCTGCGCCTGCGCATGGACGCGGGCGGGCTGGCCCATCTGCAGGCCGAGGGCGACACCGTCGACGCGGCCCTCGGCCGCCTGCTCGTCATCGTCTACCGGGCGATGGAGAACGACACCTGGCCGCGGCTCAAGGCGTGCCGCGAGGACACCTGCCGGTGGGCCTTCTACGACCACTCCAAGAACCGCTCCGGCCACTGGTGCTCGATGGAGGTCTGCGGCAGCCGGCACAAGGCCAGGGTGTACCGTGAGCGGCGCAGGAGCGGCTGAGCGTCCCCACTCTCTTCTTCTCGCGGTGGCGCGGTCACCCTGATGGGGTGATGCGTGAGGTCGGCCCCGGTGATGGAGTGAGCCGCAGGGAGTGCGCCGCACTCCATCGAGAGACGGAGGGGAGCCATGAAGAAGCTGATGCTGCTGGCCGGCCTGACGCTGCTGCTGGTGCTCGTCCCGGCGGTCCCGGCGTTCGCCTATGCGACGACACCAGCGGATGGAGCGTACGTCTGGCCTTGGGACGGCGGCAGCTGGGGGACCGTCGTCGGCGGAGAGGTGACGGACGAGTGGAACCCGCCCGGCACGCCGATCCCCGCAGGAACGGACGTCTACATCGGCGGGGGCTGGCTGGCGTACACGCGCGGCCTCGTCAAGACGCTGCCGGAGTACCTGCTCTACAAGGTCGCGCCGACAGCCGATCCTGCGCACCCGCTCATGACGTATGCGCAAGGGAAGGCGTACTGGAGCGTCATGTACCAGGAGGCGGGGCTCTCGGAGATCTACCCGGCGTTCAACCCGAAGCTGGGCGCCGAGCTGTGGACGAGGGACTTCTGGGCGCCGCTGCCGGACGCGCCGGGTGACTACCAGCTGACGCTCTACGAGAAGTTCCGGCACACCTCGACAGACCTGTGCGGCGGCTACTTCGAGGGCCAGTTCCGTCCTGTCATGTTCAGGGCGGGAGTGACGCAGTACCCGTTCGTCTACTCAGTGGTGGCCGGCTGAGCCGGCACCAGCGCCGACAGGTGCGAATCAGGGCAGCGGCCGTGCGGCAGAAGCGGCATCGAAGAGCTTCTGCGGGATATGGCAGTAGCCGCCGGGGTTCTTCTCGAGGTAGTCCTGGTGGTAGTCCTCGGCGCGCGTGTAGGTGGTGAGCGGGCCACTCTCGACGGCGATCGGCTCGGTGTACTTCGTCTGCAGTCGTGCCAGGGACTTCTCGATCACGGCGGCGTCGGCGGAATCCGTGTAGTAGATGCCGGTGCGGTACTCCACGCCGACGTCGTTGCCCTGCCGGTTGACCGACGTGGGCTCGATGGCGTCGTAGAACAGGTCGAGCAGGAACGGCAGGGGGGCCACGGCCGGGTCGTAGACGACCTTCACGGCCTCCGCGTAGCCGCTGCCGTCGCCATAGGTCGCCGAGGCGCTGGCGCCGTTCGCGTACCCGACCTCGGTGGCGACGACGCCTTCCACCAGGCCGATGTACTTCTCGAGGCCCCAGAAGCAGCCGCCGGCCACGTAGATCGTCTTCACGTCATCGCCTCCGGCGTCCGTCGGGGTGGCCGGCTCGGTGGTGTCGGCGGGGGAGCCGGCGTCCGTTGACCCTGCGGCGCAGCCGGCCAAGGCGAGCGCAAGCACGATCACTGCGGCGAGCAGCCCTGCGATCGAGTGGCGCATACGAGACACGGTGCACCTCTTCTCGCGTCGGTGTGGTGGGCCGCGTTGGGATCGAACCAACGACCTTGGGATTAAAAGTCCCCTGCTCTACCAACTGAGCTAGCGGCCCGCGGGGAGCGATTGTACCACCGGGGTGCCGGGCGCCCGGACGTGGCGCAGACGGCGTCCGCAGCCGACGTGAACCCTAACCTTTCGGTAGAGGTTGATGGCTGGTGCGACGGCTGAGGGACCGGGCCATGTCGCCGAGGCCGCAGGCCTGACCTTCGTGCGAAGCCTGAATCGACTCGAGGCTACTTGACGATTGCCTCCTGCCGGAACATGGGTAGGATGCTCTCACGCCTCATCGAGACGGTTCGCCGGATCGGGAGGAGCGACCGGGTGAGAGGCCCGGGAGACTTCTCAGAGAGACGGTTCGCCGGATCACTGAGGAGGAGTCAGGTGAAAGCCCTGAGAGACTTCTCATCGAGAAGGTTCGCTGGATCGAGAGAGAAGCGTTCGGGTGAGAGGCCCGAAAGAGGCGCCGGTTCCGCAAGGTCCGGCGCCTCTTTTATGTGGGAGTCGTCAGGCAGACGCTGCCGGGTCCGACCGCAGCCGCACGAACTGCACCTGATCGTCGCGGGGCGGGAGGCTGCCGTCCGGGGACGGCACGGCCCGCCCCTCGCGGCTCTTGCCCGCCTCGGGTGCCAGAAAGCCGCGGAGCAGGCACTCACGCGCGAACCCCAGCCTGGCCGCAAGTGCTTGCGAGGCCTCGTTGCCCGGGTACGTGAGCAGCTCGAGGCGCTCGACGCCGAGCTCGCCGAAGGCCCAGGCGACGACGAGGCGCGCCGCCCCCAGGGCTACGCCCCGGCGGCGCGCCTCCCGCTTGACCCAGTAGCCGATCTCGGCGGCCTGGCGCTCGGCGAAGCAGTCCAGGCTGACGCTGCCGAGCAGCTCGCCGGCGGCGTCGGTCACGGCCAGCCGGGCGCGCTCGCCGAGGAGCAGGCGGTGGCGCGCATCGGCGATGAACGCCTCGGCGTCCTCGAGCCTGTAGGGAGCGGGCAGCCCGAAGATCCAGTGGGCGACGTCTGCGTCGTCACAAGCGGCCTGCACGGCCGGGGCGTCGTCCGGATCGAAGGGCCGTACGAGCAGCCGTCCGTCGGTCAGTCGCGGCCAGCCGAGGCCGGCGGGCCCGGCCTCCGTCGCCCCCGTCTGCCACGGCCGCGGGTCGCCGGGCACGAGCGAGAACAGCACGTCGTCCACGCGCTCGTCCCCGACCGTCATCGCCCGGCGCAGAACGCCCTCATACCTGTAGCCGGCCGCCATGGCCGTGCGCCGCGAGGCGACGTTGCGGACGTCGGCGCGGATCTCGATGCGCTCCAGCCCCAGGTCGTCGAAGCCCCAGTCGGTGAGCAGGGCCACGCAGGCCCTGCCGATCCCCCGCCGGCGCCAGTCCGGGTGGACGATGTAGCCGATCTCCCCGCGGGCGTGCTCCGTCTCGAGGTGCATCCCGCAGTTGGCGATGTGGCGGCCGGTCGCCGTGTCCAGCGCCGCGAAGTTCGCCCAGCGCTCCTCACGCCACTTTCGCGCGGCGTCGGAGGCCCACTCCCGGCCGTGGTCGAGCGTGTACGGGCTCGGGAGCCCTGGGATCCAGCGTGCGGCGGCCTCGTTGTCGCAGACGGCGGCGACCGTCGCGGCGTCCTCGTCGCGGAACGGCCGCAGCGTGATGGCGCCTCCGGAGAGCCGCGGCAGCGCCGGGAGGTCAGCCGGGCCGCGCACGGTCCGTGCATTCAGGGAATGTGTCGAACGCCTCGCGCGCATGCAGGTCGGCCAAGTGCGACACCATGCCGTTCATCGTACCGCACAAGCGGACCTGGACCCCCGCCCTCCTTGGCGTCACGCCTCCGCTTCCGCCGCCAGGGATCCCAGCGGCTCCAGAGATGCCGGCGGCTCCCCGGCCTCGGGCGCGCCGTGACGTGCCGGGAGCCGCCAGGCGACGATCCCTGCACCGATCACCGCGACCACTGCGGCGGCCAGCAAGCCGTACCCCAGCGCGGTGGTGAACGCATCCGCCGCGGCCGAGGCGAGCTGAGCGCCCGCGGGCGCGGGCAGGCGCGCGGCGACCGCGTCGGCGCCGCCGATGGACGCCTCGACGGGTCCGCGCAGCGCCGCCGGCAGGCCGGCCGCCGCGTCGCCGATGCTGCTGCTGTAGATGGTGCTGATGAGAGAGCCGACGATCGCCACCCCCAGCGCTCCGCCGACCTGCCGGGTCACGTCGTTCATCGCGGAAGCGACGCCGGCCTTGGCCGGCGGCACCGAGCCCATCACGGCGTCGGTCGCGGGGGCCATCACGGAGCCCATCGCCAGTCCGAGCACGAACAACCAGGAGGTGACCAGCCAGACGGAGAGCGCGGGTGTCCAGAGCACGGTGGCCGACAACGTGAGCGCGAGCAGGAGCATGCCGACGGCGACCACCCGCTTGGTGCCGAACTTCGCCACCAGACGGCTGCTGTTGATGGCGCTGAGCATCAGCCCGAGCGCGAGCGGGACCATGGTCGCGCCCGCCTGGAGCGCACTGTACCCGAGCGCGAACTGGAGGAACTGGGTGAGCGCGAAGATCGCCGCCATCAGCGAGAAGAAGATCGTCGAGATCGCCAGCGAGCCGATGCTGAAGCGCGGGTTCCGGAAGTACGTCAGGTTCAGCATGGGCGACGCGACGCGGCGCTCCCAGGCGATGAACGCGGCCGTCAGCAGCGCGGCCGCCACCAGCCCGGCGACCACGGCCGTGCTCGTCCAGCCGCGAGACGGAGCTTCGATCACCGACCACACGAGGGCCATCAACGCCATGGCCGAGAGCGTCGCGCCGATCAGGTCGAACGCCCCCGGGGCCGGATCGCGGCTGTCGGGCACCAGCTTGATGCCGAGCAGCAGGGCCACGATCGCGACCGGGACGTTGATCAGGAAGACGGAGCTCCACGAGAAGACCTCGAGGAGCAGGCCGCCGGCCAGGGGTCCCAGGCCGATCCCGATGGCCGCCGTGCCGGCCCACACGCCGATGGCGCGGCCGCGCTCCTCCCGCGGGAAGACGTTGGTGATGATCGACAGCGTGGCCGGCATGATGAGCGCCGCGCCCAGCCCCATGAGGATGCGCAGCACGATGAGCTGGTCCACGCTGCCGGCGAAGACCACGGCCGCGCTGGAGCCGCCGAAGAGGATGAGACCCCCCTGCAGCGCCCGCTTGCGCCCGTAGCGATCGCCGAGCGTCCCCATGGTGAGCAGCGCCGCCGCGAAGACGAGAAGGTAGGCATCGACGATCCACTGCAGGTCCGAGGCCGAAGCGGTGAACTGGCGCTGCAGCGTGGGCAGCGCGACGTTCACGATCGTGTTGTCGAGCCCGATGATCATCATGCTCAGAGAGAGCACCGCCAGCATCTGCCAGCGGCGCTCGTAGATGCGCGTCGCGCTCGTCACGGGAGCTCGCTTTCGTCGGTGTCTGGTGAGAAGAACTGGTCGACGATCCGCTCCACAAGGTCGTTGTCGGGGTGGCGTCCGGCGAGCAAACGCTGCATCTGCAGCAGCGCCGGAGGAACCGAGCTGAGGAGGGCGACGTCGGTCTCGGGGGAGATCTCGCCGCGTGCGATGGCGCGCTGGAGGATCGTGTCCATGCCGGCCATGACGGGTTCGGTCATGCCGGCGCGGAAGGCGTCGCCGAACCGCTGGTTGGACAACGCCTCGCCGCTGATGGCCGAGATCGCGTCGAAGTGCTGCGTGCGGTAGCGCACCAGGGTCTGCAAGTAGGTGAGGGCGTCGCCGCGCAGGCTGCCGGTGTCGGGCACCGCCGGCCGTTCCGGATTGCGGCTGACGGCCTCGAGCACGACGGACACCTTGTCCGGCCAGCGCCGGTACAGGCTGGCTTTTCCGACCCCGGCCTGCGCCGCGATCCGCTCCACCGTGAGCTGCGCGTAGCCTTCCTCGGCCAGGAGCCGGAGAGTAGCCGCGACGACGGCCTCATCCAGTCGCGGATCCCGCGGCCGCCCGGCTCTTGCCTTCGCCGCCCCGGCGTCTTCGTTGACCTTCATGCGACTCCTCAGTCTGTCGAGCATGCACACATGCGGCGAATAACGAAACGATAGCGTATCGATACTATGAGCGGCGCATGCTGTTGTCAAACCCGGGGAGCCAAGACCCTCGGAGTGGGCCCACAAACGAAGAGGGGCGGGGCGGCCCTGCCGGCCTCCCCGCCCCGCAGCTCGTTCGATTCAGTGGAGGAAGTGCCGCCGCCCCGTGAACACCATGGCGGCGTCGCGCGCGTCGCAGGCCGCGACCGCGG
>DASUMX010000108.1:0-7386 GCA_036277455.1 Thermoleophilia bacterium
GCTGCGCGGCTGATCCCGCGGCCGGCCGCCCCCGGTCGCTGCGGTGCCGCGGGCTCTCTGCTACGCCAGCGCGCCCGTCTCGCGCAGCAGCGCCAGCAACGACGGCATGAGCGCGGGATGGGCGGCCACCACGGCCGGCCCGGAGCCGTGCGCCGCCGGCAGCAGCTCGACGATGGCCCCGGCCTCGCGTGCGATCAAGGCCCCTGCGGCCCGGTCCCACGGCGAGAGGTCGAGCTCCCAGAAGGCGTCGACCTCGCCGGCGGCGACGCGGCAGAGGTCGAGCGCCGCGCTGCCGCTGCGGCGGATGTCGCGGATGCGGCCCAGCGCCGCGGCGATCACCGCGCCCTGCCGGCCGCGCTGCCCCGCGTCGTAGGAGAAGCCGGTGGCCACGAGCGCGCGGGAGAGGTCGTCGAGCTCCCGGGCGCGGATCGGGCGGTCGTCGCAGACGGCGCCGTGCCCGGCGACCGCCCGGTACAGCCTGCCGGAGCTGGAGTCCAGGACGACGCCCACGGCCGCGCGCCCGTCCACCTCCACGGCGATGGAGGCCGCGTAGGCGGGGTAGCCGTACACGTAGTTCGTGGTGCCGTCGAGCGGGTCGACGACCCAGCGGACCCCGCTCTCGCCCTCCAGCAGGCTGCCCTCCTCGGCGAGCAGCGCGTCGCCCGGACGCTCCGCGCGCAGGCGGTCGACGACGAGCCGCTCCGCCTCCTTGTCCACCTGGCTGACGACGTCGGTGGGGGACGACTTGGTCTCGAGGGTGAGCGTCTCCCGGCGGCCTGCGGCGTGGATGCGTCCTGCCTGCAGCGCGAGGTCGCTCGCCAGTGCGAGCAGCTCGCGCAGGTCGGGCGGGGCGTCGGCGAAGGGGTCGTGCCGGATCATCGGCCGACGGTACCAGACGGTCCGGCGCGGCTACAAGGCGCCCTCCAGGCACATCGTGGATTGTGATCCGCGATGTGAGGAACACACCAGTTGACGGCCAGTCTTCGCGGAGGAGCCATGGCGGTCTGGATGCCACAGTGCGGTCTGGTGCACGACACGACCGATGTCGCCACGGACATCGAGGTCGTGGCGCCCGCCGAGGTGGGCGAGTTCGTCGCCGCGCACGGCGGGCGTCTCTTCGTCTGGGTCTCGGCGCATCCCGGCCTCTGGTTCCCCACCTGCCTGCTGGAGGCGTCCCTCGAGCCTCCGCACGGGCGAGACCTCTCCTTCCGCCGCGTCGCGGCTCCCGGATTCGAGCTCTACCTCGAGGGGACGCAACGCATCTGGCCGAAGACGATGGAGTTCGCGCTTCGCCGCCGGCGCCGGGTGGAGGCGTACTGGAACGGCATGGCCTGGGTCGCCTGACCCCGGCAGGCGCGGAGCGGCCATGGCCCCCTGGATGAGAAAGGGCGTCGGAGTGACCGCCGTCACGGACGTCGCCACCGACGTCGAGATCGTGGCGCCCGAGGACGTGCGCGACTTCGTCGCCGCCCGCGGCGGGCGCCTCTATGTCTGGATCTCGGTGCACCGCGGCATACGCTGCACGCTGTGCCTCCTCGAGACCTCGCTGGAGCGTCCCCCCGGGGACCTGTACTTCCGCCGGGTCCTGGCTCCCGGCTTCGACCTGTACCTCGAGGCCACGCAGCGGATCTGGCCGAAGACGATGGAGTTCGCCCTCCGGCGCCGGCATGTCGCAGCGTACTGGAACGGTCTTGCCTGGATCGCCTGACGGGTGTCTCCCGTTGTCCGGCCGGCACGGCCGGTGCTACAGTGGAGGCGCTGAGCCGGTGCGAAGCAGCCCGGGCGAAGGCCGCGTGAGAGTCCGCCTCGCAGGCGGGCGCCGAAGGGGCAAGGCGCGTGGATGCGCCGAAACTCTCAGGCAAACGGAGCGCGGCCGGACGGGCCCCCGGATGACGAGGCGCCGCCGCCGTGGCGCCGGAGGCAGACAGGGTGGATACTCCACCCTGTCTTTTTGTTTTCCGGCGCGGGAGCGGCGGCAACCCGGCCGCGAGCGTTTCTCGAGCGCGCGGCCCGGGCAGGTTCGAGAGTCGAATGGCGAGCGAGCGGGACGACCAGGGAGGCACGATGGCCGACGAGACGTATCCTCAGGAGCTGCGGTACTACAAGGAGCACGACTGGGTGCGCGTCGAGGAAGAGGACGCGATCTTCGGCATCACGTGGTTCGCGCAGGACGCGCTGGGTGAGATCGTCTACGCAGAGCTGCCCGCGGTGGGCGACGAAGTGACGTCCGGCAAGCCCTACGGTGAGCTCGAGTCGGTCAAGGCGGTGAGCGACGTGTACTCCCCGCTCACCGGCGAGGTCGTGGAGGTCAACGACGCGCTCCAGGACGAGCCGCAGCGGGTCAACGAGGACTGCTACGGCGAGGGCTGGCTCATCCGCGTGCGCATGACCGCCCCCGGCGAGCTCGGCGAGCTCATGGACGCCGACGCCTACAAGAAGTTCCTCGACGAGGCCTGACACGCCGTGAGCTCCACCAGCTACGTCGCCCACAGCGCAGACGACCTGCGGGAGATGCTGGCGGCCGTCAGGGCCTCCAGCGTCGGCGACCTCTTCTCGGAGATCCCGGAGGACGTGCGCCGGCGGGAGCCGCTGGCGCTGCCCGCCGGCCTCAGCGAGCAGGAGGTCGTCGCCGAGCTGCGCCGCCTCGCCGGCGAGGACGTGCCGGCGACCCAGCTGGTGAGCTTCCTCGGCGCCGGCATCTACGACCACTTCGTCCCCGCCGTGGTCGACGCCGTGGTCAGCCGCGGGGAGTTCCTCACCGCCTACACGCCCTACCAGCCGGAGCGCAGCCAGGGCGTGCTGCAGACGATCTTCGAGTTCCAGACGGCCATCTGCGAGCTGACCGGCATGGACGTCAGCAACGCCTCCATGTACGACGGCGGCACGGCGCTCGCCGAGGCCTCGATCCTCGCCGGCGTGCAGACCCGGCGCGGCGAGGTCGTGCTCTCCGCCGGCGTGCACCCCGAGTACCGGCAGGTGCTCGCCACGGAGTCGGCCGGGTACGGGCCGCGCCCGCGGACCGTGGGTCTGCGGGCGGGCGCGGCCACCGACCTGGACGCGCTCGCCGCCGCGGTCGGCGAAGGCACGGCGGCGGTCGTCGTCCAGCAGCCGAACTTCTTCGGCGCCCTCGAGGACGTGCCCGCCGTCGCCGAACTGGCGCACGCGGCGGGCGCGCTGCTCGTCGTGGTCGCCGACCCGGTCTCGCTCGGGCTCCTCGAGGCGCCCGGCAGGCTCGGCGCCGACATCGTCGTCGGGGAGGCGCAGGCGCTGGGCAACGCCATGAACCTCGGCGGCCCCGGCCTCGGCTACATGGCCGTCACCACCAGGCTCATGCGTCGCATCCCCGGCCGCCTGGTCGGCGAGACCCTCGACCTCGAGGGGCGGCGCGGGTTCGTGCTCACGCTGCAGACGCGCGAGCAGCACATCCGCCGCGACAAGGCGACGAGCAACATCTGCTCCAACCACGCGCTCAACGCGCTGGCCACGCTCGTCTACCTGAGCTGGCTGGGCAAGCAGGGCCTGCCGGAGCTCGGCCTGCACTGCGCGCGCAAGGCCGCCTACCTGCGCGAGCGCCTGCTGGCGCTCCCGGGCGTGGCGGCCTTCACGGAGGGTCCCGTGTTCCGCGAGTTCGCCGTGCGGCTGCCGCGGCCGGCGGCCGAGGTGGTCGACGCGCTTGTGCCGGAGGGCTTCCTGGCCGGCGTGGCCGCGGGCCGCTTCGCCGGCCAGTTCGACGGGGACTCACTCGACGACGTCCTCCTCGTGGCCGTGACCGAGAAACGCACGCGCGCCGAGCTGGACGCCTTCGCCGCCGCGCTCGAGCGCGTCCTGGCCGGCGAGGAGGCGGACCGTGGCTGAGCGCGGCGACACGCCCGTGACCCGCGGCGACGCGCCCGCCTGCCGCCCGGCCGAGAGCGACCGCACGACCATCTACGAGAAGTCCAGCCCGGGCCGGCGCGCGTACACGCTGCCGGAGCTCGGCGTCCCCGAGGTGCCGGCCGCCGAGCTCGTCCCGGAGGCCCTCCGCCGCTCCGCGCCGGCGCGCCTGCCCGAGATCGGCGAGATCGACCTGCTGCGCCACTTCACCGGGCTCTCGACGCTCAACTACGGCGTGGACAGCGGCAGCTACCCGCTGGGCTCGTGCACGATGAAGTACAACCCGCGCGTCAACGAGGTGGCGGCGCGGCTCGACGGCTTCTCCGGCATCCACCCCTACCAGCCGGAGTCGCTGCTGCAGGGTGCGCTCGAGCTGATGCACGAACTCGAGCGCTGGCTCGCCGAGATCTCCGGTCTGCACGCGACCACGCTGCAGCCGGCGGCCGGAGCGCACGGCGAGCTCACCGGCCTGCTGGTGATCCGCGCGGCGCACCTGGCCGAAGGCCGCGACCCCAAGCGCATCATCATCCCGGACACGGCTCACGGCACGAACCCCGCGAGCGTCGTCATGGCCGGTTTCGTGCCCGCCCCCGTCTCGAGCGACGCGCGCGGCGGCGTGGACATCGACGTGTTGCGCGCGATCATCGACGAGGGCGACATCGCCGGCCTCATGCTCACCAACCCCAACACGCTCGGCCTCTTCGACGAGCACATCACCGAGATCGCCCGGCTGGTGCACGACGCCGGCGGCCTGCTGTACTACGACGGCGCCAACGCCAACGCCGTGCTCGGCATCAGCCGCCCCGGCGACATGGGCTTCGACATCGTCCACTTCAACACGCACAAGACGTTCAGCACGCCGCACGGCGGCGGCGGCCCCGGCGCCGGCCCCATCGTGGTCCGCGACTCCCTGGCGCCGTTCCTGCCGGTGCCGCTGGTGGAGAAGGACGCGGACGGGCGCTTCTTCTTCCAGTACGACCGTCCGCAGTCCATCGGCAAGGTGCGCACCTTCTACGGCAACTTCGGGGTGCTGGTCCGCGCCTGGACGTACATCCGCAGCCTGGGCGCGGAGGGCCTGCTCGAGGTCAGCGAGACGGCGGTGCTCAACGCCAACTACGTGATGGAGGGGCTGCGCGGGCTGCTCGACCTGCCGTACGGTGACCGGCGCTGCATGCACGAGTTCGTGGGTTCGGCGACGCCGCTCAAGCAGGACGGCGTGCGCGCCCTCGACGTGGCGAAGCGCCTGCTCGACTACGGCGTGCACCCGCCGACCACGTACTTCCCGCTCATCGTCGACGAGGCGCTCATGGTCGAGCCCACGGAGACGGAGTCCAAGGACGCGCTCGACCGCCTGGTCGAGGCGTTCCGGAGCGTGGCGCGCGAGGCGAAGGAGCAGCCGGAGCTGCTGCGCGAGGCGCCGGTGACGCTGCCGGTGCGGCGGCTCGACGAGGCGCAAGCCGCCCGCCACCCCGTGGTGAAGCAGCGGTTCCCGGAGGACGCGGAGGGCGGCGCCTGAGGCTGCGCCCCCGCGCCGCCCGCCGCCACCTCCCGAGTCGCCGAGGCCCCGAGGCGCCGCCGTGAGCATCGTCAAGATCCTGCCGGACTTCCGCTCGGGCGGCGGCGCCCAGATGGCGCTCGACGCCGGGCTGCTCGAGACGGTGGACGAGGTGATCGCGCGCCGGTACACGTGGGCGCCGCCGGCGCTCTCCGTCGGCAAGTTCCAGGAGCTCCAGACGGTGCCCGGCCTGCCGTTCGAGGTGGTGCGCCGCCCCAGCGGCGGGCGGGCGGTGCTGCACGGCGAGGCGTTCGAGTGGTCGTTCGCCGTGGCGTTCCCGCCGGGCGTCCCGGGCGGCGGCCCGCGGGCGGCGGTGGACGTCGGCGGCCCGTACGGCCTCGTCGCCGGCGCGTTCGCCGCCGCGCTCGTGGAGCTCGGGCTGACCCTGGACGGCAGCGGCGAGGTGCCGTACCAGCGGAGCGCCCTCTGCTTCGCCGGCGCGCTCCGCTACGACATCTGCTCGCGCGGCGAGAAGGTCGTCGCCATCGCCCAGGCCAAGAAGGAGGGGCGCACGCTCGTGCACGGCTCCTTCCTCATGGAGCGGCCGCCGGTCGAGCTCACGCTCGCCACCGAGGCGCTGGTGGGCGAGAATTGGGAGGCCGAGGGTCTGGCGGGCGCGGGGGTCATGCTCGCCCCGGAGACGATCTGGAACACGACGCTGCGGCGTCTCGAGGCCGCTCTGCGGAGAGCGGCCTCCACCTGAGGAGGAACGCATGACCAAGGTCCTGGTGCTCGGCGGCGGCCCCGCCGGCTACGTCGCCGCCGGCCGCGCCGCCCAGCTCGGCGCCGAGGTGACCGTCGTGGAGGCGCGCGAGATCGGGGGCACCTGCCTGAATCGCGGCTGCGTCCCGACCAAGGCGATGGTGGCGGGCGCGGCGCGCCTGCACGAGGCGCGGCGCGCGGTCGAGTACGGCGTGCAGGTCGGTGAGGTCTCCCTCGACTTCGCCGCCTTCATGGCGCGCAAGGACGCGGCGACGACGCAGCTGCGCGACGGCGTCGCCCACCTGCTCAAGGCGCGCAGGGTGCAGGTGGTGGCCGGGCAGGCTACGCTCGCCGGCCCCGGCCGCCTGGCCCTCGCGGCCGGCGCGACCCTGCCGGACGGCGCCGTGCTCGAGGAGGGTGGCGAGCTCGAGGGCGACGCGGTGATCCTCGCGAGCGGCTCTGAGCCGGTGCGCATGGGCCTCTTCGACTGGTCCGACCCCCGGGTCATGACCAGCGACGAGCTGCTCGAGATCGACGCCGTCCCCGCCTCCCTCGCCATCGTCGGCGGCGGCGTGATCGGCTGCGAGTTCGCCAGCGTCTTCAGCCGCCTCGGGACCCAGGTCACCGTGATCGAGATGCTCCCCCAGTTGCTGCCCGGGGAGGACCAGCGCGTGGGCAGGACCCTGCAGCAGGCGTTCAAGAAGGCCGGCATCGCGGCGCACGTCAAGACGGCCGTCGAGGCGGCGGAGGCCGGCGCCGCCGGCGTCACGCTGCGCCTCGCAGGCGGCGCCGAGATCACCGCCGAGCGCGTGCTCGTGGCGGTCGGCCGCAGACCCGTGAGCGCCGGCCTCGGTTACGAGGAGGCCGGCGTCGAGATCGGCCCCGGGGGCTTCGTCGTCACGGACGAGAGTTGCCGGACCACGCTCGCCGGCGTGTTCGCGGCGGGCGACGTCGCGGGCCCGCCGCTGCTCGCGCACTGGGCGTACCACCAGGGCGCGATCGCCGCGGAGAACGCGGTCACCGGATCCGACCTGCACTGCGACCGGACGCTCGTCCCCAGCTGCACGTTCAGCTCGCCGGAGGTGGCGAGCTGCGGCATCACCGAGGACAGGGCGAAGGCCGAGGGCATCGCGCACGAGGTCGCCCACGTGCGCTTCAACGGCAACTCCAAGGCGGTCTGCGACGGCGACGCCGACGGGTTCGTGCGCATCGTCTGCGAGCCCGGCGGCGGCAAGGTCCTCGGCGCCAGCCTGATC
>DASUMX010000109.1:0-9033 GCA_036277455.1 Thermoleophilia bacterium
ACGGCGTCCTCCGGCGTGGCGACCGTCGTGAGCCGCAGGTCCGGCAGTTCCGCGCCGAGGCCGGCGACGAAGGCCTCGCCGGCCGCGCCGACGGCATCGTGGCAACGCACCTCGCGCAGCCCGCGCAGCACGGCCGCGAGCGCCCGCACGGACGCGCGGGCCTGGACGCCGCAGCCGAGCACGCCCACGGTCGCGGCATCAGGGCGCGCCAGGTGGCGCGCGGCGACACCCACACTCGCGCCGGTGCGCCACGCCGTCACGGTGGCTGCATCCATCACCGCCGCCGGCAGCCCCGTCACCGGGTCGCTGAGCACGACCAGGCCGTTGGTGATCGGCAAGCCGCGGCCGGCGTTCTGAGGGAACAGGGTGACCCACTTGGCGCCCGACCCGCCGTCCCCCGGCAGCGTCGCCGCCATGACCTGCGCGTAGGCGTCGCCCTCGCCGTGAAGGCTGAGTTTGGGCGGCATGACGACCTGTCCCCTGCCCTTGGCGGCGCAGCCCGCCTCGACGGCGTCGACGACCTCGAGCATCGTCAGGCCGAGCGCACCGAGGTCGTCACGGGAGAGGTAGAGGATCGAGTCCTGCTTGTCGTTCACGGCGCCCGGCCACCTCCGGTGAGCAACAGGTCACGGACACTGGGTCATACGCCCGGACTATATACTCAGGGCCGGTCATGGAGGACACGACCAAGATCCTGCTGGAGATCTTCCTGGCGTTCGCCGGCGCGAGGCTGCTCGGCTGGATGTTCCAGTCCGTCAAGCAGCCGGCGATCATCGGGGAGCTCCTCGCGGGCGCGATCCTCGGCCCGGCGCTGCTCGGCCTCGTGCACCAGTCCGAGTTCCTCGAGGCGCTCGGCGAGCTCGGCGTGATCCTCCTGCTCTTCACGGCCGGCCTGGACACGCACCTCGAGCAGCTCGCGAGCGCGCAGGCGACGGCGGCCAAGGTGGCCCTGTTCGGCGCCGCGCTGCCGTTCGCCGCCGGCGTCGCCGGCGGCCTCGCCTTCCAGTACGCCGTCGGCGAGAGCCTGTTCCTGGGGACCGCGCTCATGGCGACCTCGGTCGGGATCACCGTGCGCGTGCTCCGCGACCTGGGGTACCACCGCCGCCGGTCCGTCACCATCATCCTCGGGGCGGCGGTCCTCGACGACGTGCTGGGACTGATCGTCCTGGGCCTCGTCACCGCCCTCGCCCTCGGCGAGGCGAACACCCTCCAGCTCGTCCTCCTGGCGGTGGAAGCGGTGGTGTTCGTCGGCGGCGTCGGCTTCGTCGGCCCGCAGATCGTGAACCGCTTCGGCGCCCGCCTGGCGCAGCTCTCCGCCAACACGATCTTCGAGCTGGGCATCATCCTGATGCTCGCCCTCTCGCTCCTCGCCAACTACATCGGCCTCGCGGCCATCATCGGCGCGTTCATCGCCGGCCTCGTCGTCGCCGAGCTCAAGCAGCACACGGAGGTGGAGAGCAAGTTCACCCCGCTCGCGTGGTTCTTCGTGCCGTTCTTCTTCGTGCTGATGGGCACCTACATCGACTTCGCCTCGTTCGCGAAGCCGGTCGTGCTCCTGGCCATCGCCGCGTTCACCGCGATCGCCGTGGTGACGAAGTATCTGGGAGCGATCTGGGGAGCCAGGAGCGAGGGCAAGCGCATCGCCCGCGAGGTCGGGGTCGGCATGGTGCCGCGCGGCGAGGTCGGCATCGTCGTCGCCGGGATCGCTCTGGCCGCCGGCGTCGTGAGCGAAGACGCCTACGCGGCCGTGCTGGGGATGGTCCTGGCGACGACCGTCCTCAGCCCGTACCTGATCCGCGCCGTCTTCTCGCGCCGTAAGCCGTCGTCCGAGAAGCCTGAGCCGGATCCAGGCGCAGACGCCGGAGCGACGCCCGGCTAGAAGCGGCTGATGCCCACCATGGCGTTCTTGAACGCCGCCCGGGCCGCCTCGTCGTAGACGGAGAACATGATGTGGCGCAGCGCGGTGTTCTTGCGCTCCTTGAGGTACGCCACCGTCTCCGTGACCATGATGCTGGCGGACTGGTAGAGCGGGAACCCGCCCCCGCCGGTGCCGAACGCCGGCACGGCGAGAGAGCGCGCGTGGCAGCGCTCCGCCCCGGCCAGCGCGGCGCGCGTGGCCTTGGCGATACCGGCCGCGTCGGCCTGCGGGCCGGCGTCGGTGAGCGCCACGTGGATGACCCAGCGGGCCGCGAGGTCGTGGCCGGTGGTGACGACGGCCTCGCCGATCTGCACCGGCCCCTGGAGCACGGCCTCCTTCTCGACCGCCTCGCCGCCGGCGCGCTTGACGGCCGCGGCCACGCCGTGATCCATCCAGAGCTCCGTCCCCGACGGCGTGACGATCGCGTCCACCTCAAGCACCGTGATGTCGCCGCTGGCGAGTTCGAGCTTGGTCTTGCCCACTGACGTCTTCATCTGGCCTCCGCTCTGCGCCCCCGGCGCAGGTATCCGTTCCGGGGAGTATACCTGTCGTGCGGTAGAATCGCGGGGAGCCTTGGGGGGTCGCCACGAGTCCGTACAGCACCTGGATCGCCGCTGCCTTCGGCATGACCGCGTTGTGGGCGCTGGTGGTCGTCGTCAACAAGAAGATCCTGGAGTCCGTCACTCCCCTCGCGGTCAACTTCCTCATCCGCCTCGTGGCCATCGCCGGCCTTCTCCTGCTCACCGTGCCGCTCACCGTGTTCGGCCTGTGGAGCAACGGCTTCGGCATCGACGCGGAGTCCGCCGGCTGGATCGCGCTCTCGGCCGTGGCGACGTGGCTCATCGCGTTCAACGCCTACTACTACGCGCTGCGCGGAGCACGCGTCGCCGTGGTCGCGCCCATCTGCAGCACCGACCCCATCTGGACGGCCTTCTTCGCCTGGCTGCTGCTCGGCAGCGCCTTCGGGGCGCCGACGTTCGTCGGCATGGCCGTGGCGATGACCGGCGTCGCGCTGATCTCCCGCTGGATGGGCGAGGGCGGCGCGGCGGACGGCGAGCTGGCCGGCGCCGGCGCGCTCGCCGCGGCGGCGCACGGAGACGTGCTGCCCGACGGGCGCTGCGCGGCGCCGGCTCCGGCGGCGCCGGCCGGGCCGCCGCCGGCGACCAGGGCCACCCTCATCGGGCTCGCCGTGCTCACCGCGGCCGGCTGGGGCCTCGGCCCCGTCTTCATCGACCAGGCCGCGACCGCCTACGGCCGCGCCACCGCGAGCATGATGCTGCTCAGCCAGGCGCTCGGTGCGCTCATGCTGGGCGGCGTGCTGCTGGCGCGCCGCTCACCCCTCGCGTGCCGGCCGCTCACGCCGGCGACGCGGCGACGGGTGACCTGGCTCATCGTCCTGGCAGGCATGCTGGAGGCGGCGGTGAGCGTGCTCTTCTACCTCAGCATCGTCACGCTCGGGCCGGTGCTGGCGATGCTGATCATGGCGACGACGCCGGTGTTCTCGATCGTCTTCGGCGTCGTCCTGCTGCGCGAGCGGCCCGGCCTGCGGCTCACGCTCGCGGCCGTGGTCACCGTGGCCGGCGTGCTCATCGCCACGCTCGACGGCCTCTGACCGCGCGCGTCACTTCGCCTTGCCGAACAACCTCCGGCGCACGGCCGCCATCTTGAGCCACTGGATGCCCTCCGTGGGGTTCAACTCCTTCGGGCAGGCCTCCGAGCAGTTGGTGATGGTGTGGCAGCGGTAGACGCCGCGCTCGTTGTCCCACTGCGGCAAGCGGTCCTTGCGCGCCTCGTCACGGGAGTCGACCTCGAACCGGTACGCCTTGAGCAGCGCCGCCGGCCCCAGGTAGTTCTCCTCGGTCCACACCGACGGGCAGCTGCTGTAGCAGGCGCCGCAGAGGATGCAGTCGATGGGCATGTTGAGCTTGTGGCGGTCTGCCGGCGACTGCAGCATCTCCTTCGCCGGCGGCTCGCTCCTGCGGATGAGCCACGGCTGGATGTACTCGTACTTGGCGAAGAAGTCGGTCATGTCGCAGACCAGGTCCTTGACCAGCGGCAGGTGCGGCAGCGGCTGGACGTCCACCTGGTCGGTGTGCAGGTGCACGATGTTGGTCTGGCAGGCGAGCCGGTAGCGGCCGTTGATGTACATCGCGCACGAGCCGCAGATGGAGGCGCGGCAGCAGTAGCGGAACGCCAGCGAGCCGTCCAGGTTCTCCTGGATGTGGAACAGGCCCTCGAGGACGGTGAGGCTCGTCTCGTAGGGGATCTCGTAGGACTGGATGCGCGCGGCGCCCTTCTCGTCCCGGGCCGGGTCGTAGCGCTTGACGTGGAAGGTGACGGTCCGCATCAGTACTTCCGCTCCTGTGGCTCGAAGGTGCCGAGGGTGACGGGCACGTACTCGAGCCGCGGTCCCTCGGGCGTGTAGTGCGCCAGCGTGTGCTTCAGCCAGCGCTCGTCGTCGCGCGCCGGGTGGTCCGTGCGCGAGTGCGAGCCGCGCGACTCGGTGCGCGCCCACGCGCCCTCGGCCACGCAGAGGGCGAGGTCGACCATGCCCTCGAGCTCGAGCGTGCGCATGAGGTCGAGGTTGAACACGCCGCCGGCGTTGCGCAGCCCGATCCGGCTGCAGCGCTCCTTGAGGCGGCGCAGGGTCTCGAGGCCGGTGCGCATCACGGCGTCGTCGCGGAACACGCCGAAGTAGTCGCGCGTCGTGGCGATCATCTCGGCGCGGATGGCGTAGGCGTCGGCCCCGTCCGCGCCGCGCGCCGCCAGCTCGCCGACGCGCGCCTCCACGGCGGCCACGGCGGCGCGGCCGGCGGCGGACGCGTCGCCCGCCGGCGATCCGCCCTCGAGGTCGGCCACGACGGCCATGCCGGCGCGGCGCCCGAAGACGACGGTCTCGAGCAGCGAGTTGCCGCCGAGCCGGTTGGCGCCGTGGACGCTGACGCAGGCGCACTCGCCGGCGGCGTAGAGCCCCGGCAACCGCGTGCGGCCGTCGACGTCGGTGTCGATCCCGCCCATGGTGTAGTGCTGCACCGGCTTGATGGGGATGGGCTCCTCGATGGGGTCCACGCCCTCGAAGTGGATGGCGATGTCGCGGATGCCCGGCAGCCGCTCGAGGATCCGCTCGGCGCCGAGGTGCCGGAGGTCGAGGTGCACGAAGTCGGCGCCGCCGATGCCGCGGCCCTCGTTGATCTCGGTGGTGATCGAGCGGGCGGTGATGTCCCGCGGGGCCAGCTCCATCGCCTTGGGCGCGTACCTGGCCATGAAGCGCTCGCCCTCGTCGTTGACGAGGTAGCCGCCCTCTCCGCGACAGGCCTCGCTCATGAGGATGTGCGTGGTCAGCAGGCCGGTGGGGTGGAACTGGATGAACTCCATGTCCTCCATCGGCACGCCGGCGTGGTAGGCCATCGCCGCACCGCCGCCGGTGCTGATGATGGCGTTGGTGGAGTTGGCGTAGATGCGGCCGGCGCCGCCCGTGGCCAGGACCACGGCGTCGGCCGTGAACGCGTGGAAGCCGCCGCGGATCATGTCGTAGGCGACGACGCCGCGGCAGCGGCCGTCGTCGACGATGAGCGCGGTCACGAACACCTCGACGTACATCTGGATCCGGCGCTCGTAGGCGCGCTCGACGAGCGTGTGCAGCAGGTAGTGGCCGGTCTTGTCGGCGCCGTAGCAGGTGCGTGGATAGCCGGCGCCGCCGAACGGCCGCTGGGCGATGCGCCCGTCGTCGAGGCGGCTGAAGGGGCAGCCCCAGTGGTCCATCTCGAAGATGACGCCCGGGGCGTCGCTGGTCATCTGGATGGCGGCGTCCTGGTCGGCCAGGTAGTCGCTGCCCTTGACGGTGTCGAAGGCGTGCTTCTCGGGCGTGTCGTCGTGCGCGTCGGGGTGGTTGGCGAGCGCCGCGTTGATGCCGCCCTGCGCGGCGCTGGAGTGGCTGCGGCCGGGGTGGACCTGGCTGAGGACCGCCACGTCCAGTCCGGCCGCCCTGGCCTCCACGGCGGCGCGGAGCCCCGCGAGCCCGCCGCCGACCACGATGAGCTGATGGTGTGGCATGCGCTCCCCCTCAGCCCACCCAGACCCAGAGGGCCCAGGTGCCGTAGGCGACGGCGACGATGCCGGCGATCCAGAGGACCGCGTCGAACCCGCGCCGCAGACCGGAGCCGGTGAGCCCCCAGTCGAGGGCCACCATGCGGATGCCGTTCAGCGCGTGGTAGACCACGGCGACCAGCAGCAGCAGGTCGTTGACGAGCACGGCGGTGGACGCGAGCCGCTCGCCGATGTCGTCGAAGCTGAGCTCGCCGATGGCGACGAAGTGCGTCAGCACGAGGTGCACCATGATGGTGACGATGATGACGACCGCGGTGACGCGCTGGCCCAGCCAGGGCCACATCCCGCCGCGGCTGCGATCGAGTGTCTCGGTTCTCACTCCCGCCCTCCTAGAAGATCAGGGGGATGGCCCTGTAGGCGAACCCCCACACCGCGAGCGCCGCGACGAGCATGCAGACCCAGAACACGGCCTTGTGCCGGTGGATGCCGATCCCGACGTCCATCAGCAGGATCCGCACGCCGTTGAGGGCGTGGTAGAGCACCGCCGCCACCAGCACGGAGTCGAGGAAGACGAGGAACGGCTTGTCGAAGAACGCGAAGAAGTCGTCGAGTGTCTCGGCGCCGGACACGCGCCCCTGCGAGATGACCCAGATGTGGACGAACAGGTAGACGGCGAGGACGAGGCCGCTGATGCGGAAGAGGATCCAGGCCCACATGCCGATGCCCTTCCACAGGCCCGAGCCGACGTTGGCCGTCTCGCGCTCCGTAGCGCTCAAGATGAGTACCCCCTCACAGACTCGCGCCCCCCATGTCGGGCGGCAGGCTCCCCATGGACCACGATCGTAGAACGCGTCCCTCGTAGCATAACAAGACCGGCTCGTCAGCGGCGCCGCTTGCGCCCGCCGCGGCGGGCGCGCTGCCGCGGCGCCGGCCGCCGCGCCGGCCGCGCGCCGGCGTCCACCGCGGCGACGATGCGCGCGGCGCGCAGGCGCTCGAGCACCGCCAGCACGAGGTCGGCGGCCGTCTTGGCGACAAGGAGGACGGCGAGGCCGGTGAGCGACGAGTCGAACAGCCAGTAGACGAGCAGCGCGCCGGCCAGGACGCCGAACTGCAGCACGAAGAGGCGGCGGAGCGGCTCCGCCACCGCCGCCTCCGGAGGGATCACCGCAGCCTCTCCGCCACGCGCGAAGTCCCACCAGTAGAGGAACGCGCGCATGGCCACAAGGCCCCCGACCACCGCCCAGTACTGCCAGGTGACGAACGCGGCGCCGGGCGCGTCCGGCGCCTCACCTCCCGGCTTGAGCAGCATGCCGCTGAAGACCATGTACGCGATGACGGCCTGAGCGCCGACGACGATGAGGTAGGTGCGCACGAACTCGCGCACCAGCACGGCGTCGCGGTCGTCCGTCGCCGCGCCCGCCGCGAACGAGGCGCGGGCGCGCAGCCAGGCGAAGATGCCGTCGGCCAAGCCGTCGATGACGCAGGCGACCACGACCACCAGCGCCGTCCACGAGCCCGTCACGGCGGCCCAGACGACCGCCACGTCGGCCACCAGGAGCACGGCGAAGCTGGGCACGGCGCGCGCCAGGGTCGCGCCCGTCGGCACAGGGGAAGCCACGGCCGCCCCGCGTGCGTCGCCGGCCGTGGCCGGCGGCCGCGGGTCAGTGCCCTGGCTGGTGTCGCGCTCGCTCATGTGCCCCCTCGCAGCCACCGCGCCGGCGAAGCCGGCGCGGAGTCCGCACAGCGTACGCGGCGGCGCCCCGAAAGGCAACGCGCACGGGTGATGATGCGATGGCCTCGCTCACCGCGCCGGCGAGGCGACGGTGGCCGCAGGCGGCGGGGATCGGAGCGTCTTAGCGCCCGTCCCGGGGCTGCAGTTCGGTGAAGACGACCAGACGTTTGGCGTGCGTCCCGGCGGCGACGTCGAACGAGCCGGTGCAGGTGATCAGGTTGAGGCGGCGGTGCTTCGTGGACCCGAACACCTCGCCGGCGTCGGCGTTGCGCCCGAAGAGCACCTTTCTGCGCACGACGAACGCGAGCCGCTTGCCCTTCGCGTCCTTGACGAACACCTTGTCGCCTACCTTCAACTTCGGCAGGTCGTCGAAGACCGCCTCCCTGTCGTCGGCGTAACCGCTGTGGCCGTCGATCACAGCGCTTCCCTCGTTGCCGGGGCGCGGCCCGAACTTGTACCAGCCGACCGTGTCGGCGCGAGAGGGCGACGCCATGTCCCGGCGCGACGTCAGACCGACCTTCTCGACGGCGGCGTTGACCCCGAGCCTGGGGATGATCAGGCGCACGGGAAGGCCATACGTGACCTTCGGGACCGCGGCCGGGGTCGCCGGCTCTTGGGCCGGATCCGTCAACTCCGCAGCGTTGGCGGCGGGACTCTCGGTGGAGCCGTCCGGCGCGACGATCAGATAGACGCCGGCGGCCAGGGCGGCCGCGGCGACGACCACAAGGACGAGCACGGCTGCCCGCCGCGAGGCGGACAGCCGTGCTCTCTTGTTCTTCACTTGCACCCCATCCTGCGGATCGGCAGGTGGCTCCGGGGGTGCTTCCTCAGTTGTGCCGACGTGCGGGATGCAGTCTCCAAGCGGCGAACAGCAGGGTCAGACCGGCCGCGAACGCGCCGCTGACCAGCAGCCATGAAGTCGAGCCGCCGTCGCTGGGCGGATAGCCCGTGGCGGGGAAGCCCACGTCCTCGGCGTCCTCGTCCTCGTCAGTCACGCCACCGGTGCCGCTCCCATCGTCCGTAGCGCTCGGACTCGGGGTCGGGGTGGCCGTGTCGGTGGGCGTAGGCGTCGGGGTCGGGGTCGGCGTGTCGGTGGGCGTCGGCGTCGGGGTCGGCGTCGGCGTGTCGGTGGGCGTAGGCGTGGGCGTCGGGGTCGGCGCAGCATGGCAGCCGGTGCCGAAGCAGCCGCCGCCGGCCGGATGGGAGGCCGGAAGCGTGTCGTGACAACTCGCGCACGCTGCAGGCGTCGGTGGCGCGTCAGTGCCGTTGGTGTGGCAGGTGGCGCAACCCACCGTTGGGTGGGCGGCGTGCGTGGTGGCCAACGTGTGGCAACTGC
>DASUMX010000110.1:0-3265 GCA_036277455.1 Thermoleophilia bacterium
GATCACGATACCGGGGACGCGCAGCCCCAGCACCGAGAAGGCCATGGCGATGCGGTGGTCGCCGCGCGGGTCCACGGACGCGCCCCGGGGCGTGCAGGGGAAGACCCGCAGCCAGTCGGCTCCGGACTCCGTCCTCACCCCGGTCCGGCGCAGGTTGTCCTCCATGGCGGCGATGCGGTCGGACTCCTTGAGGCGCACGTTGCCGATGCCAGTGACCGTGACCGGCGACGTGGCCAGCGGGGCGATGGCGGCCAGCGTCATGAAGGTGTCCGGGATGTCGGCCATGTCGACGGTGAGGCCGGCCAACGCGGCCGGGCCGGCCACACGGACGCCCTCGGGCGCGTCGTCCACCACGCAACCCATGCACTCGAGCACGTCGAGGAACGCGACGTCGCCCTGCAGGGCGTGCGCGCGGTGCAGGCCGAGCACCTGGACGCGCCCCGCGACCGCCGCGGCGGCGAAGAAGTAGGACGCCGTGGAGGCGTCGGGCTCCACTGCGTACACGCGCCCCGCGTAGCTCCCCGGGGCGACGACGAACCGGTCGCCGGCGGCGGACGCCGGTCCCGCCCCGAACGCGTCCATCATCCGCAGGCTCATGGTGACGTACGGGCGGCTCACGAGCCCGTCCACGCGCAGGTCGAGCGGCGTGCGGCCGAGCGGCGCCGCCATGAGCAGCGCGGAGACGAACTGGCTGGAGGTGTCGCCGGGCAGCCGCACCGAGCCGCCGGCGAGGCCTCCGGCCAGCAGCGTGAGCGGCAGGGAATCGGCGCCGTCCGGATCGGTCCGTGCGCCCTGGGAGCGCAGCGCGTCGAGGAGGAGGCCGAGCGGCCGGCGCCGCAACTGCGGCGCCGCGTCGAAGCGGTAGACGCCTTCCCCGGCTGCGGCGGCGGCGAGCAGGAACCGGGCGGCCGTGCCGGCCTCGGAACAGAACACCTCGGCGCGGGCGGCCGGGAAGCGTCCCCCCGCGCCGCTCACGTGCAGGTCGTCGCCCCGCCGTTCCACGGCGACCCCCAGACTGCGCAGGCCGGCGGCGAACGCCTCCGTGTCGCCGGCCGTGAGCGCGCCGTGCAGGACAGACTCGCCCGCGGCGAGGCCCGCGAGGAGAAGCGCCCGGTTGGTCACGCTTTTCGAGCCCGGGACGCGCACGCGCGCGTCGAGACCGGGCCGTGCGGGGCGGATGCTGCGAGGGCTGCTGGAGCGGGCGGCGTTCATCTCCCGCATGATACCGCAGGGCCTACCGCAGCTCGCCGGTCACGTACTGCGCCAGGGCGTCGATCTGGCCCGGCGACAGCTGGCCGGAGAAGGCCGGCATCCCGCCGCCGCCACTCTCGATCTGGGCCTTGACGTCATCCAGGCTGTCCTCGCCGCGGATGTCCGGACCGCTCCCGCCGCCGCCGTCGGCGCCGTGGCAGCCGGCGCAGTCGTCGGCGAACAGCGCCGCGACCTCGCCGGCGGTCTCGGTGGGGACGACCTGGGTCTCGGCGGGCGCGGGCGCCGTCGTGCTCGCGTCCGTGGACGAGCCGCCGCAGGCGACGGCGCCGGCGGCGAGGACCGCGGCAACGGTGAGCACCATGATCAAGCGACCCATACGGGCTCCTTTGGTAGGGGCGTGGACGGCATCGTCATTCCCGTCCCGCCGATGCGGCAACCGTCGGCCGGGACGCCGGCCGTCGGCCGGCGGGGCGGCCCGCAGCGACCGGATCAGCCGGCCAGAGGCTTGGTGTACAGCTCGTAGGCCGAGGTCGCCTGCATGCCGGCGCGCTCGTACAGCCGCAGCGGCGCGGTGGCGCCCTCGGCGTCCACGCCGAGCTCCACGCGCAGCTGCCCGCGCGCGCAGAACGCAGCGAGTGCGTGCCCCAGCAGGGCGGTCCCCAGTCCCCGGCGCCGCCAGGGCCGGCGCACACCCAGCCCCTTGATCCAGCCGAGGTCGCCGTGGTCGTAGGCGATGAGACCGCCGGCCGCCTGGCCGCCGTCCCAGGCGATCCACCAGAGCTCCGGGTCGAAGTCGGCGTGACCGAGCAGGCGGGCCTGCCAGGCGTCGAAGGGCTCCTGGCTCTGGCGGAAGTGGTCCACGAACGCTTCGTTCATGAGCTCGTAGAGCGCGCGCTCGTCGGCCTCGAGCCGGAAGGGCAGGATCTCGAGGCCCTCCGGCGCCTCGGTGGGCGGGGCGCCCTCCGAGAGGTCGGTGGTCATCCGGTAGACGGTGCGCTCGAGCGCGTAGCCGTGCCGGCGCAGGAGGTCGCGTTTCGCGCGGTTCGCGGTGCTGCAGAAGACGTCGAGCCTGGCGTCGGTGTAGCCGCGCTCCACCGCGAGCTGTGCTGCCCGCCGCTCGCAGAGGCCGAGCAGGCGGACGCCGAGCTCCGGCTCGTGGTGGTCGGGGTGCGTCCAGAAGTCCGCCTCGAGCTCGCCGGTGCGGAACTGGTCGCCGGCGTAGGCGTAGCCCAGGAGTCCGGCGGGACCCTCCGCCACCCAGGCGTCCCGCGAGGGGTCGAATCCCTCCATCGCCCAGTCGTTCTCGAGGTCGTCGACGGTGCTGTCGGGCGCGCCGATCTCGGCGACGTCGCACGCGCAGAGAAGGTCGACGATCTCGGGGATGTCCCCCCGCGTCGCCGGGCGGACACGGCTCGGGGTCATCATGTCGTGCCGGCTGGGTCCCGGCTGAGGGGGATGGTCTCGTCGAAGTCCTGCCCCGACGGCGACTCGCCCACGATGCGCAGGCCGAGGTGGGTGGCGTCGACGCTGCTGAAACGCATCGTGAAGTCACCGGCGAGCGCCTTCAGCGTCGCCTTGAACGCCTCGGCGTTGCCCGCGCCTGCCATCTGCGAGAAGTCGTCCATGGTGATGACCAGTTCCGTGCCGTCGAGGTGCGCCGGGACGGTGACCTTCTGGTTCTGATCGTTCCCGCTCATGGTGACCGAGAACGCCTCCGCCTCCTGCGCCACGACCACGGTGGCGATGCCCTGCTGAGTGCTGGCGGTCCAGCTGCCGAGGAACTCCTCGCCGGTCGTCGCCGGGCCGCGCAGGACGAAGAACCAGACCAGGAGGACGGCGACGATCGCGACGGCGCCGCCGACGAGCACCAGCTTGAGCAGGCCGGAGGCGCCGGCGCTCGCGGGCGCCGGCGCGGCCGCGGGCTGCGGCTGGTACTCCGGACCCCACTCGCCCGGGCCGCCGTACGCCGGCGGCGCTCCGTAGGCCGGGCCGCCGTACGCCGCCGGCGCTCCGTAGGCCGGGCCGCCGGTCGAGGCGCCGGCCGCTCCGGCCG
>DASUMX010000111.1:0-2316 GCA_036277455.1 Thermoleophilia bacterium
CGAGGCGGCCAACGCCATGTACATCATCCACCTCATGGGCGTGGTGCCGATGCTCGTGCTCGAGGTGCCGTTCGGCAAGTGGGCGCACCTCGCGTACCGGCCGCTCGCCATCTACTTCAGCCGCGTGCAGGTGCACGCCGAAGAGTCGGAGGCGGCCAGGGCACAGAAGGCCGCACAGGCGGCCTGATCCGGAGGAAGGCCGCGCCGACGGCGCGGCCTCAGCCGGCGGCTCCACCCGGGATGGCGCCGCCGGGCCGGGCGCCCAACGAACGGCCCGCGATCGTCGGAGACGACGGTCGCGGGCCGTTCTCTCGTTCGTCAGGCGGTCGGCCGTGTACGAGGCAAAGAAGCCGGCGTCGAGCCGTCAGCGAAAGGAGAGTGCGCGCTCCAGTGGCAGCCGTCTCGTGGAGGTCGGCTGTTCCGCCGGCCGCCCGATGGCGACGAGCGCCACTAGCCGGGCCGGTGCTTCTACCTGCAGCAGTCGCTCCAGCCGTTCACCGGCCACGATCGGAGCACAGGTCCAGCAGGCCGCGTACCCCAGGGAGTGGGCGGACGTGGTGAGCAGCTGGACGGCGGCTCCCGCGCTTTGGAGCTCCGGTCGCACGCACAGGCGGTCGTGCTCCTCCTGCGTCATTCCCGCCAGCTCCATCAGTTCCTCGATCGGCGAACCGGAGGGCAGGGCCAGCACCGCGATGCAGAGTGGAGCCTTGGCGAACAGCAACGCCTGCGCACGAGCCGCCGTGCGCTTGTGCTCCTGCAGCGCCAGGCCGGGAGTGAGAGCGAGTTCCTCGAAACGCTCGAGGACGGCGGCTCGCATCGCAGCGATGAGTCCCTGGTCCTGGACGGCAAGGAAACGCCAGGCCTGCGCGCTGCAGGTGCTGGCCGCGCACATCGCGAGGTCGACCATGTGTTCGACGTCCTCGCGTGGCACCGCGTCGTCCCGGAAGTGCCGCACGTGACATGGGTCGCGCACCACCGCCTCAAAGCCTGCGCGCGTGGTCGGGGTGGGGTGGGGCCTGGCTGCGTCCATGACTGCCTCCGGTCTGCCCACAACGACCGTGATCACTGCTCCATGGAGGCGTTCGTCCTCCACACACGGCCCGCTGTAGTTAGCATATGCTCAGAATATACGCCCACGCGCGGGTGTCAAGATGGAGGACCGTGGGCTGGCCTCGTGAGCATATGCTCATCGAGGATCGCAGGCTTGGAGGCAGCTGCGCCGCCGCGGCAAGGACGTCGTCGCCGTAGGGGCAGGTCGCGGCAGAGTCAGCGGAACTCGGACTCCGTCACGACTTCGCTCTTGATGATGCCGACGAGGCGCTGCAGGCCGCCGAAGACGTTCTCGCGGATGTCCCCGGCCACGACGACCTTCATGATGTCGTCGCCTACCTTGAGGTCTCCCTCGTTGACCCAGCCATCCACGGCGACGATCCCGGGCCAGTCCCGAGCCTCGGCGAGCGCCTGGTCAAATCGCCCCCGGTCGACCTTCAGGTGCATGCCGTGCACCCGCTCACCGGCCCTTGACGAGCCGCGGACGATGCCCTGGTGGGCAAGAATCATCCCGACGCCGGCCGCCCCGGGGTCGGCCTTGATCCGCCGTATGGCCTCGTTGACGTCGAACTCGCTCATGGCTCCCTCGCAGGTCGACTGCCTCGAGTGAATAGTAACCCCATCGGCCTGAGCGTCGTCCGTCTCGTGGAGCGGCGCGGCCGCGAGCTCCTCGTCGAGGATCTCGACGTCCTGGAAGGCACACCGCTCCTGGACATCAAGCCGTACGTCGAAGGGTTCGACCTCCGCGTCGGCACCCGCGGCGGCCGGACGGAGCAGGTGGGCAGCGATGAGTTCCTGCGGCGCGGAGAGCGTCGGCCGGACGTTCGTTAGGGGCTCCGCTCACCCGGCGGTCTCGGATCCCTGCCGCGCCGGGAAAAGCCGCTCACAGTAGTACCCGTCGGCCAGGTAGATGGCCGCCAGCGGATTGTGCCCGAGCACCCGGTCCTTGGCCGCGAGCACGGTGACCGGGGCCACCGAGTGCTTCATGAACAGGCTGTCGTGCCCGACGCACAACCCGAGCAGCACGTTCAGCTCCGTGCCCGTATGGTCCAGCGCCCGCGCCTGGCCGATGGGGTTGCACATGCTCTCGAACTCCCCGGGGGAGACCTTGTCCGCATCCATCAGGCCGAGCACCTCTTTCGGCAGCGCCGAGGTCTTGCAGGCGACCGCGTCGACCGCGAAGCCGTTGGCCTCGAACACCCGCTTGACCACCGCGGCCTCGTCCTGCAGCCCGATGCAATGCGCGACGCCCAGGCGCGCGAATCC
>DASUMX010000112.1:0-2251 GCA_036277455.1 Thermoleophilia bacterium
CCTCCGGCCGGCCCGTCCGAGTCGCCGTACCCGTTCGAAAGGACCGAGCCGTGGCCGACAGCCGCCTCCTGGACGACCTCATGATCGGCGCCGTCGACGTGCTGCCCGAGGGCGCGCTCGAGGCCAAGCTCGACCTCGCCGAGCGCGAGGGCCGCCCGCTGCGCGTCAAGCTCGGCGTCGACCCCACGGCGCCAGACATCCACCTGGGCCACACGGTGGTCCTCAACAAGCTCCGCCAGTTCCAGGATGCCGGTCACATCGCCGTGCTCATCATCGGCGACTACACGGCGCGCATCGGCGACCCGTCGGGGCGCAGCAAGACGCGCCCGCGCCTTGACGGAGCGATCATCGACGCCAACGCCGAGACCTACAAGGAGCAGGCGTTCCTCATCCTCGACGCTGACCCGGCGAAGCTCGAGATGCCGTACAACAGCGAGTGGCTCGCGCCGCTCACCATGGAGCAGCTCTTCGAGATCACCGCCACGACCACCGTGGCCCGCATCCTCGAACGCGACGACTTCGCCAACCGCTGGGCCGCTCATCAGCCCATCAGCATGCTGGAGATGCTGTATCCCTTCGCCCAGGGCTACGACTCCGTCGCCGTCGAGGCCGACATCGAGCTCGGCGGCACCGACCAGGTCTTCAACCTCTTCATGGGTCGCGACCTGCAGACGTACTTCGGCCAGGAGCCGCAGGCGATCATGACCATGGACATCCTGCCGGGCACCGACGGCGTGGAGCGCATGAGCAAGAGCGTCGGCAACTACATCGGCGTGACCGAGGACCCCCGGGACATGTACGGCAAGGTCATGAGCATCCCCGACGACGTGATGCCGACGTACTTCAGACTGCTGACGCCGCACCACGCCGACGAGCTGGCGCGGATCGAGCAGGACTACCAGAGCGGCGCCGTCAACCCGCGTGACCTCAAGGCGCGCCTCGCGCGCGAGATCATCACGCGGCTGCGCGGCGCCGCGGCCGCGGCCGCGGCGGAGGAGCACTTCGACAGCGTCTTCCGCCGCCACGAGTCCGCCGCCGGCCTGCAGGAGCTGGCGCTCGAGGCCGGCGACGTGGAGGAGGACGGCAAAGTGTTCCTGCCGGCCGTCCTCGAGCGCTGGCTCGGCCAGACCCGCAGCGAGTGGCGACGGCGCATCCAGCAGGGCGGCGTGAGCCTGGACGGCGAGCCGGTCTCCGACCTCGCCGTCCCCGCCGCCGCCCTCGCCGGCCGGCGCCTCAAGGCCGGCAAGTCCGCGCGGGCGCAGGGCGTGATCCGCGGCATCTGAGGAGCGTTCTCTCCCGCTCCGTCAGGCGTGCGGCGAGTCTCCGGGAGCCCGGCGCAAAGAATTTGCCCAAGTCAGGTTGACACCGTCCTTTCACGGGGTATACTCCCTGAGCGCTTGAGGAGTCCGCTCGTTGCAGACAGTGTCTCGATGATGACCAAGAGCGCGAATCGCTTGAACGGCTCGGCCGCTTCCTGTACACTAGGAAGTCCCTGCCGGGACGTGTGGTGAGGCAAGCCAAACCCCGCGATCACCTCTGCAGGGTTCGTGCGCGCTGAAACCGCTCGCGATTCACCAAGTGCCCACGGGCACGAGGTCTTTGAAAACTGAACAGGATGAGGAAGCCGATCAGCCGGCGTCGCCCTTGTGGCGGCACGATGATCGGTGGACGCCAGTGCGCCTGGCACGCCTTCGGGTGTGCCTGGTTCAAATGATTTATCCCGTCAGTGACCCTGCATTGCTGAAACCGGCGGCCCTTGGGCCGGCGGACCGGGGGTCACAGACAACCGAGGCATTCGTGCTTCGGCTTTTGAGCTTTCGAGCTCTCTCTAAGCTTGTCCCGCGCCTTCGGGCGCGAGCACCAAGTTTTCACGGAGAGTTTGATCCTGGCTCAGGACGAACGCTGGCGGCGTGCTTAACACATGCAAGTCGAACGAGAAAGCGCCTTCGGGCGTGAGTACAGTGGCGAACGGGTGAGTAACACGTGGGCAACCTGCCCTGGAGACTGGGATAACGTTCCGAAAGGGACGCTAATACCGGATGACGCGCGATCTGCCAAGTAGGTCGCGCCAAATGGTAGCTTCGGCTTCTACTCTGGGATGGGCCCGCGCCGGATTAGCTTGTTGGTGAGGTAACGGCTCACCAAGGCGACGATCCGTAGCTGGTCTGAGAGGACGATCAGCCACACTGGGACTGAGACACGGCCCAGACTCCTACGGGAGGCAGCAGTGGGGAATCTTGCGCAATGGGCG
>DASUMX010000113.1:0-31875 GCA_036277455.1 Thermoleophilia bacterium
GGGAACCCGGTGAGGTCGGTGTGCGGGAGGAAGAGCGCCGACGTGTACTCGTCCATGAACGTGTTGTCGGCGCTCAGCTCCAGGTACGTCATCTTGCTCGCCACGTCGGCGACCTCGCGGCGGACGTTGACGCAGAGCAGAGTGGCGAACGCCCCCAGGGCGCTCGTGTTGCCGAGGAAGTGGAAGCGCTCCACGGGCTGGTCGGGCAGGAGCCCGATGCGGATGGCCTTCTCGACGTTGAGGTACTGGCCGAACGCGCCGCCGATGAGCACCTGCTCGATGTCGGCGAGGTCCACGCCGACGGAGGCGCAGAGCACCTCGAAGCCGGCGTAGATGGCCGCCTTGGCGCGGATGAGGCTGGTGATGTCCGACTCGGTGAGGACGATGTCCTTCTCGGCGCCGCCCTCGCCGGCCCGGCACACCACGTACTCGGGCACCCCATCGCGCACGCGCGCGCGCGCCGTCTGCGCCTGCTGGTCGAGGTGTCCGGACTTGTCGAGCAGCCCGGTCACGAAGAGCTCGCCGAGCAGGTCGATGAGGCCGCTGCCGCAGATGCCCACGGCCGGCGCGTCGTCGATGGTGCGGAACGTCGGCTCGAGCGTCGCATCGTCGATGTAGACGTCCTCGATGGCGCCCGGCGACGCGCGCATGCCGTCGCGCACGCCGCCGCCCTCGAAGGCGGGGCCGGCGGAGCAGGCGCACGAGAGCAGCCAGTCCTTGGTGCCGAGGACCATCTCCCCGTTGGTGCCGATGTCGATGAACAGGGTCAGCTTGTCGGTCGCGTACAGGCCCGACGAGATGACGCCGGCGGTGATGTCGCCGCCCACGTAGGCGCCCACCGACGGCAGCACGTGGACGCGCGCGACCGGGTTGGCGTTGAGCCCGAGCTCGTGGGCGACGAGCTTGGGCGCCGAGCTGACGGTGGGGATGTACGGTTCCTCGCGCAGGTAGCGCGGCTCCACACCGAGCAGCAGGTGCGTCATCGTCGTGTTGCCGGCGATGGCCACCTCGTGGATCTCGCGCATCTCGGCGCCGTTCCGCTGCTGGAGCTCGTCCAACAGGTCGTTGATCGTCTCGATCACCAGCTTCTGGAGCCGCTCCAGCCCGTGCTTCCGCTTGGCGTAGATGATGCGGCTGATGACGTCCTCGCCGCAGGAGATCTGCTTGTTGTACGCGCTCGCCGTGTCGACGACGCGGCCCGTGGTGAAGTCGACGAGGTACGCGACGAGCGACGTCGTGCCCAGGTCGACGGCGAGCCCCATGCTCGCCTGGGGGAACGCCGTCGGGTAGACGCGCAGCAGGCGCGGCGGCAGGTACGAGCCGTACACCCAGTCGCGCATCTCGAGCGCCACGGTCACCTTCCAGTTGGCGTGGCGCAGGGCGGTGCCGAGCCGCCTGAGCTGCGGGAGCTCGGCGCGGACCTCGGTGATGCCGTGCTGCTGCTGGAGGGCGCGACGCAGCCGGTCGAAGTCGCTGGTCTGATCGGCCAGCGACGGCGGCTCGATGACGAGCTCGAAGAGCCTGACCGCCGGGTTCTGGAGGTAGTCGCAGGTGATGGGCAGCGACTCGGGCTCGGCGACTGCGTGCCCGTGCGGGCGGACCTTCTCCTTGCGCCGCTCGGGCACCTCCACGGAGACCGAGCCCGAGACGTAGGTCTGGCAGGCCACCGCCCAGCCGTCGAGGATCTCGGCGGTGGCGAGGCCGGCGTTGCTGCGCCGCTCGACCTCGCCGCTCGTGATGCGCACGCGGCAGCGGCCGCACCGTCCCTGCCCCGCGCACGGGGCAGGGACGTCCAGCTCGCAGAGGATCGCCGCGTCGAGCAGGCTCGTACCCTGCGGCACCTCGATCGTCTCCCCGGACGGCGTGAAGGTGATCGTCGCCATCGCCGTCCGCGGCCTCGTGGCAGGAGTCTCGCTCATGCGCCCCAGACGTTCTTGATGTAGTTGGGGATGTCCACGGCGTCACGCGGTCCGACCATGATCTTCCAGTCGGGCAGTTCCTCTTCGACCTCGCCCGAGAGCCCGGCGACGTGGCCGGGGATGACCAGCTTCTTGTGGACGACCTTCTGCTCGATGCCGGAGATCTTGACCGTCTTGGCGATCTTCTCGGCGTCGAACTTGCCGGCCGCCCAGCCGGTCAGCACAGACTGGCCGTCGCTGTCGGCGACGAGCAGCCACGTTGGGATGCCCGCGCCCTCGACCTCGCCCGCCACCGAGAAGTAGGTGAGCGAGAAGTTGGTCGTGATGAGCACCGGGCTGTCGGCGGTGACGGCGCCGATCTCGTAGAGCTTGGGCTCCATCTGGATCGGTTTCTGCGGGTCGGTGTAGATGTTCTGGCGCAGCGTGAGCAGCGTGTAGAGCATCGCCGGCTCGAAGTGGTCGACGATGATGACGCCGGCGTACTTGCCGACGGCCTGGGTGGCACGTACCAGCTCTGCCTGCCACGTCGGCGCCGCCGCGACGGCGACGAGCGGGTAGCCGAGCTCCCGCGCGCCCTTCTTGAGCGCCAGCCGGCGGAGCTGCGTGGCGGCGGCGAGGTCGCCGGCGAGGGTCGTGGCGCCGGGGTCAAGGACCAGGTCCTCCACGCCGGCGCCGCGGACCTGCCCGGAGAGCTCGAGGAGGCCGTCCAGGTCGCCGTCCGTGACCTTGATGACCAGCGGGCAGCCGTGCTTCTTGGCTGCCTCGGCCATCGCCTGCCAGTTCGCCGCGATGGCGGCGTGGATGAGCGGCTTCTCAGCGGCGGCGCCGCCGGCCAAGGCCGCGTCCACCGCCGCCGCATCGACGCTCATGAGCACCAGCGGCAGGCCGGGAGCGGCCGCACGTGCTGCGGCCACGGCGGCGGCGTACGCGTCCGCGCCGCCGCCCGCGTCCTCGACGGCGAGGCCGTCGAGCGTGAGCGTCATGCCTACGCGCTCGACACTGTACGCGGCCACGCGCGCCGCCACGTCGCCGAGGTCGGCGGCGTCGCTCTTGACGCGCACCACGAGGCCGGGCTGGTGGACGAACGTCTTCTCGTGCCGGTACATCACCGTCTCGTTGCCGACCGCGAAGGCGCGGTCGCCGGCGCCGATCGTCGCGAGCTTGATCGGCGGCGCCGACGCGGCGTCCAGCGCCGTCTTGGCTTCGTCACTCACGTACGGGCACTTGTCGAGCTCGGTGCCCTTCTGCGCCAGCTTCATGGCGAAGGCCAGGCAGGTCGGGAACCCGCACTCCTTGCAGTTGGTCTGGGGCAGCAGCTTGTAGATCTGCAGTCCGCTGAGGGCCATCGCTCAGGCTCCCTTCGTCAGGTCGTCGAGGGCCTCGCGCACGGCGCTCACGCTGGCCGGGTGTCGCAGGACCAGGATGTCGGCGCCGGACTCGAGCAGCGTCGTCGCCGTGCTGATCTCCCAGGCGACGCCGCGCTCGGCAAGCGCGCCCCACGCCTCGGGCACGTCGCCCTCGGCGCGGCCTTCCTTCTGGCGCCACGCCTCTTCGCCGGCGGTGCAGATCATCGGCTGCTGCGTCATGGAGTCGCCCATGAGGGCCGCCAGGCGCAGGCGCTCCATCACCGAGTACGTGTACTCGAGGCCGTAGCCGAGCGCGCCCGTGTTGGGGTCCATGAGCACGCGCTCGAGCGGGAGGCCCATGTCACTGATCAGGATGTTGAGCTGCTTGGCGAGGTTGACGTCGATCGGCGTCTGGGCGATCACCAGGTGCCCGTTGCCAAGCGCCGCAGCGACGATGGTGCGGTAGTTCTTGTCCTCGCAAAGGCCGAGGGCGAGCTGCTCGCCCTTGGTCTTCTCGGCGACGGCGACGAGCACCTCGTTGTCCTTGTCGGCCGAGCCGGGCCCGTACACGATGAGCGGCACCGGCACGGCGGCCAGCACGCGCTCGACGGTGCGCACGGCGTCCTCGCACGAGCCGTCTCCCTGGTCGGGGTGACAGCTGCGGAGCTTCAGGGCGATCAGGTCCGCCCCGGCCTCCACGGCCTTCTGCGCCCACGTGGCGGCGTCGTCCATGGCGTCGCCCCACGCCGCCTGCAGCTCGGCGGACCAGTCCGCCGGGTGCATGTCCTGCACCTCGACGGCGATCGCCGGCTGGTGCGGCATGGCGCCCTCGAAGCCGAGGAACGGCAAGGCGGTCTCTCCGCCCACGGTCACGGTGCTGCCACGCGTCCCACCGCCGTAGCTGCTGCCGAGCGTGACCTCGCGCACGGCGCCGGACCACTTCTCTACTGGGATCTCGACTGGGGTCATCTGCACCCTCCGGGTGTCAGGAAAAGGGGACTCAGAACAGCGGGTCCATGGTCAGGGCCGGGTGCCCCTTCTCCTCGAGGAAGGGAAGGAGATCCTCGACCGTGGTGGCCACGGTCTCGTCGGCGATCTTGTCGAGCAGGTCGGGCACGCCCTCCCGCTCGCAGACCTCCTGCAGCGCGGGGCGCATGCTCTCGCGCAGGTTGGAGCTCAGCCAGACGATACGCTTCATGCCGCCGTCGGCCGAGATGAACTTCCTGCTCGTGAGGTAGTACTTGCCCATGCCCATCATGCCGGGCGTCTGCATGCCGCCGCCGGCGGTTCCGGCGAGGGTGCTGAAGGTCATGCCGCAGGGCGTCATGCTCGGGTCCTCGCGGCTGACGATCATGAAGCCGTTGGCCTCGGGCACGAGCACCATGATGGCCTCGAAGCAGCCGCACGAGGTCAGGGGAGCCTCCATGATGGAGTAGAGGGTCACCCTCTCCACCGACTGGTTGGAGTTCTGGTAGATGTACTCGTTGGGGCCGCTGAACTCGCCCTTCTCGGCGTCGATGACGAGACCCTTCGCGACCGGCTGGTTCGGGCCCGTGGGGTTGATCTCGTAGCTCGCCTTGCAGTCGAGCCAGTTGTAGGCGCCGCACAGACCCACGCGCTCCGGGTTGATGACGCAGACGTGGTTGGGCGCGAAGCTCTGGCACAGCAGGCAGCTGTAGAAGGTGTCGACCGACTCGTCGGTGAGGTTGGCGATGCGCTCGTTGCGCTCGGCGTAGGCGACGCGCGCGACCTCGATGAGCTCGTCGACCTCGGCCTGGTCGGTGGTGAGGTGCACCTGCACCTTGTCGACGATGTTGCCGAACACCTCGTGGATGCGCGCGTGGATGACCTTGCCGAAGTGCTCCAGGCGGAAGCCCTTGCCGAAGGTGCTCTTGCTCACGCGCGTCCAGGCGATGTCGCGCTGGCCGTTGTGCTGGATGCCCTCGACGCCGTTGATGAAGTAGTGGAACTGGCGCTCGAGGATGGGCTCGAAGTCGGTCTGCATCTTGCGGCCGGAGACGTCGACGACCATACCGAGCGGCAGGGCGCCGCCCTCCTCCATGCCGTCGATGTCGGTGCCGCTGACGGTGATCTTGCCGTCCTCGACCTCGTCGGTCGGCTTCATGCGCAGGAACTCGAACGCGTTCGACCGCTTGCCGCCGAACTCGGCGTACATGATGTCCTTGCGGATGCGCTCGCCCTCGAAGGCCGATCCGTAACTGACGGGGATCGGCACCTTGGCGATCTTGACCTTGACGCCGCGCACCTCCATGCAGCGCTGGATGAGCTTCTCCGTGCGCTCCATGTCGTCGGCGCCGGGGATCTCGTCGAACGGCATGCTCACCACGTGCTCGTAGGTGGTCACGCCGGTCGGGAGGATCTGCGGGATGCGCGTGTCGGCGATGGTCGGGAAGCCGAAGCTGATGGCGCCGGCCGCGGTCGCGTACTTGAGGTCGTCGACCTCGCCGAGCGCGAGCACGAAGGCGAACACGCGGTACTTGTTGTAGAGCATGATCTTGCGCGCGTTGCCCGCGTCCATGCCGCCGAACGTGAGCGCGGAGCGGGCGGCGAACCCGAGCGCGTACACGGCGGAGATGGTGTCGATGCCGAACGGCACCGTGAAGGTGTCGTAGCCGAGTTGGATGCCCTCTTCCTGCAACTGGTGGATGATGCTTCGCCCGTTGACGTTGCCGCTGAGGAAGATGAGGATGCCGCGGCTCTGCAGCTCGCGGACGATCTTGACCGCGACCTCGTTGCTCCTGGCGCAGCCGACGATGGCGCAGAACCCGGGCATGCGGCCGTCGACCAGCTGGATGCCCCAGGCCCGCAGCTGGATGTCGTCGATCGGGCCGTTGAGCTTCATCTTGTCGCCGTGCACGCCGAGGTCGCCGCCGGTGAAGCGGGCCTTGTCCTCGCGCGCCTGTTCGAGCTTGATCACCTGCGGCTCGCTGCCGCGGGCGAAGCGCACGCCCTCGATCGCCTCCTCGGCGAACAGGGTGGCGATGCCGCTGTCGAGCGTCTCGCCGAGGTACGGCAGCCACATCTGGTCGCCGGGGATCGGGTGCAGCAGGCTCTTGGCCCGCTCGATCACCGGCGGCAGGTCGCCCAGCTTCTCCACCTTCTGGCCGGTGAACGCGTAGATCACCGGCAGGTAGTACGCGGTGTTGGTGAACTGGACCGGCGTCTCCGGGCCCAGCTCGGCGAGCGCCGCGTTCACGGCCTCTTCCGCCTCGCGGACGACGCCCTGGGCGCCGCGGATGGCCCGGGTCGCGATGTAGCGAGACATCAGGCCTCCCCCTCGTCGTGCGTGTGCGTGTGGCCGTCGCCGTGGTCGTGGGTGTGGCCCTCGGCGAGCGGGTAGACGGGCGAGCCGACGGTCTCGACGCCGCGCTCGGCCTCCGCAGCCTTGTCGGCCAGGTACCTCTTGATCTCGGCGAAGAAGAGGCTGTCGCCGCTGTCGCCGTACTGGCTCGGGTCGTACTGGGGGAGCTTGAGCGCCGCGCGCTTGGCGTCGATCAGCTCGAGCGAGCGCGCGTACATCGCGTCCCAGTCCGGGATGAACTCGAGGTCCCCGCCGACCAGCTCCTCCCAGCCCTCGGTCATGAGGCGCGTGGCGACGCTGGAGGCCTCCACCGGGCTGCTCACGCCGAAGATGACGTGGGCGCCGGAGGCGGCGAAGTAGGTGCCGATGGCGATGGCCTTCTCGCACATCCACTCGGGGCAGAGGCCGACGGCCGGCAGGTCGTCGATGTCCTCCCCCAGGCCGCCCTCGGTGGCGACCTGCGTCAGGACGGTGAGGATGCGCGAGTTGTCGACGCAGGAGCCGAGGTGGAGCACCGGCGGGATGCCGATCGCCTCCATCACCTCGCGCAGGCCGGGGCCGGCGTGGTCGAGGATCTCCGGGCTCAGGTACCCGGCCTTGGCTCCGGCCGTGGCGGCGCAACCGGTCACGACCACCATCACGTCGTCGGCGATGAAGCGCTTGATCATCTCGACGATGCCCTCGTCCTGGGTGACGCGCACGTTGTTGCAGCCGACGACGCCGGCGAGTCCGCGGATGCGGCCGGCGATGATCGCGTCGTTGAGCGGCCGGAACGAGCCGCGATGGAAGCCGCCCTGCATGTAGTTGAGGTACTCGTGGCTGAATCCGGCGACCAGCGGCTCGTGGAAGTCCGGGATGTGGACCGGGCCGCGGTTCGGGTAGTTGGCGATCGCCATGCGCACGATCTCGCGGGCCGTCTCCGGGGCGCGGTGCTCGTCGAACTCGACGTGCGTCGCGCCGGGGATCTTGGCCTTCGGCGAGGTCGTCACGAGCTGCGTGTGGAAGCGCTGGGCGAGCGGCCCGAGCGCCTGCATGATGCACTGCACGTCGACGACCATGGTCTCCACCGCGCCGGTGAGCACGGCCAGCTCCTGGTGCAGGAAGTTGCCGGCGGCGGGGATGCCGTAGCGCATGAGGATCTCGTTGCTGGTGCAGCAGATGCCGGCGAGGTTGATGCCCTCCGCGCCGGCCGCCCTGGCCTCGGCGACGAGCTCCGGGTCGCGAGCGGCCTCGACCAGCATCGCCGACAGCGTCGGCTCGTGGCCGTGGACGATGACGTTGACCTGGTCGTCCTTGAGCACGCCGAGGTTGACCTCGCTCGACAGCGGCGAGGGCGTGCCGAACAGGATGTCGCTGATGTCCGTGCTCAGCATCGCGCCACCCCAGCCGTCGGCCAGGGAGCAGCGCAGCGCCGACTTGAGGATGTTCTCGGCGTCGAGGTCGACGCCCTCGTGCGTGCGGTGCAGCACCTCGACCACCTCGCGGTCGATGGCGCGCGGGGTGAGTCCCAGCTCGCGCCACCTGGCCTGGCGCCTCGGGGTCGCGCGCCTGGTGTAGACGATCTCGCCGTGCGGCTGACCGAACTGCGCGAGCGCGACGTCGGCCACGTCGAGGGCGATCTCGTTGACCTCGCGGCCGCTCGTCGGGATGCCGAAGTACCCCGCCACGGAGTGCAGCTTCTGCTCGTCCTTGATCTTGTAGCCCGCGGCCTCGCCCATGGCCACGGCGCGCAGCGTCATGGCCATGTCGCGGCCGTGGTCGGAGTGGGCGCTGACGCCGCCCGCGACCTGCCGGGCGAAGTGGCGGGCGGCGATCGTCGGCAGGTCGGCGCCGCAGATCCCGGTCTTCTGCTCGGCGTCCTTGCCGACGAGGCGGCAGGGCCCCATCGAGCAGATGCGGCAGCATGCGCCGGACTCGCCGATGGGGCAGGGCTTCATGGTGTCCGCGCGAGAGAACGCGGTCTCGAGCCCGCAGCCCTCGGCATGCGCCAGCATCTCGAGGGCGGCCGGATCGATGCTCTTCGCGGCTACCGGCTTGACGTCGTCGTTGATCTTCTCAGCCATGAGGCGACTCCTTCACGCCCGGGCAGGAACGGGCCGCGACGCGGCTGCGGCCCGGAGGTCCGGGCGGATCGTGGACGAGAGAACGCGCACAGGTCGGTCGGCGATCAGTACTTGCGGTGGTCGCCCGACATCGTGAGGTCGGCCGGATCGGTGGTGGTGACGCGCACCCCCGCGGTCAGCCACGCCGGCTTGTCCGTCGGCGGGGCATCCGCCTCGGGGGTCTCGCCGGCGGCATAGCCGGCCTGTTCGAGCTGTGCGACGATGCGCTGCGGGTCGGTCTTCGCCGGGTCGTACTCCAGACGAAGCGTCGCGTCCATCGCGCTCGCGCCGGTGACTTGGACGTCCTCCGCTTGCTGGAAGAGACCTCGGACGGCGATCACGTGGTGGTCGGCCCACATGCCCGGGACGCTCAGGGCCAGCTGCTCCATTCGTGCCTCCTCGCGCGAACGGTCCTTCGGGGAGGCGACCGCCGGGGGAGGCGGGACGTCACCCCTTGACAAGAACCTAGGGGGGTATCCGCAACTCAGTGTGCGCGACTGTACGACATGGCGCAACCGTTGGTAAAGGATTGTGCTTATTGTCACAAAATGTCGAACATCGGCGCACGTAAACACCACCGAAATGCGCGAAAACGGGCCGCCGGGCGAACAGAAACGCTCACCCGGCGGCCCGATCGCGGTCCATTCCGTGACGCGAGATTCTCCTCAGGCCGGGACGTCGAGCCGCTCGCGGCGCACGCCGCGCAGGGCGCTGCCCGCGAGCGCGGCGACGGCCGCGCCGGCCACGAACGACACCGGCTGCATCCAGCTGACGTAGCCGATCATCGCGACCTGGACGACGATCCAGCTCATCAGCGTCACACCCATGGCCAGCGAAAGCCAGGGGGCGACACGGCTCTTGAGGATCCAGGCGGCCGTGGCGACGGCCATGCCGCCGCCGATCACCGTGAAGAGGAAGAGGCTCGGGACGAAGTAGCTGCTGAACGGCGTGCCGTCGAGCCAGGCCGGGTCCACGCCGGGCGCGCCGGAGAGACCGTAGTAGCCGCCTCCGAAGGCGTTCAGCATCACGAGCAACTGGATGGTGATGATGGCGATCCTCGTGCGCTTCATGGTTCCGCCTCCCGGGCATTGCGCCCCGTCAGGTTCTGCTGTACGGTAGGTAACAGCGTTACTGTAACGTCGTTACCGTAACAGTGTTTACAAGCGCTGTCAACGGATTCCTTCGGGATCTGCCGGACTCAGGGAGCGGACATGGGCGGACGAGGCGGAGGCAGGCGCGAGAGGACCGGGCCGGTGACGGCGGAGGTCGTCGTCGACGCCGCCCTCGCGGTCATCGACGCGGAGGGGCTCGACGCCCTCACCATGCGCCGGCTGGCGCACGACCTGGGCGTCGAGCCCGTCACCATCTACCGGCAGCTGCCGAACAAGGACGCCATCCTCGCCGGCGTCGCCGAGAAGCTGTGGCGAGAGATGGCCCCCCCTGATGCGGGCGACCAGGGGGAGGCCCCAAGGGCGCCAGCGGGCGCGGATGCGCCGGACTGGCGCGCGCAGGTGCGCGGCATGTGGCTGGCGCTGAACGAGCTCATGCAGCGCCACCCCAACGCGATCCCGCTCATCGCCCGCGGAGGCTCCTACTCGCCGAGCGCCGGGGAGGGCACCGCCGGCATGCTCCGGATCTTCAAAGACGCGGGCCTGACGCCCGAGGAGGCGGCGGAGCTGCTGCACATCCTCTCCGCCTGCGTGGTGGGCTTCGGGTTCGCTTCGCTCTGGGTCCGGCAGATCGCCGCCGCCCGGAAGGCCGCGCCGGCGGGCGACGAGCTCGAGCCGACGCGGCCGCCGGACGAAGCCGGCGACCTCGCGGACTACCTCGAGGCGACGCGGCGCTGGGATCCGGCGCAGTTCACGGCCGCCGTCGACATCGTGCTCCGAGCGTACGGCGACGACGCCAAGGATCGAGCTGCCGCAGCACCGCACCGCGGCAGGCCGACTACTGCTGCTTGACGGCGACGAGCGCGACGCCCAGCCTGTCCTCGAGCTGCTTGAGGCGGTCTATCTGCGCGGCGTCGATCGGAGCGGCGTCCATCTGGTGACAGGCGAAGGCGAGGATCGGGACGCCCAGCTCCCCCTCCAGCGACGTGATCTCCTCGATCTGCCCCTGGTCGAGCTTGGTGGCGAGGCTGCACAGCATGGCACGGCTCCTTGTGCGCGGGTGGGCGGTCACCCATGCCTTCCCCCACTCCCCCGGGACGACAACCGTTGACCGGAGCCGGGGCGCAGCCCGTACGCGCGGGCGGCGCGGCGGGCGGCCGGCAATGAGCCACGACGTCGCCTCATCGAGGGGTGCACCGGAGGCGCACCCCTCATAGGGCCACCCGCCGCGCTGCGGCGGTCGTGACGTCAGGCCGTGACCGGCGCGGGCGCCGGCCAGCAGAGGCCGTACTCGTCGATCTCCGCGTAGGTGACGCCGCCGAGGCTCGGGATGAGCAGCGAGATCTCGCCCTCCCACACGGCCTTGGGGTAGGCGGCCTGCCACTCGTGGCCGAGCCGCCTGGCCACCTCGCGGAAGGTCCACCAACCCGGCCGCGCCGCGCCTGCAGGGCGCTGGACACGCCGCAGACGGCTGATGCGCCGCTCGGCGTTGGTGAACGTGCCGTCCTCCTCGCCCCAGGCGACGGCCGGCAGGACCACGTCGGCGACGGCGCACAAATCGCCGCGCATGGCCCCCTGGACGACGACGAAGTCGGCCTTGCCGAGCGCGGCCAGCAGGGCCTCGGCGTCGCCGAACGACGCCGCCTCGTTGGCCCACACCCAGGCTGCCTTCAGCTCGCCCCCGGCCAGGGCCTCGACGATGCCCGCCGTAGAGCGGCCGGGGGCGTCCGGGATGGCTTCGACCCCCCACGCATCGGCGAGCCTCTGCCGGGCCTCCGCGTCGGTGACGAGGTCGCCGCCGGGCAGCACGTCGGGGGCAACGCCCATGGCCAGAAGGCCCTGGACGTTGCCGGCGCCGAGCGGCAGCGAGACGCTGCGCGCGCCGGCGAGGTCGTCGAGCAGGGACTGCAGCTTGACCACGGCCGCGCCGGTGCCGGCGAGGTCGTCGGTGGTGCCCAGGGTCGCGCAGACGACGGCCGGCCGGACGTCGACCAGCTTGGCGGCGATCTCCCGGATGGTGACGGCATCCACACCGGCGTCGTCCGCGATGCGCTCGGGGAGCACGGCGGCGAGCATCGCCTCGAGCTCGCGCTCGTGCGGCAGCGCCTCGCCGGCGTCCCGGCGCCCGGCAAGCTCGTTGGCCAGCAGCACCGCGATGATGCCGTTGAGGATCTCGGGGATGGCCGCCGGCTCCACCGCGAGACGCACCGCGGCGGCGTCGCCGAGGTCGCTGTGACCGGAGTCGAGCACCATGAGGTGGGCGCCGTCGCGGACGGCGCGACGCAGGGCGGTGCCGGCCACGGGGTGGTCGGCCACGGCGCCGTCGCCGACCACCAGGACGGCGCGCGCCTCCTCGAGCACGGTCAGGGCGCCGGAGGTGTAGCACACGCCGGCGCCGGTCCCGGTGGCCGCGAGCGAGACGCGCGACGCTTCGATCGCCCGGTGGTCGATGTCGTTGGTGCCGAGCACGGCGCGGAAGAACTTCTGGGCCTGGTAGGCCTCCTCGTTGGTGCACACCGGCGCGATGAGGCCGGCGACTCCGCCGGCGCCGACACCGCCGAGCCTCTCGGCGACCAGGTCGAGCGCCTCGTCCCAGCCCGCCTTGACGAGCACGCCGTTGCGGCGGACGAGCGGGTCCTCCAGGCGCGCGCGCTCGTCCGGCTCCAGCACGGCGAAGCGGCCGCGCTTGCACAGCCGGCCCCGGTTCGGCGGCACGTCGCCGGCGCCGGTCACTTTGACGACCTCGCCGTCCTTGAGGTGGACCACCGTCTGGCAGCCCATGCCGCAGTGCGGGCAGGTGGTGCGGATGCGCTGCAGCTCCCAGTGCCGGGCCACGCCCTTCGCGGTGCGCTCCGTCAGCGCCCCCACAGGGCAGGCGTCGACGCACTGGCCGCAGAGCTCGCACTGGTCAAGGTCGGGCAGGGGGTACCAGTCCTTGCCGCCGGCGCGCTCGGCGCGCCGGCCGGACGGGTGGGGCACCACGCCGTGCACCTGGATGGCCGTGCAGGCGGCCCAGCAGCGGCCGCAGAGGATGCACTTGGAGTAGTCGCGGATGACGTAGGCGTCCTCGACGAGCGGGAATTCCTCGGCGCCCGGCAGCTCGCTCGGCGGCTCCACCTGGTACTCGTAGGCGAGCCGGCTGAGCTCGCACTCGCCGAGCGCGTCGCAGGTGATGCAGGTGTGGCGTCCCGAGTTGATGAGCAGCTCGAGCGTCGCGCGGCGCGAGTGCCTCACCCGGTCGCTCATGGTCCGGACGTCCATGCCCTCGGTGGCCGGCGTGCTGCAGGCAGGCAGCAGCCGGCCGGCGCCGGCCACCTCCACCACGCAGAGGCGGCAGACGTCGCGGTGACCCGCCTCGGGCAGGTAGCACAGGGTGGGGATGGCGATGCCGCCGCCGTTCGCCACGTCGAGGATGGTCTGGCCGGGCTCGAAGGCGAGCACCCGGCCGTCGATGGTGATCTGGGGTGCGCCGGTCGGCGGTGCGTCCGTCATCTCAGACCACCGCCACGGCGATGCGGTAGCAGCGCAGACAGCGCTCGGCCTCGTGCCGGGCGTCGGCGGCGCTCACCGCTCCTTCGACTTCGTCGAAACACTGGATGCGCACCTCCGGGGGCACGACCATGGGGCGCAGCTTCTCGGTGCTGCCGGTGAACGGTATCGGTGCCTGCGCCTCGTCGCGGATGACGGCGAGCATCGCGTGCTCGAGCCGCTCCTCCAGCGCCGGGGCGACGTCGCAGCCCCGCAGCAACGCGTCGATGGACACGGCGGCGCGCCTGCCGGCGGCGAGGGCGGCGACGAGGCTGCTGGGCCCCGTGTAGCAGTCACCGCCGCCGAACACGCGCGGGTCGGCGGACTGCATGGTGAGCGGGTCGACCTCGAGCGTCTTCCACTTGCTCACCTCGATGTGGCTCGGCATGAGCTGGTCGACGGAGCAGACCTGGCCGATTGCCGGGACGATGCAGTCGCACGGGATGACGAACTCCGAGCCCTCGACGGGCTCGGGGCGGCGGCGCCCGGAGGAGTCGGGCTCTCCGAGCTGCATGCGCCGGCACTCGAGGCCGACGACCTTGCCGTCCTCGGCCATGATCTTCGTCGGCGCGACCAGGGTGACCATCTCGACACCCTCCTCCTTGGCCTCGACGATCTCCACCCGGTCGGCCGGCATCTCGGCCTCGGTGCGGCGGTAGAGCAGCTTGACGTCGTCGAAGCCGATGCGGCGGGCGGAACGGACGCAGTCCATGGCCACGTTGCCCCCACCGATCACGAGCATCGTCTTGCCGGTGAGCGGCGTCTTGCCGAAGGCGATCTCGCGCAGGAACTCCACCCCGGGCATGAAGCCGTCGTAGCCGGCGTCCTCGCCCTCGCAGCCCATGCGGGCCGACTGGTGCGCGCCGACGGCGATGAACACGGCCTCGTAGCCCTGGGCGAAGAGGTCGTCCATGGTGGCGTCGACGCCGAAGCGGAAGTTGTACTCGATCTTGACGCCGAGTGACTCGACGCGCTCGACCTCGGCGCGCAGCACGTCGCGCGGCAGGCGGTAGTCGGGGATGCCGACCGCGGCCATGCCGCCGGCCTCCGGCAGCGCCTCGAAGATCGTACTGATGATGCCGTCCAGCCCCAGGTAGTAGGCGCAGGCGAGGCCGGCCGGCCCCGCGCCGATGATGGCGACGCGCGGCTTGCCGGGCATGGGGCAGGCGATGGGCTCGGGCTCGCTGTCGGCGACGAAGCGCTTGAGCGTGCGGATGGCGACCGGCTCGTCCACCGAGCCGCGGCGGCACGCGTCCTCGCAGGGACGGACGCAGACACGGCCGATCGTCCCGGGCATGGGGCAGCGCCGGCGCACGGCGTCGGCCGAGCGCTCGACCTCGTCGATGCGCAGCTGCTCCACGTAGGCCGGGATGTCGACGCCGGCGGGGCAGGCGGCCATGCACGGCGCGACGACCGTGGAGGCGTACACGCCGCGCGGGATGGACTCCTTCGCGGCGACCGCGGCGGCGAAGCGGTCGTAGTGCTGCTCGAGGGACTCGAGGACGGCGTAGCCGCCGGTGCGGCCGAGGTCGCAGCGCGACGCCTCGGCGACGTGCCGGCTGAGCTCGAGCGCGCGCTCGAGCCGGGCCTCGGTGCCCTCGCCGGAACAGATCTCCTCGAGGATGTCGGCGACCTCGTGCATGCCGATGCGACAGGGGAAGCACTGGCCGCAGCACTCCTGGACGGTGCGGGCGGCGAACTCCCGGGTGAGGTCCACGATGTTGACGGACTCGTCCCACACGGCCACGCCCCCCCAGCCCATGACGGCGCGGAAGGTGCCGGCCAGCTCGTCGGGGAGTCGCGAAGGGTCGGTGGTCCAGGCACCCGCCACGGCGACGGCGGCGTCGGTCATGCAGCCTCCTCTGCGCCGGTCGGGCACTGGCTCGGCGGCTGCCTCCCTCCAGCGGCAGTGTGGAGGGCCCGGACCGGACGGTTCGTCCTCGGCGCCCCAGCGGAGCGTCTCTCAACGCACAATGATACGTTCGAGCGCCGCGAGCCACAATCGAGCTCGGACGTTGGCGGGAACGCGCGTGGAGCGAGCGGAGGCCGGGACGTGCCGGCGGCGGCGTCAGGCGCCCGAGAGGGCGCGGCGAGCGGCGTCGGCGAGCGCGACCGGCGACTGGGCGCCGCTCACCGCGAAGCGCCCGCCGAACACGAACGTCGGGACGGCGCGGATCCCCAGCTCGGCGGCGCGGCGCTCGTCCAGCCGCACCGCCGTCGCCGTGAGGTCGCCGTCGAGGGCGGCCGCCACCCGCTCCGCGGGCATCCCGGCCGCCTCCGCAAGGTCCTCGAGCACCGCGCGGTCGCCGACGTCCGCACCGCGGGCCCAGTAGGCCGAGAGAAGGTCGAGGCCGAGGCGCTGCTGCAGCTCCTGCCCCACGTCCTCTCCCTCCTCCAGCGCCCCGGCGAGAAGCCGGTGAGCGAGGAACGTGCTCGGGCGCCGCTCGAGCTCGCGGAGATCGACGAGCGGCAGGCCGTCCGCCGCGGCGGCGTCTCCCAGCCGTGCGGCCATTCCCTCGATCACCCCTGGGCCGTACTTGCCCTCGAGGTAGGCGGCGAAGCCCGTCCCCTCGGGAGGGACGGTGGGGTCAAGCTCGAACGCCGCGAACCGCCAGGTCACCCCTTCGGCGGCGTCGCCGAGCCGTCTGAGCGCGGTGAGCCAGCGCGACGCGCCGACATAGCACCACGGTCAGACGATGTCGGACCAGATGACGACCTCGACCACGGGTCCTCTCCTCTTCGCAGGCCGGTCGCAGGGTGGTTTCCCCATCTGCGGCCGGGCCAGTCCGGCCGTGCCGCCGACGGGCCCGGCGACGGACGCGACACGCGGCCTCCCGGCCTGAGAGAATGTCCCCGGCCACGCATCACCAGCAAGGAGCGCCCATGCCGTCCGAACTCAGCGTCCACGCCGTGCAGCACGGCCCCATGCGGTTCGCCATCAGTGACGGCGACCACGAGGTGACCGTGGACTACCCGCTGCCCGGCGGCGACGGCGACCTCGGGGGGATGACCCCGCTGCGCCTCCTCCTTGCCAGCCTCGCGGGCTGCAGCGGCAGCGCTGTGGCCGCGCTTCTCCGGCGCGACGGGCAGCCCGTGGAGCGTGTCGAGGTGACGGCGCGCGGGCGGCGGCGCGACGAGCACCCCACCGTGATCACCGACATCGACCTGGCGTTCGTGGTCCACGGCGCGGTCGACCCCGCGCGCGTCGAGCACGCGCTGGCGCTGTCCGAGGCGCAGATCTGCCCGGTGTGGGCGATGCTCAAGGCGGGTACGCCCGTGTCCAGCAGCTACGCCGTCGTCACCGGCTGAGGAGGCACCGATGCGGATCAGCACCAGGCTCGTCGTCCTCACCGCCGCCGTGGTCGCGCTCGTGGCCCTGACGGCCGCGAGCGCCGGGTGCGGCGGCGACTCCCCGAGCGCCAGCCCGTCTCCTGAATGGGAGAAGGTCGTGACGAGCGAGGTCTCGGGCGAAGCGCCGGTGAAACTCAACCTCGGCACCCACCAGCTGGGCACGCAGGCCAGGCTCGCCTGGAAGCTCTCCGGTCCCGATGAGCCGCCGGTGGTCCTCACCTTCCGGCTCATCAACGCCGACTACGGCACCGGCTTCGGCTACTCGATGACGCCCGAGACCCAGGGGTTCCAGCTGGACACGGAGAACGCGATGACCGTGGGGCCGCTCAAGCCGGGGAACTTCAGGATCTTCTTCAGCCAGCGGTTCCAGGACGGCGCCGGGCCGGGGTACGACGGAGAGGTCACGGTCTACACGCTCAAGTAGCCGCGGCGCCGCGGACGCACGGGGTGGTGCGCCGGTCGCCGGGAGCGGAGTAGAATCCTGGTATAGTCCAGGGGCGCGGACGCGCCGGGGAAAGGAGCGGGGACCATGTCGTTCACCTTCGGGCCGAGGCGTGGCCTGTACGTCGACCTCACGGAAGAGATGCCCGGCGGCGGGCCGCTCACGCCGGTCGAGCTGGACCACTTCGAGACCTTCGACCTCCTCTATCGCTCCCTCTGCGCCCTCCTCTTCAACTACGTCCCCACGTCGGGCCACCCGGGCGGGTCGATCTCCTCGGGCCGCCTGGTCGCCGCGGCGCTCTTCGACGCGATGGAGTACGAGCTCGGCGACCCGGACCGGCCGGACGCCGACCTCATCAGCTACTCGGCCGGCCACAAGGCGATGGGTCTCTACGCCATGTGGGCGCTGCGCGACGAGGTCGCGGCGGTGGCCGACCCGGGCCTGCTGCCCGCAAGCCCGAGGCAGCGCCTCCGCCTCGAGGACCTCCTCGGCTTCCGCCGCAACCCGATCACCGGGACGCCGCTGTTCCGTGCGTTCGGCGCCCGGGCGCTCGACGGGCACCCGACGCCGGCGACCCCCTTCGTCAAGCTCTCCACGGGCGCCTCGGGCGTCGGCGTCGCCAGCTCCATCGGCCTGGGCTTCGGCGCCGCCGACCGGTACGGCGCCGACGCCCCCCGCGTGCACATCATCGAGGGCGAGGGAGGCCTGACGCCCGGACGCGTGAGCGAAGCGCTCGCCGCAGCCGGCACCGCCTCGCTCGCCAACGTCGTGCTGCACCTCGACTGGAACCAGGCGTCGATCGACTCGGACCACGTCTGCCGGGAGGGCGTTCTCCCCGGCGACTACGTGCAGTGGGACCCGCGAGAGCTCTTCTACCTGCACGACTGGAACGTGATCGACGTGGCCGACGGCCACGACGTGCAGCAGGTGGTCGCGGCGCAGCGCCGCGCGCTTGCCCTGGACACCGGGCAGCCGACGGCGATCGTCTACCGCACGCACAAGGGCTGGCGCTACGGCGTGGAGGGCAAGGGCAGCCACGGCGCCGGGCACAAGCTCTGCTCCGAGGGCTTCTACGAAGCGCTCGCGGAGCTGAGCCGCACGACCGGCGCCGCGATCGACCTGCCCACCTGCGACCCGGCCGATCGGGCGTGCGCCGGCCCGGACGGCGCGAGCGTGCGCGAGCGCTGCTTCTGGACGGCGCTCCAGGCGATCCGCGCGCAGGTGCATGCACAGCTGCCGATGGCGGCCGCGCTGGCGGAGCGGCTGGCGGCCGCCCGGGACAGGCTCGACGCGCGCGAGCGGGCCCCCCGGCCCGGCGCCCCGCGCGTCGACGACGCCTACGAGCTGGCCGAGGCGGCGGCGCAGGTCGCCCCGGCGCCCGAGGCGACGCCGCACCAGCTGCGCCTCGAGCCCGGCGCGTCCACGACGCTGCGCGGCGAGTTCGGCCGCGCCCTGCACCACCTGCAGGCGGCCAGCGGGGGCGCCTTCCTCGTGGCCTCGGCCGACCTCATGGGCTCCACCAGCGTGGGCGCCATCGCCGACGGGTTCCCCGCCGGGTTCTGGAACGCGCGCACCAACCCGGACGCGCGCCTGCTCAGCGTGGGCGGCATCTGCGAAGACGCCATCGCGGGCGTGCTCAGCGGCATCAGCGCCTACGGCCACGACCTCGGCGTCGGGTCCTCCTACGGCGCCTTCATGGCGCCGCTCGGCCACATCGCCGCGCGTCTCCACGCCATCGGCGCCCAGGCGCGCCAGGCGGCGAGCGGCGAGCCGTACAAACCGATGATCCTGGTGTGCGCGCACGCCGGCCTCAAGACCGGTGAGGACGGCCCCACACATGCGGACCCGCAGCCCCTCCAGATGCTGCAGGAGGACTTCCCCAAGGGGACGGCGATCTCCCTGACGCCGTGGGAGCCGCAGGAGATCTGGACGCTGACCGCGGCGGCGCTGGCGCGGCGGCCCGCCGTCCTCTCGATGTTCGTGACCCGGCCGGCGGAGCCGGTGCTGGACCGGCCGGCGCTCGGGCTGGCGCCGCCCGAGGCCGCCGTCTCGGGCGTGTACGCGCTGCGCGCCTGCGAGGCCCCCGACGTGACCGTCGTACTCCAGGAGAGCGCCGTGACCTACGCCTTCGTACAGGAGGCGCTGCCGCTGCTGGCGGAGAAGGGCGTGGAGGCGCTGGTCTACTACGTCGCCAGCGCCGAGCTCTTCGACCTGCTGCCGGAGGACGAGCGGCGCGCGATCTTCCCCGAGGCGCGCGCCGCCCAGGCCGTCGGCATCACCGGCTTCACCCTGCCCACGCTCTATCGCTGGGTGACGAGCGAGGCCGGCCGCGCCGCCAGCCTCCACCCGTTCCGCCAGGGCCACTACCTGGGCAGCGGCCCGGGCGAGACGGTGCTGGCCGAGGCCGGACTGGACGGAGCGAGCCAGGCGGCGGCGATCCTCGCGTATCTCGACGCCCGCGCCGCCGCCCGCTGACCGTGCACGAGGAGGAACGATGACCGAACCGAGAGAGATCGCGGCCGCGGCCGGGGAGGTCGTCCCCGGCCTCTGGACGTGGAGCATCGCCAACAGCGCCATCGGGGGGCACGTCTCGACGTCCCAGGCGGTGCTGACCCGCGAGGGCTGCCTGCTCATCGACCCGGTGCGCCTCGACGGCGCGGCGCTGGGCGCGCTCCCGCGCCCCGTGGCGACGCTGCTCACCGCCCGCTGCCACCAGCGCGCCGCCTGGCGCTACCGCACGGAGCTGGGTGCGGAGGTGTGGCTGCCGGAGGACGCCTCGGCCGCCGACGAGGAGCCGGACCACACCTATGCGGACGGCCAGCTGCTGCCCGGCGGGCTGCGCGCCTTCCGCACGCCCGGCCCCGAGTGGCCGCACTACTCGTTCCTCTCCGAGGACGGGCCCGGCGTCGTCTTCTGTTCGGACCTTCTGAGCAGCGACGAGGCCGGGCTGCACTTCATCGACCCGGCCTTCCACGAGGATCCGGCTGCGACGCGGGAGAGCGTGGAGCACCTGCTCGAGCTCCCGTTCGGCATCCTGTGCCTGGCGCACGGAGCGCCGCTCACCGGCGATCCCAAGGCCGCGATCCGCACGCTGCTCGGCCGGCGGGCCTGACCCGCGGAGGGTGCGCGGCGCGCCCGCTCGGGGCGGTGCTCAGCGCACCGTCAGGCGTGCGGTCCCGGGGACGAGCTCGGGGTTGCGGGCGGCGTCGCGCGCGCGGACGACGTAGCGGTAGGAGCCCTTGGGCAGGGTGCACGTGAACGCGATCGTCGCCCGCTGTCCCACCGGGACGCGGCGGCGGACGAAGGTCTTGACCACACGTCCGCGGGCCGTGGTGACGCTCACGACGGCCGTGCCGGTGGGGCCGCAGGGATCCGCGTCGTCGATGCGGTAGCGCAGCACCGCCGTCCTGCCCCTGCGCACCACGACGTCGCGCAGCGCCCGCGGCACCGGGCGCACGGTGTCGACGAAGATGGTGTCCGCGGTGGCGACGGGCTCACCGCCGTCGAGCCGGTACTCCGCCTCCACCACGTGCACGCCCTGGTAGTCGCCGAGCTGCGCCGTGGTCGCCGCCGAGTAAGGACGCCAGGCGCTCCAGTCGCCGGGCAGGTCCCGCAGCCGCAGCTCGCAGCGGGCCGACGTCCACGGCTGCGCCGCGACGACGGGAGCGGTCACCGCGGCCATCACCGCGTTGCCGGCGTTGTTCGGGTGCCGCGCGTCCACCCCGTAGAACTGCCGGTCCAGCTCGTCGCCGGTCTCGCCGATGCGCGGGTCGGCGGCGATGTCGGCGAGGCCGTCGGCGAACTCCGCCCAGCGCTCCCTGAGCATGGCGTTGTAGGCGAGCCGGGCGGCGTCGAAGGTCTCGGGACGATCCGAGGGCAGGACGGTCAGGACGATGACCCGAAAGCCGGCCGCCCGGCGCTCGCGGCAGTACGTCCCGACCGCGTCGAACACCGACGCCACGCTCGCGCCGGCGCGGAGGTCGCCACCGCCGGCCAGCACCAGGCAGAGGTTCAGGTCGGCCCCGGCGTCGTAGCGGGCGTCCACCTCCACGGGAGCGTCCGCGAGCATGTCGGCGATGCGGGCGCCACCGGTGGAGGACACGAAGCTCGCGCAGGTCCTGGGCACGACGGCGAGTGTCTGGACCGGGAACCGGTAGCCGCGGTCTGCTCCGTAGCCGGCGATGATGCTGCCGCCGTCCCAGACCACCACGCCGGGGCGGAAGAAGGGCGACCAGCCGGCGTCGCCGACCGTCGCGCGCAGGCCGCGCGCGTACGTGGCGCCGCCGTTCACCGCAAAGCGCTGCGCGAACGCCACGGCCGGCGATGCCGCCGCCAGCGCGAACACCGCGAGCGCCAGAGCCGCGGCCGCGGCGGTGCGCCGCCGCGGCGAAGACTTACTCCTCATGCCTACCCCCATGGTCCCGTGAGCACCTCTGCGGCTCACGGGCGCCAGTCTATACGGCCGCCCTTGCGGGGCCGAGCAGGCGGCGCGCGAGGCTCGGCTGGGGCCTCCGGGTTGCACCGCGCGCGATAATCCGCTTGACTGTGCGGCGGATCTCACCAAGAGGCGCCTCGCGCCCTCCGCCCGCAGATTCGTCTTCCTCCCCATTCACCGTTGACGGACATGTCGTGCGGCGGCGTGCGTGCGGCGCGGACCGCCCGTCCGGCACAGGCCATCACCGCTGCCGCGCGGGACATCACGTGGAAAGGACAACGTGCGTCTCAGAAAACTCACCCTCGCCATCGCCCTCACCGCTCTCGCCGCCGGCGCCGTCGCCGCGCCGGCAGTGGCAGGCGACCCCTCGATCTCCAAGCTCAAGCAGCAGCTCCGCCAGGCGAAGCAGCTCAGGGAGCGCGCCCGCGAGCGCGCCCGCCTCGCCGCCGCCGGCCTGGCCGGCGCCCGTGAGCTCCACGCCGCGACCAGCGTCGCAGGCGACCCGGCCATGCTCACCCCGGCCACTCCCGATCCGGCCACGCTCGATCCGGCCACTCCAGATCCGGCGACTCCTGAGCCGTTGTCCGCGCTCGTCGTCCCGCCCGTCTCCATGGACCCGACCCTCGCCGCGGCTCTGCTGGCCGACGGGGTGGTCACGGCCGACGAGGTGGCGGCACAGCAGGCGCGGAGCGTCCGGGCCGGGACGCTGGCGCGCCGCTGGACGGTCAAGGTGCGGCGGCTCCAGCAGCGGATCCGCACGCTGCAGCAGATCGCTGAGTGGAACCGGCGCGGCCAGTGGAAGCCCCTCATCGAGATCGCCGGCAAGAAGTACGGCGTCGGCACGGCCGGCCTCTACCGCATGATGATGCTGGAGTCCGGTGGCAGCCGCACGATCGGCACCACCTACAAGGGCCTGTTCCAGTACTACCCCAGCACCTGGTCGGGGTCCTGGAACCCGTGGAGGCACGAGAGCATCTACAACGGGTGGGCGCAGATCCGCGCCACCGCCTATGCGCTGAGCAGAGGCATGGGCCGCAGCCAGTGGCCCAACACCTATCCGATGGCGTTCTAGGAGAGTCCCGAGACTCGCGCCGGCGGCCGGACCGGACCACCCCTCCGGCCGCCGGCCTCTCCCTCCGGCGCCGGCGGCATCCCCCTGCGGGGGCACCCCGCCGGCGCCCAAGTTCCTCCTCCAGTTGACCCCGGGTTCAGCCCACCGGGAGACGACCGCGGCCGGCCCTCGCCGTAGGCTCTCCCCAGGCAACGCACTCAAGGGGAAAGGAACTCACCATGACCGTCGACGCCACCACACCAGCGCTCGCGAGACCCCGCCTGGACGTCGGGCTCTCCTTCAAGGGCGGCTGGAACGCCTTCACCGCAGACATCGTCCCGCTCCTCGTGGGCGGCCTGATCGCCGGCCTCCTCTCGATCGTCACGCTGGGGATCCTCGCCGGCCCCCTGTTCGCCGGGCTCTACAGCATGGTCGTCGGCAGGATCCGCGACGGCCGCCCCGCCCGGATCGGCGACGTGTTCTCCTGCATGGACCGCTTCTGGGGCTTCCTCTGGGCGGCGATCGTGCTGGTCGTGCTGATCGGGCTCGCCTCTCTGACCATCGTCGGCGGCGTGCTGCTCGCGACCATCTGGCTGTACGTGTTCCCGTTCATGGTCGACCGCAGGATGGGCCTGGCCGAAGCGATGACCGCGAGCTACCACCAGGTCGTGGACAACGGCTTCTGGGAGCACCTCGCCCTGGTCGTGATCTTCATCGCCATCGGCGCGGTGGCCAACGGCTGGCTCGCGATCCTCACGACGCCCTTCACGATCGCCGTCACCGCCGCCGCCTACTTCGTCTCCGGCGGCCGCGAGGACCTGGTCGCGCGGCGGTAGGCCGGCCCGGCGGAAGCCGGACGGCGCCAGGCCGGACGGGCCCGGCGGAGGGTTCTCCCCTCCGCCGGGCCCGTCGTCGTCTCCCCTCGCGGCCGCCGGTCCTCTCGGCTTCTCGCGGGCGGCCTCCCGCCGCACCGCGTGTCAGACCGGGAAGACGACCTCGAAGCGCTCGCACACCACCGGCATGTCCGGCCGCGGCGCGCGCCCGGTCCCCTCGAGCTCCCGGGAGAACGCCGCCCAGTGGGCCTCACGCCAGGAGGCCAGGGAGCCGTCGCCCTCACCCTCGGTCGCGGCGAACTCGTCACTGACGGCGCCGAACGCCACGACGTCCACGGCGACGGTGCGGATGATGCAGCGCGCCGCGCCGCTCCAATCGGTGACCACGCTGAAGTCGCCGGCCCGCGGGAGCGGCTCGTCCTCGGTCTCGTAGGACCACAGGGCGCCGGCCGTGGCCCGCTTGCGCCCGGCGAGGACGAGCTCGACGAGCTCGTCGGCGTCGGCCTGGTTGTCGCAGAAGTGCCAGGCCGAGTACGTGTCCCCCGGTCCGGCGACGCCCGGACGCTCTTCGAGGAACGTGGCCCACAGCTGTTCGACGGAGGCCACGCGCCTACCGCTTCCTGCAGATCAGCTGGCCGGTGAGGAAGCGCACGAGGACGGCGTCCACGCGCGCGTCGGCGCGCGCGCCGTCCAGCATCGGCTGCATCACGTCCTCGAACCCGACGGCGTTGTCGGCCACAAGCAGGCCGCCGGGCACGAGCCTGGGCACGACGGCCTCGTAGAGCTCGCCGTAATCCGCCTTCTCGGAGTCGAGGAAGCAGAAGGCGATGCCGTCGAGCCCCGCGAGGTGCTCGCGGACGTCGGCGTGGACGAACTCGACGACGTCGTCCACGCCGGCCAGCGCGAAGGTCTCGCGCGCGAGCGCGGCCTTCGCGTCAAGGACCTCGAAGGTCGTCACGCGCGCGCCCACCTCGCGGCAGGCGAGCGCCAGCCACAGCGTCGAGTAGCCGGCGCTCGTGCCGATCTCGATCCAGCGCCCGGGCGGCGCGCCCGCCGCGAGGAGGGCCACGAACCTGCCGACCTCGCGCGGCACCTGCCGCAGGCGCTCGAGCCGCGCGGTCCCGTCCCTGCGGTCGCGCGCGTCGATCTCCTCGAGCTGCGCCATGCGCGCCCGAATGGCCCCGGGGATGTCATGGAACACGGGTCCAGCCCCCCTTCGCCAGGCGCTCTGCGCGCTCCTTGATCCCGGTGAGCATCCTGCGCATCATCGGGAAGTCGCCCAGCTCAAGCAGGACCAGGGTGAAGACGGCCGTGCCGGGCGACTCCCACGGGTAGCGCTGCTTGAGGCGCGTGACCAGCCGCGTCCGACCTCCCGCGAGCGCAGTCAGGGTCCAGGACCACGTGCTGTCCGGCTTGGACCACAGCAGCCACTCGTCCGTGGCGAAGGCCGCGACACGGAACGCCGTCGTCTCACTCACCTTGCTCGCCATGGGCATCCAGTCGCCGACTCGGGGGTGCTGGTACTCCTCCAGGACCGTGTCCGCACTGTCGTAGCCGGCGTTGTCCAGGAGCGCGTAGGTGTAGAACCCGGCGCGCCGGTAGCCCATCTGGACGATCCACGGCCACACCGCCTCCGGCGGCGCGTCGATGGTGATCGCGCGCGTCGCCTCGAACGAAGCCCTGGGCACGAGCTCGTCGCCCGGCATGTGGTCGGCCACCTCGGCGTCGGTCGCGCCCCATCGCAGGTGCCGCCGCCGGTGGAACGGCGCGCGGAGGAACCGCGGCACGCCGCCGAGCGCGTCCAGCGTCGCGCGGGGGAGAGATCGCTCTTGCGTCATGGGCGCCTCCCGTCCGGCGAGACGCGCGCCTCCAGCTCCTCGCGCATGCCGCGCAGCTGGTCGAGCGACGGCGGCGTGTCCATCAGGACCCCTCCCCCGCACACTCCCACGCCTCGCGCAGCAGGGAACGCAGCTCTTCGTCCACCTCGCCCGGCTCCCGCAGTTCGAGGTGGTGCATGAAGCGGCCCGGCGACGGCTCGACGACCTGCTTCCAGCGCGGCCACGCGTCCCTGTGGCCGAGCGCGACGGACAGCACGAGCGGCGCGCGGCCGGGACCGAGATAGCGGCCGGGCACCCAGACCCAGGCGAACGGCCGCCGCCGCGCGAAGGCGATCTGACTCTTCGACACGCGCAGGGTCGACAGGCCGGTTGCTTCGACCGCCTCTCGGACCGCCTCGAAGACCGGCCGCGACGTCTCGAACCCCTCGAAGAACTCGTCCAGCGTCATATAGCGCACTCCCCGACCGCGCCGTATCCGCCAATCAATCCACCGGCAGGTGGAAGAAGTCGCGCGGCGTCCGGTAGCAGACCTGGTCGATCGTCTCCTTGTCGAGGCCGAAGAGCTTCATCGCCAGCTGGACGCGCGGCACCATGAAGTAGTCGTTCCCCATCCCGCCGAGCTCGGAGTTGATGAGGAGGCGCTCGCGCCACTCGGGGTGGTCGATGACGAGCCTGGCCGCGACCTCGGGCGGCATCTTGTCCCAGCAGATGGAGAGGCCGACCATGCCGCCGGTGCTCATGCGGAAGTCCATGGTCTCCTCCGCGGCGTGGTCGAACACGCAGCGCTCCACCGGGTAGCCCTCTTCCCTGATGATCTCGAACACGCGCGGGGTGACGGCGGGCCCTTGCGGCGCCAGACGGATCGGCGTGTGCAGGATCACCGGCAGGTCGTGCTCCCTGGCCAGCCGCAGGTGCTCGCGGAACAGCCACTCCTCGAACTCCGTGCCGCAGTCGAGGCCGATCTCACCCATGGCCACGACGCGCTCGTGGGCCAGGAACTCGGGCATGCGCTCGAGGCACCTCTCGGCGTCGGCGCGGTTCACGCCGAAGAACGGCACCGAGATGGAGGTGAAGGCCTCGTAGCCGAGGGTCTGCGCCGTGGTCGCCTCCATCGTGAGGAACCGCTCCCACAGAAGCAGCACCGTGTCGGCGTCGTGCGTGCCGACGAACATGTGCGGGCTCGGGATGACCGCAGCCTCCATGCCCATCATCACGAGCTTCTGCAGTTGCACGTCCTCGATCATGTCGGTGTGCAGGTGGGCGTCGATGAATCTCATGCCGGTTCCTTTCGTGGTCATGCGGGCGGCGCCGCCTCGCAGACGGGGTCCTTTTCGGCGAGCGGACGCTGCCGGTCGGTCGCCCAGCGCGCGGTGGCGGCCACCGCGACGAGCAGGCCGAGCACGCATGCGCCCGTCCAGCTCCAGCGGTCGTAGACAAGGGCGGCCGTGGCGGAGCCTGCGGCGGCCCCGACGAAGCAGGTCGTCATGTAGAAGGCGTTGATGCGGTTGCGCGCCGCCGGCTGCAGCCGGTAGATCTCGCTCTGATTGCTGATGTGGACGCCGGTCGAGCCCACGTCGAGGACGAGGATGCCGGCGAGCAGCGCCGAGAGGTGGTGGCCGCCGAGCCAGAGGAGGCCGAAGCCCGCGAGCATCGACGCGCAGGACACGCCGGTGAGCCCGTACCCCCAGCCGCGGTCGGTGAAGCGGCCCACGACCGACGCGGTGAGCGCGCCGGCCGCGCCGACCAGGCCGAAGAGGCCGATGACGCCGTCACTGAAGCCGTAGGCGGGGCCGGCGAGCAGGAACGCCAGCGTGGTCCACAGGATGCTGAACGAGGCGAACGAGAGCGCGCCGTACAGCGCCCGGCGGCGGAGGATCGGCTCGCCGCGCGCGATGTCCAGCACGGAGGCGAGAAGCTTCGGATAGGAGAGGCCGGCCGACTGCCGGTAGCGTGGCAGCTTGACGTAGAGGAGCACCGCCTGCGCGGTCATGAGCACGGCGGCGATGAGATAGACGGCACGCCAGCCCGCGAGGTCGGCGACGAGGCCGGAGAACGTGCGCGCCAGCAGGATGCCGAGGAGGAGGCCGCTCATGACCGTCCCGACGACGCGGCCGCGCTCGGCCTCGGGCGAGAGCGTCGCGGCGAAGGGCACCAGCAGCTGCGCCATCACCGACGTCGTGCCGATGACGCCGGCGGCCGCGATCAGGAAGCCGATCGACGGCGCGGCCGCCGCCGCCAGGAGCCCCACGACGGTGATCGCCGCCAGCGTCGTGATGAGCCGGCGCCGCTCGAAGAGGTCGCCGAGCGGCAGCAGCAGGATCAGGCCTGCCGCGTAGCCGATCTGGGCGGCCGTGACGATGAGGCCGGCGACCGCCGCCGAGACGCCGAACAGGTCGCGGATGGTCTCCAGCAGCGGCTGCGCCAGGTAGTTGCAGGCGACCGCCTGGCCGGTCGCGACCGCGAACAGCAGGATGAGGCCGCGGCTCATGCCGCGGCCGGCGATGGACTCGGGGGCGTGTTGCGGAGCGCTCACACGCCCTGCCTACAAGCCGCGGCGGAAGCTGTCAAGGCCGCGGTCCATTCCACGGAACGGACACGTTGTCCGTATGGTGGAAGTGACATAGCATCGTGGCACATTCCCTGGAGGTGTGACGCATGGCGGATGACCCGCGCACAGTAGTACTGGCGCTGGCGGAACACGAGGAGGCGATGAGCGCCCTCTACTCCTCCTACGCCGCGCAGTACCCCGAGGTCGGCGACCTCTGGACGTCACTCGCCCGTGACGAGCATGGTCACGGCGCCCTGCTGCGCTCCCTGGCGGAGAAGAGCGAAGACCTGACAGCGTTCGTCGCGAACCGGCGGTACGACCTCGCCGACGTGCAGGCCGACACGGCACGACTGCGCAACCTCGCGCAGATCACACCCGTCGCGGGCTTTCCGCTGCAGGAGGCGTTCCGTGCGGCCGTCAAGCTGGAGGATTCGCTGATCGAGTCCCAGATCTTCACCGTCCACGACGGTGACCCGGCCGCAGTGACCGCCGTCGTCGACACGCTGCGCGAGCAGACCGAGAAGCACCAGCGGCGGCTGAGCGAGAAGCTCAGGGGGCTCGGCGGCTGACGCCGGGAACTGCGCACGACGACCGCGGGCGCTCGCGGGCGCGCGAGCTGCGCCCGGGCGCGCCCGCCGGCATGACCGTCTGTTGAGCCGCATGGCCGCGTCCTCGTCCTTCGTCGACTTCACGCCCGGCCGCCGCGCCGTCATCATCCTCATCTTCGGCGGCCTCTGGACCCTGGGGTCGTTCGCGACCGACCTCTTCCTGCCCGCGATGCCCGCGGCGGCCGAGGCCCTCGGCGCGTCCGAATCCGCCGTGGCTCTCAGCGTCACGACCTTCCTCATCGGGCTCGGGCTCGGTCAGCTCATCGCCGGCCCCGTGAGCGACGGCCGCGGCCGGCGGCCGACCCTGCTCGTCGGACTGGTCGTGTTCACCGCCTCGGCGCTCGTCTGCGTCGTCGCGCCGACGGTGGAAGTGCTGATCGCCGTGCGTTTCGCACAGGGGGCGGCGGCCGCCTTCGGCCTTGCGATCCCCAACGCGATGGTCACCGACTACGCGCGCGGGCGTGAGGCGGCCCGGCTCTTCTCCTGGATCGTGATCATCGGAGGCGTGGCGCCGCTGGTGGCATCACTGACCGGCGCCCAGACGCTCCACCTGCTGGGGTGGCGGGGGCCGTTCGTCGCGCTGACCGCGATCAGCGTCTTCGCCCTCGTGTGCGTCGCGCTCTGGTTGCCGGAGAGCCTGCCGAGGGAGAGGCGGGTGACCGGCGGCCTGCGCGCGGCGCTGCGCACGATGGCCGGGCTGACACGTGACGGCCGCTTCATGGGCTACACGTTCACCGGCGCCTTCGTCTACATGGCCTTCTTCGCCTATCTGGGCGGCTCGTCGTTCGTCTTCCAGCATCAGTACGGCGTCTCGGCGACGACCTACAGCATCCTGTTCGCCGTCAACGCCGTAGGAATGCTGGCGGCGGGCCAGGCGAACCACCGTCTCCTGGCCCGCTTCTCTCCGCGGAGCCTGCTCGCCGTCGCTCTCATCGCCTTCACCGTCGCCGGCATGGCGGTCCTGGTCTCGGCGCTGACCGGTGCGTTCGGCATCTGGGGCCTGGCGGTGCCGTTCTTCGTGATCGTCGCCGGCATGGGCGTCATCCTGCCCGACCTGACCGCGCTGGCGCTTTCGCTCCACCCCGAGGTGGCCGGGACCGCGTCCGCCTACTTCGGCGGTCTCCGGCTCGGCCTCGGCGCCCTGGCGATGCCGCTGATCGGCATCAGCGGCACGGTCACGGCGACATCCGTGGCGATCATGATCGCCGCCGCGGGGACGGCCGCGCTCGTCCTCTTCGGGGTCACCGCGCGCCACGCCCGCGACCAGCAGGTCCTGCTCGATCTGCCGGAAGAGGCGGCGTCGGACGTGCCCATCGCCTGAGGCGGCGGCGCCCGCGAGGTACACTCTCGCCAACGGCGGACGTCACAAGGAGCGCACCATGTTCTGTGAGATCGCGAGGAAGGTCGAGGGCGACGACCTCGAAAGCATCCAGTCGCTGGAGAAGGAGCTCGGCCTGACGCTGGTGGCGTTCTCGTGCCGCGCGCTCGACCCGGCACGCGAGGAGCGGCTGCAGAAGATCATGGAGGAGCTCGGCCCGCAGCTTCAGGCGCCGCCGGCCGAGCCGGGCGAGGCGCAGCTCGGGCGCATCCGCGAGCTCGAGGCCGAGCTCGGCCTCACGCTGATCGCGGTGGAGGCGTCGCCGAGCTGACGGTCACCGCCCCCGTCAGGGCTTGGGGTTCGGCGTCTTGACGACGAGGAAGCGCACGCGCTCCTGGGTCTCGTTGCGGATCGCGTGCACGTGCCCGAGCGCGCTCGGTACCAGCGTGTCCGGCCCGGCCAACACCGTCTCGCCCTCGATCTCGATCGCCGGCGTGCCCTCGAGCACGTAGAAGAAGGCGTCGACCGGCGCCTTGTGGGGCTTCACGACTTCGCCGGGTTCCAGCGTGATCTGGCTGACGACGACGTGGGGCGTCTTGTGCAGGTGGCGCACGTCGACCCCGTGGGGGTTGTCGGCGACGGCGGTCTGGGCGGCGGTGATGGTCTGCATGGGGACTCCGTTCTCCTGTGCGCTGGCCCGTGCGGGCGGATCGTCATCCTGAGCTTGCCCACCCGCGGCCGGCGACGACCTTGACCCTCATCAAGCTCGCCGGCGGACGGGACCCGCGAACGGGTCGCACCACAGGGTCAGCGCCCCGCCAGCTCGGCGACCTTGCCCAGCATCGCGGGGCGCAGGTCCCAGAGCCAGGACAGCTCGATCACGTCCGGGTTGTTGCACTTGGTGCAGGCGGCGGCCTCCTCTCCCATACGCCGCCAGACGGGCGCGCGGAACAGGTCCGCCAGCGGCCGGCCCGCCGCCTGCAGGTCGGCGACGTTCGCGAGCGGCCGGTCGACGCGGCGGCAGTCGCGGACGGAGCCGTCCGCACCGACGGTCAGACGTGCCCGCGGAGCGCGGCAGGTGTAGGAGCGGAGCGCCGGGTCCGCGGCGAGCATTCGCAGATACGGCCGCGAGTCGAGCACCGGATACCCCGCGTCCTTGAGGGATAGGGCCAGCCGCGCCGCCTCCCGAAGCTCGTCCTGCGACAGGGCGAGAGCGGCGAGCCGGTCGCCGCCCTCGCCGGCGCTGAGCTCGCCGGTCTCCATCGGGCAGAAGTAGAGCCCGGCGCCCCAGCGCCGGGCCACCGCGGCCACGCGGCGCAACGCGCCGCGGTTCTGCCCGGACAGGACGGTGTTCAGCAGCAGCGTCGGGCGCAGGGGGTCGCTGCGCAGCTCCTCCGCGAAGCCCTCGAGCCGTGCGAAGAGCCCGGGCAGCCCGCGCATCCGGTCGTGAGCTCCCCCCTCGTCGTCGAGGCTGAGGATCAGCGCGTCCACCGCGCCGCGCAGCGCCGGCCAGCGCTCCCCGGCGAACCAGCCGTTGCTGATGAGCGTGACGAAGAGCCCGGAGCGTCGGGCGGCGAGGAGAAGCTCCGGCAGATCCTGCCGGAGCAGGGGCTCGCCGCCCCACACCACCAGCTGCGCCATCCCGGCGCGCCCGGCCTCCGCGTACAGCCGGCGCACGGCCGCGGTACCGAGCTCGCCTCCGGCGGCCCGCCTGTCTCCAGCGGCGGGCGCGGCGTTCGCGCCGGCCGCCCGGCCGCCGGCGCCGGACCGCCAGAGACACGTGGCGCAGCTGCCGTTGCAGCCGGCCGTGACGAGGTGGCTGAGCGTGTGCGGACGCCCGCGGGCGCGGGAGACAGCCATCCTGGCCGTGAGCCGCGCCCGGGCTCTCACCCTCTGGAGGGCGACACGGCCGTTCAGTGAGTCAGGCATGCATGAGTGGTACCACATCCGCGGGCGCGGCATGCCGCCGGCCCCCGCGCGTTTGCACCCGGTGAGCCGGGGAACGCCTTCCGTGTGACACCGACTCATCGAAAGGAGGCTGACGCCCCATGTCAGCTGAACTGACCGGCAAGCGCATCGCGATCCTCGCCACCGACGGCGTGGAGGGCGTCGAGCTCACCAGCCC
>DASUMX010000114.1:0-5441 GCA_036277455.1 Thermoleophilia bacterium
CGTGCGCCGCGGGGCCCTTCGGCCCGGCGCCCGCTCACTAGCTCTTCCGTGCATTAGTCCGGGGTCGGGGTGCAGACGTATTCGATCCTGCGGGCGCGTTCCCTACGCACGCCGGGAGAGCGCGCCCCCAGGCTCGCGGAAGATCAGGGCCGGCCGCCGATCCAGGCGCCGCTGATGGAGCCGTAGCTCACCACGGCGCCGGTGTGCGGGGCGTGGATCATGCTGCCGCCGCCCACGTAGATGCCCACGTGGTGGCTGTAGCTGGCGCTGCCGAAGAACACGAGGTCACCCGGCTGGAGGGCGCTGAGGGGCACCTGGGTGCTGGCGCGCTGCTGGTCGGTCGCGCCGTGCGAGAGGCCGATGCCGATCTGCGCGTAGCAGTACATGGTGAGGCCGCTGCAGTCGAAGCCGCTCGGGCTGGCGCCGCCGTACACGTAGGGCACGCCGAGGTACCGCTGGGCGATGCCGACGACGGACGAGTGCCCCGAGCCTCCGGGGTCGACGACGGTGCCGCCGCCTCCTCCCGCGGTGCTGCCGGTCTGCTGCGCGGCGGCGGCCTGCGCGGCGGCCTGCGCGCGCGCGGCTGCCTGCTGCTCCAGACGTCTGAGGTCGGCTTTGATGCCGGCGGTCATCTGCTCGAGCTTGCCCTGGAGGCTCTCGACCTCGGCCTTGTTCTCCGCCGCCGACGCGACGAGCTTGACGGCCGCCTTCTTGTCGGCGCCGAGCTTGACCCGCCGGTCTCTGATGTCCTGGCGGTAGGCCGCGATGCTCTTGACGGTGTCGACGTCGCTGTTGCCCAGCCGCTCCATGAGGTTGAGCTGGGTCACGAGGTCGTCGAAGCTGTTCGCGGCGAAGAGGACGTCAACGACGCCGACGTCACGCGCCTTGTAGATGTCCTCGGCCCGCGCCGAGAGCTGCTGGTTGGCGATGTCCAGGTTGTACTCGGCGACCTTGAGCAACCGCTCGTTCTCTTTGATCTGCGCCTGGACGGTGGTGAGCTGCGTGGTGGCCTGGTTGTACTTCTCCACGGCCACGTCGACCTGGTGGTAGACGCCCTGCAGCTTGGCCTGCACCTCGCGCAGCTGTGCTTTCTTGCTGCTGACGGGAGAGGCGAACGCGGAGGTGGTGAGGGTGAGGGAGAGGAGGAGGGTGCCGAGAAGGACAGAGAGCGTGACGATCCGTCGTTTGCCGTTCACTGCATCGCCTCCTTTTGGGCGCCGCGGCTGTCGCGGACCACCCTCGTTGAGGTGAGCCCTCACGTGCTCTGCACTCACCGAACTCAAGTACGAGACCCTAGCATCCGGGCCGCCCGGTGACAACCGCGGCGGCCCGTTCGCTGACACCGCTGCGTGCGTCAATCGACGCGCGCCTGACGCACCGTGCCGCGCGGGGTGGGGCGCGGCCACATGCGCTTGAGGGCCTTGATGAACGCCTTGTTGCGCTCGTCCTTGCGCCAGTTGCGGATGATCACCATGCCCCACCAGTGGAAGAGCAGCTGCTTGGTGAACTGCATGGTGAAGATGTAGCGCAGCCAGGTGCGCAGCGAGTAGAAGCGCATGTAGCCACGAAGCACCTCGATCTGCAGCTCGTAGGGCGTCATGCGCGCCGGCTCGAAGACGGCGTGGTGCGCGTCGTAGAGCTCCCAGCGCTTGTCGAAGATGCGGCCGGCGGCGTCGAACTCCTCGAACTGCTGCGTGCCGGGGAGTGGCGTGAGGATGTTGAGCATCACCGTGTCGATCTTGTTCTTGATGGCGAAGGCGACGGTGTCGCGCACGGTCTGGACGTCGTCGCTGTCGGCGCCCAGCACGAACATGCCGTGACTCTTGATGCCGTACTCGTGCAGCAGCTTGATGGCGCGCTCGATGTCCGCCACGGTCTGCGCCTTCTCGAACTTGTCCAGCGTCTCCTGATTGACCGACTCGAGGCCGAGGTAGACGAGCTGGCAGCCGGAGCGCCGCATGAGGTCGAGCAGCTCCGGGTCGCGGACGACGTCGGTGCGGACCTGGGCCGACCACGGGATGACGAGCCCCTCGTCGATCATCATCCGCAGCAGCTTCTTGAGCCGCTTGCGGTTGGCGGCCATGTTGTCGTCGTAGAAGAAGATGCGCTGCGGCCGCTTGTCCTTGATCTCGGCGATCACGCTCTCAGCGCTGCGGAACCGGTACTTCTTTCCGAACATCGCCGTCACCGAGCAGAAGGTGCAGTCGAACGGGCAGCCCCAGCTGGTCATGATCGGCATCGTCGTGAGCTTGTCGCTGCCCACGAGCAGGCGCAGGTCCGGGAACGGCAGCTCGTCGAGGTCGGCCAGGGCCGCGCGCGGCTGGTTATGCACCGCGAGGCCGTCGCGCCTGAACGAAAGGCCGGCGATGCTCTCGAGCTCGCGGTGGCCGGCCAGCGCCTCGATGAGCTCGAGCATGAGCTGCTCGCCGCCCTCGCCGCGGGCCACGTAGTCGACGTGCTCGAGGGCCTCGTCGGCCATGAACGTGACGTGGGAGCCGCCGATGACGACGGGGATGTCCTTGGCCCGGAGCTCGTCGGCGAAGCCGTAGGCCGTGGTCGCGGTGGAGGTCGTGCTGGAGAGGCCGACGAGGTCGGAACTGCCGACGTCGTCCCAGTCGATGGGCGCGAAGGTCGGGTTGTACACGAGCACGTCGTGGCCGTGCTGCTTGAGCGTGGCGGCGATGATCGGCAGTCCCAGGCGGGGGAGCAGGACCTTCGCGTACACGTGCATCCCGGGGGGCTCGGGCTCGATGAGGCGGATCTTCATGGCGCTCCTTGGAGGGGGAGTGAGAGCCCTCCGGCGGAGCGGCCGGCTGTAGCGCCGATCCGTGTCACGCAGGGCGGTCACGAGTTGATGCTGATTGTCGCAGGGTCGCCCCGTGGAACAGCCGGGCGGGCGCTGCGCGGACGTACACCGTCGGTGGACAGCATACCGCATGCGCCCCGGGCGGAATCCCGGCGGGACGTTCCGCGCGGACTCGCGTCCTAGAAGATCGCCCGGATCGCCTCGCCGGCGAGGTAGACCCCGGCGCCGACGAGGCCGGCCGCCGGCAACGTGAGGATCCACGCCGTGACGATGTTGCCGGCGACGCCCCAGCGGACGGCGGAGAGGCGCTGCGTGGAGCCGACGCCCATGATGGCCGCCGTGATCGTGTGCGTGGTGGAGACGGGGACGCCGAAGTGCGTGGCCACCTGGATGACGCTGGCGGCGGCGGTCTCGGCGGCGAACCCGTGGATGGGATCAAGCTTTATGACCTTGGTCCCCAGCGTGTGGATGATGCGCCAGCCGCCGGAGTAGGTGCCCAGGGCCATTGCGAGGGCGCAGACGATCTTGACCCACGTGGGGATCGTGAACGTGTCGATCTGGCCGCTGGCGAACAGTGCCAGAGCGATGATGCCCATGGTCTTCTGGGCGTCGTTGGCGCCGTGCGAGAAGGCCATGAACCCGGCCGAGATCGGCTGCAGGCGGCGGAACCACTTGTTGACGGGCGCCAGCTGGCGTTTGCGCACCAGCCAGATGAGGCCGGTCATGAGCACCCACGCGCCGATGAAGCCGAGGAGCGGCGAGCCGATCATCGGCAGGATGATCTTCTCGACCACGCCGCTCCAGATGACGCCGTCGACGCCCGCACTGGCGATCATGGCGCCGATGAGGCCGCCGAAGAGCGCGTGCGAGGAGCTGGAAGGTATGCCGAAGTGCCAGGTGGCGAAGTTCCAGACCACCGCTCCGACCAGCGCGGCCATGACGACCTGAAGGGTGACGAGGTCGGTCTCGACGATCCCTTCGCCCACCGTCTTGGCGACGCTGGTCGAGACCAGCGCGCCGAGCAGGTTGAGACTGGCCGCCATGAGCACCGCGGTGCGAGGAGAGAGGGCGCGCGTCGACACCGAGGTGGCGATCGCGTTGGCGGTGTCGTGGAAGCCGTTGGTGTAATCGAAGACGAGCGCCAGAATGACGATCGCAATGAGGAGGACCACGGCCTGTGCTCAGGTCAGTTGTGTTTGAGCACGATGCTCTCGATGACGTTGGCCACGTGTTCGCACTCGTCGATGGCCGCCTCGAGGATCTCGTAGATGTCTTTCCACTTGATGATGTCGGTGCACTTCATCTCGCCGTCGAACAGGCTCGCCATGGCGTCGCGCAGGATGCGGTCGCCGTCGTTCTCGAGGCTGTTGATGGCGATGATGCGCTCGTCGAGGCCCTTGGGCTTCTCGAGGTTGTCCATGCACTCCTTGAGCAGCGGAGTGGCCCGGGCGATGACCTCCGCCTGGCGCTTGGCCTGCTCGGTGATCTCGCCGACCCGGTACAGCATGACCATGTCGGTCGCGGCCTCGATGTTGTCGAGGATCTCGTCGGTGGTCGCCACGAGGTCATAGATGTCCTCGCGGTCGATCGGCGTGATGAACGACTTGTTGAGGCGGCGGATGATGTCGTGGACGATCTTGTCGCCGACGTGCTCGTGCTCGAGGATCGCGGCGGCGATGCTCTTGCGGTCGCCGTCGCTCATGAACCTGGGCAGCAGCTGCGCGGCGGCGTCGAGGTTCGCCGCGAGCTCTGAGAACAGCCGGAAGTAGTCGTGTTCCTTGGGAACGAGACTGAGTTTCACACGGGCTCCTTTCCCCTACCTGCCCTGTGCCGCGCGTAATGCTATACGGAATGGGGCGGTGCGCAACCCCCTCGTCGCGGCCGGCGCGCCCCCCGGACGGCCGCCTGATCACCGGACGGACCCCGTTGCCGGGGGCGGCTACGGGCGGCATCGCCGCCGCCGTCAAGTTTTCCGACGGCGCCGTCGTTAAGGGGAGAAGGAGCCACCGAGCCGGTGGCTCACGACCCGCAGGACCGAAGGAGGTCGTCGCTGTGAAGAAAGTGCTCCTGATCGTCGTCGTCGCTGCCCTCGCGCTGACGCTCGTGCCGCTGGCCATCGCCGGCGGACACGGCGGTGGGGGCCACAAGAACGGCAAGTACAAGTTCAATCTGGTCGGCAACGTGGTCGCCCCCGACAGCGATCCCGCGGTCGAACCGGCGGTCGACCCCGCGGCCGACCCCGACGCCGCCCCGGTCGTCGCCGACCCCACTGAACCGGCCGAGCCGGCCGTCGTCTCGACCATCTTCATCAAGGTGAAGGCCGGCAGCCACATCAAGGGGCTTCGCGGCACGGAGAAGATGTTCGACGTGGCCCCCGGCGTCAAGGTCTGGCAGCTCACCGCCGACGGCGCCGTCGAGGGGAGGCTCGCCGACATCGAGCCCGACGACCGGGTCAAGGTCAAGGGCTGGATCTCGAAGGACGGCTCGAAGGTCTACACGATCACGAGCATCAAGTACCGCGATCTCACCCCGGTGGTGGAAGAGACCGCCCCGCCGGCCGCGCGGTAGCGAAACGCACACACGCGGGCGCGCCCGCGACAGACTGAAAGCACGGCCGCCGGCCGGGCTCGCCGGG
>DASUMX010000115.1:0-9611 GCA_036277455.1 Thermoleophilia bacterium
CGACCCTCTCCGAGCGCCGCGACGGCCAGGAGCTGCTCGCCAGTGCGGACCGCGCCATGTACGCGGCCAAGGACGGCGGCCGCGACCGCGTTGTGCGGGCCGACACGCTGCAGGAGGCGCGGCCGCGCCTGGCGACGCAGCTGTGAGGCGCCGCTGGGGACGGCACTGTCCCGCAGCGGAGTGGCGCCACCCATGACGCCACCGGTGATGCCACTCGTCGCGGGACACTGACAGCTCCGGCCGTCCCAGGGCGAGGTCGCGCGTGATCCGTGCGAGCACCCTGAGCGCTGCGCGGACTCGCACGATCGGGCGTGCTCTTGGAAGCGCTCTTGTACCTTGGCACGTACGTCCGGGCGTGCGACAGCGTGCGGCACTACCGTGCGCGGTGCGTGCGCTGCCCTGAGCCGGTCGAAGCGGTGGCGGCGCGGCGGCGTCCGCGGCGCGTCGGCCCGCCGCCGGCGCCGCCGTGCGCCGGCGGCGCTGTTGTACGATGGCACCTTCCCCGAGGAGGGAGGGACGAGAATGGTCAAGCTGCTCGACTCGCGCGCCATCAGGGGCGCCAATTACTACAGCTACCGCCCGGTCGTCGTGCTCAACGTCGACCTCGGTGAGTACCACGAGGTGTTCACGGACGCCCTGCCGGGGTTCACCGACGCGCTGCTCGAGCTCGTCCCCAGCCTCGAGGAGCACCGCTGCTCGGAGAACGAGCGCGGCGGGCTCATCAAGCGCATGCGCGAGGGGACGCTGCTCGGTCACGTCATCGAGCACCTCGCGCTGGAGCTGCAGTACATCGCCGGCATGGAGGTCGGGTTCGGCAAGACCATCGACACCGATACCCCCGGGGTGTATCAGGTCATCTACAGCTACTGGGTCGAGGAGGCCGGCATCACGGCCGGGGAGCGCGCGATCGACATCGTCAACGCGCTCCTCGAGGGCCGCCGCGACGACATCGACCTCGAGGGCGTGATCCGCGAGCTCGAGGACATCGGCGCGGATCACTACCTCGGCCCGTCCACGGCGGCGATCGTCGAGGAGGCGGAGCACAGAGCCATCACCGTGCTCCGCCTCGACGACTACAACCTCGTCCAGCTCGGCGAGGGCAAGCACCAGCGCCGCATCGAGGCCTCCATCACCTCGCGGACGAGCATGATCGGCGTGGAGACGGCCGGCAACAAGCGGCTGACCAAGCACATGCTGGAGGACGCCGGGATCCCCGTGCCCAAGGGCACGGTCGTCCGGCGTCCCGAGTCCGCCCTCGAGGACGCCGAGTGGCTCGGCTACCCGGTCGTCATCAAGCCGCACGACGGTCACCACGGCAAGGGCGTGACGACCAACATCTCCGGCGAGGCGGACCTGCGCGAGGCGTTCGCGCGCGCCAAGGAGATCAGCGACAAGGTCATCGTCGAGAAGTGCTACACGGGCAACGACTACCGCATGCTGGTGGTGGACGGGCGCCTGGTGGCCGCCGCCATGCGCGAGCCGGCGGCCGTGACCGGCGACGGCGAGCACACCATCGAGGAGCTCATCGCCATCGAGAACCGCAACCCGCGGCGCGGGTACGGGCACGAGAAGGTGATGACCCGGCTCTCGACCTCAGGGGTGACGCAGTTCCTGCTGGAGCGGGCCGGCTTCACGCTTGAGACCGTGCTGCCGGAGGGCGAGGTGTTCCGGCTCGAATTGACGGCGAACCTCTCGACGGGCGGCTCGGCCGTGGACGTGACGGACACGGTGCACAAGGCCAACCGCTTCATGGCGGAGCGCATCGCCAGCATCATCGGGCTGGACATCGCCGGCATCGACGTGATCGCGCCGACGCTGGAGCAGCCCGTCAAGAAGGTCGGCGGCGCGGTGATCGAGGTGAACGCGGCGCCGGGGCTGCGCATGCATCTGGCCCCGGCGGAGGGCACGCCGCGCAACGTCGCGCGCCCGATCGTGGACATGCTCTTCCCGCCGGGCGCGCCGCACGACATCGGCATCGTCGCCGTCACCGGCACCAACGGCAAGACGACGACGGTCCGGCTGATCGCCCACATCATGGAGCACGCGGGCTACAGCGTGGGCATGACGACCACCGACGGCATCTACGTGCGCGGGCACCTGATCGCCGAGGGCGACATGAGCGGCCCGTACTCGGCGCAGGTGGTGCTGCGCGACCCGCTCGTGGACTGTGCCGTGCTGGAGACGGCCCGAGGCGGGATCCTGCGCTCGGGCCTCGGCTACAAGACCGCCGACGTCGGCGTGGTGCTCAACGTGCAGCCCGACCACCTCGGCCTGCAGAACATCCGCGACCTGGACGAGCTCGCCAAGGTCAAGGCGGTGGTGGCCGAGGCCGTGCGCGAGGGCGGCACCACGGTGCTCAACGCCGACGACCCCATGTGCGTGGGGATGACGGAGTACTGCCGCGAGCACGTGGTCTTCTTCTCGCTGCGCTCGACCAATCCCGTGGTGCTGGAGCACGTCGACCAGGGCCACACGGCGGTGGTCTGCGAGCAGGGGTACATCGCCGTGTTCGGGGGCGACAGGCTGACGCCGGTGGCGCGCATCGAGGACATCCCGCTCACGCTGGGCGGACTGGCGGAGTTCAACGTGCAGAACGCGCTGGCGGCGACGGCCGCCGCGTGGGCGCACGGCGTGGACGTGGACGAGATCCGCCGGGCGCTGCTCTCGTTCCTGCCGTCGTCGACGCAGACGCCGGGCAGGCTCAACAGGATGAGCATCGCCGGCGTGGACTACCTGCTGGACTACGCGCACAACCCGCACGCGTACAAGGGCCTGGTCGACCTGGTGCAGCGGATGGGGGAGAAGCGGCGGACGATCGTGTTCGACGTGGTCGGCGACCGCCGCGACAAGGACATCGCCGAGGTCTGTGACCTGGTGGCGCCGGCGTTCGACAGGGCGATCCTGTACGAGGCCGAGGACCGGCGCGGGCGCGCGCCCGGCGAGCTGATGGACCTGCAGGAGAAGTGCCTCACGGCGGCCGGCTTCGACGCCGCCGCCATCGAGCGGATCGGTGGGGAAGAGGGCGCGATCCGCCGGGCGGTCGCCACGGCCGCGCCCGGCGAGCTGGTGTGCTACATGACCGGCCGCGTGCAGGCGGGCATCCGGCTGCTGACCGCGCTGGCGGAAGGCGAGAGTGCGGCGGGCGCGGCAACAGCCGCCGGCGCCGCCGGCGACGACACTCGCCGCGGCACACATGCCCCCGGCCGCCACGAAGCCGAAGGCCGCGCGTGACGGAGACCCGGCGCGGGTGGCGGCTGCTGTGGGGCGGGTCCGGCCCGGAGGGCATGGACCCGCGGTTCGTGCGCCGCTTCGTCGAACTGGCGGGCGGCGCGCGCGGAGCGCGCATCGCGGTCGTCCCGACCGCGAGCGAGGAGCGCGCCGACACCATCGCCCGGTACACGGAGTCGCTGCGGCGCGAGGACGTCCGCCAGCTCGAGGTCCTGGACATCCGCGAGCGGGCGGAAGCGGACGAGCCCGCGATGCTCGCGAAGCTCAGAGAGGCCACCGGCGTGATGCTCACCGGTGGCGACCAGCTGCGCCTGCTCGACATCCTCGGGGGGACCGGGTTCGCGGCCGAACTGTTGCGCCGCGGCCGCGAGGGCCTGCTCGTCGCAGGCTCCAGCGCCGGCTCGATGGCGCTCGGCGACCCCGTGATCGTGCGCGGCGACCCCGCCGCGTTCCACGAGCCCGGCGCGATCCGGCACGAGCGGGGCCTGGGCCTCCTCGACGGCGTCACCATCGACACGCACTTCATGGTGCGCGGCCGCCTCGGCCGCCTCGTCGCCATCGTCTCGGAGTTCCCGGATGTGATCGGGCTGGGCATCGACGAGGACTGCGGCCTGCTCGTCGCGCCCGACGGCGTGGCGACGGTGATGGGCCACGCCGTGGTCTGCGTCGTGGACGCCCACGCCGCGGAGCCGCAGCCGGCCGTGGCCGGGGAGGGGCGAGGCCTCTCCGTCAGCGGCCTCGCCCTGCACGTGCTCGCCGAGGGCGACCGCTTCGACCTCGGGACGCGGGCGGTGTGCCGGGACTGAGCTCCTCGGGCGGCCGCGGCCGTCCCGTTGCCCATCGTGACCACAGCTTGTCGGGCACCGCTGGACGAACGTCCTATGTCAGCACCGGCGCGACGCGACGACGCGGGCAGTGAAGATGGAACTGCCCAGTCGGGCTCGAGCCGGGAGACCAGGATGCGACTCCTCATCGCACATCAGAGCAGCAGTGAGCGCGAAGCGCTCGCCGAAGCTGTCGGCCGGCTGGAACAGCCTCTCGAGATCATCACGTCGGACAACGGCCTCGACACGCTCGACCTGCTCCTGCAGGACGAGGCGCCGGACGTGGCCCTGGTGGACTGGGACCTCGCCGGGGTGGAGGGCCCCGAGATGTGCCGCCTGGTCCGCGACTTCCACCAGGGCCGCCGCACCTACATGGTCGTCCTCGCCACCGCGGAGCGCTCGGACACGACCGACGCGTGGCGGGCCGGCGCGAACGACTGCCTCACCACGCCGGCCCCGGCGCACGCCGTCCGCGCGTGTGTGCAGAAGGCGTACAAGGACGCCCGCCCGGAGGCGGCGCAAGACGGCAGGAAGCGCGGCGCGCACGCGGGCGGCGCCGCCATGCTGGACGCCGTGCTCTGCGCCGACTCCGACGCGGGCAACTTCTTCGGCTTCGGCGTTGATCTCGGTGCCACACCGTCGGACCCCGCGTGGGCGGACGGCGCCGGGCCGGCCGATGCGCCGGAAGCGCCGGAAGCACGGAGCCGCGCCGCGTTGCTGCAGGCGGTCCTGAGCGAGCGCTGATCGCTCGTCGCGGCCGCCCTCGGGCGGGCCGCCGAAGAGGCGGGCCGCGGCCGCCTTGCCGATCGTCGCCGCGGCCCGCCCCTCCGGCAGCCGGACGCTCAGGTCGCGGTCGCCTGGACCTCCCTGACCTCTTCGCCCGCGTGCGGCCCCGGCCAGAGGTCCACCACCGTGTCGACCGTCACGCACACCACGTGCTTGACCGCCGGCAGCCGCCACTTCTCGCCGATGCCGGCCAGGCGCTGCTTCATGTCCTCGACCAGCTCGCCCTCATCGACGATCTCCGCGTGCCCCCTGACCTCCATCGCGACCTTGCTCGCGTAGTCGTGCACCCCGATCGCCACGCGCGGGTCGTGTCGCAGGTTCTCGTAGGTGTCCAGGCCGTAGAGGTCGGCGAAGACGATGCGGCCGTCCTCCAGCAGCAGCCCGCTGCCCTTGATGGAGACGTTGGGCGCACCGTCCGGCTCGGTGGTCGCCACCCAGATGTTGTGCCCGCCGGCGAGCACGTCGTGGAGCTTCTGAGGGATGGTCGTCATGGTTCCCCTCCTCGTCTCGCTGTCCCACTTGAGAAGGTTCCCGGCAAGGAGCCTGCCGGACACTGTTGACCCGGCGGTGCGGGCGGGGCGCTGCTATCATCGCGGTCGGGCGTGGGCCCGTTGGGCGCTGGGCTGTGCGAGAGAGGAGGCCGGCGTGACGCTCCGCCGCATGCGATCGGTCACGCAGGGTGAGGCGCCGGCGACCGGCGCGGTCGCCGCCGCGGTCGCAGTCCTGGCCGCACTCCTCGCACTCGCGCTGGTGGCCGCCGGCTGCGACATGCCGAGCACCGGCGGCCTCGGCCAGGTGAGCGGCTCGGGCACGCCGGTGACGAAGACGTATGACTTCACCGGTTTCACCAGGGTCACCGCCGACGGCGGCTTCACGGTGACGGTCACGCGGGGCGCGCAGTACGCGGTCTCGGTGACCGTGGACGACAACCTCGTCGAGGAGCATCTCAAGGTGGAGCTCGACGGAGAGACGCTGCGCATCGGTCTGGAGCCGCTGTGGGCGTACCGCGACCTGACGCTCGAGGCGAGGGTGACCATGCCGGGGCTCACGGGGCTCGAGGCGAGCGGGGCGTCGACCGTGAGCGCGACCGGGTTCACCTCCGGCGACCCGCTCGCCCTGACCGTCTCCGGGGCCAGTGCGCTGACGCTGGCCGGCGCGGGCGCCGGCCGGGTCACTCTCGAGGTCTCCGGCGCCGGCCGGCTCGAGGGCGAGCTCGAGGCGCAGGAGCTCGCCGGCGAGATCTCGGGCGCCGGCGCGGTGGAGCTGCGCGGATCGGCCCGGAGGCTCGAGCTCGACGCCTCCGGCGGCAGCCGCTTCGAGCTCCTGAGCCTGCCGGCCGTGGACGCCGAGCTCCGGCTCTCCGGCGGCTCGCGCGGCGCGGTCACCGTGACGGGCACGCTGAGCGCGGACGTCAGCGGCGGCTCGCGTCTCGAGTACGCCGGCTCGCCGCAGCTCGAGGGCGTCGACAGTTCCGGCGGGTCGGTCGTCGAGCCTGCCGGCGAGTAGCGGTCCTCTCGGCCGTGGGCGCCGGCGGCCCGTGCCGCCCGATCAGTCGTCCACGCCGATGATGCGGCTCTGCGGCGACTCCGTGCGCGTGTGGTCCGCGTCGCCGTGTACGGCGACGATGAGGTAGCTCGTGAGATACGTCCTGTCCAGGCGGACCTGGGTGCGATACGAGCTCGCGGTGCTGGAGTCGCGGACCGCGACCCTGAGCGTGCGGTAGACCTTCCAGACGCCGACGCCGGACTTGCGGTACACGAGCAGCGTGACGGCCTTGCTGCCGGCGGCGTGCCGCGGCCGGAGCGTCCCGCTCACGGTGTAGAAGCGTCTCGTGGTGATCCCGGACAGCTTCTGCTTGACCAGGGAGGGGCGGCTGAGGAGGGCGGTGGGCTTGAACACCACGGTGCCGCCCCCGGCCGGCAGCTGCGTCGCCGACCCGGGGTACCAGACCTTCACCGTCAGCTTGCGCTGGATGCGACCCAGGGGGATGGAGAAGCCGGCCCTGGCGTCGCCGTCCCCGACCGCCTTGCCGGTCAGGCTGCGGGCGCCGGCGACCGCCTTGATCACGTGGACGTCGGTGAAGTCGTCCGGCAGACTCAGCTCCCCCACCACGCGGACGGAGCTGTTGTAGGCGGGGGCGGCGGCGGAGGCCCGGGCGGACAGGCTGGGGAAGAGCAGCCGGCAGCCGTAGACGTCCGGCTGCCCGGTGCGCGCGTCCGACCACGCCAGGTGCTCGGCGTCGTAGCTGGGCCCGGTCTGCGCTCCGGCCTCGCCGCACACGCGCTTGCTGATGCCGGTGCGGCCCTCACGGACGTAGATGTCGCCGGCGTCGGCGCGGTCGTCCTGGTACACCACCGTGCCGGTGCGCCCGGGCGCCGGGTCGCGGTCGATCCAGGGCGCCGTCTGGTCGTGCTTGTCGCTGGTCAGACGGCGCTCCCTGCCGCTGCGCAGGTCGTACTCGTAGACGTCCCAGTGCCCGTTGCGACGGTCCTGGTAGACGACCCTGCCCTGGCCGACCTGCGGCCTGGTCTGGTCGGCCCTGCTCGTGGTGAGCCGGCGGAGCCGGTTCGCGGAGAGGTCGAAGGCGTAGATGTCCCAGTCGCCGTTGCGCTTGTCGGCCCACGCGACGGTGACGCCGTCGATGGAAGGATCGGCCTGGGGGGCCGTGTTGCCCGTCAGGCGACGCGTCACGCCGGCGGCGAGGTCGTGCAGGACGATGTCGACGTTGCCGCGGCTCGTGTCCTCGTAGACGACGAGGCTGCCGCTGACCGCGGGGTCGCGCTGGTCGCCGGCGCCGGAGGCCACCAGCGACTCGGGGCCTGAGCCCAGCGGGACCAGGGCGGGGTCGGTCTGCCACGCGTACAGGTCCCAGTCGCCGCCGCGGTCGTCCTCGTACACGATGACCGTGCCCCAGACGGCCGGGTGGCGCTGCGCGCTCGTCCCGGCCGGGAGCACGGTCTGCGCGGCCGGCCGGCCGTAGACGACGTCCCAGTCGCCGGCCGCGTCGTCCTCCCACACGCTGAAGTCGCCGGCGTTCTGCGCCGACTGCTGCAGCGAGGGACCGGTCGCGAGCAGCCATCCGGGGGCGTACGGCGGGAACGCGAGCGCCGCCGCGGCGGCGGTCCCCAGGACGGCGACACTCAGCGCCGTGAGTGCGAGAAACAGGACGAATGGACTGCGCATCGCGGCCCTCCAGCTGGCTGACATCGGGTCCATGTTATCAGGCTCGTAGAGCCGGCTTCTCCCGCGCTCGCCGCGCATCCGCTAGCATCTTGAGCGTGAGCGACGAGCGCGCAAGGATCCGCCCCTGCACCGACGCCGACCTCAAGGCGATGGTCGCCGTCGTCAACGCCGCGGCGACCGCCTACGCAGGCGTGATCCCGGCCGACCGGTACCACGAGCCGTACATGCCGCGGGAGGAACTCTGCGCCGAGATCGCCGCGGGGGTGCGCTTCTGGGGGTTGTTCGAGGCCCGTGGTCCCCGGATCGGGCTCAGCGCCGACGATTCGGCGCTCGCAGGCGTCATGGGCGTCCAGGATGCCGGTGACGTGACCCTGATCCGGCACGCCTACGTGCGGCCGGACCGGCAGCGCACGGGCGTGGGTGGCCGCCTGCTCGCGCATCTGCTGGGGCCGGCCGACGTGCTGCCCGCGCGGCCGCTCCTCGTCGGCACCTGGGCGGCCGCGTGGTGGGCCGTGGCCTTCTACGAGCGCCACGGCTTCGTCCTCGTCACGCCGGAGGAGAAGGACCGCCTGCTGCGCCGCTACTGGAGCATCCCGGAGCGGCAGGTGGAGACGTCGGTGGTGCTGCGCTTCGCGCCCGTCGCCCGTGTCCAGCGCTGAGCCGTCATCGGAGGGGCTCGTGGTACCGTCGGTCCAGTGGATGGGGCGCGCCGCGCCCCCACGGAGGCAGGAGGTCCGGCGTGATCCAGCTCATCGAGGGTGCTCCCGAGGGGGTGCTGGCGTTCGAGGCCGTGGGCGAGGTGGACGCGGAGGACTACGAGCACGTGCTCAAGCCGGCCATCGAGGAGTCGCTGGCCGGCAGCGATCAGTTGCGCTTCGTCTTCGAGATCGGCGCCGAGTTCGACCGCTTCACCGCAGGAGCGGAATGGCAGGACATGACCCTGGGGTTCGCCCACTTCAGCGACTGGCTGCGCTGCGCCCTGGTCACCGACCTCGACTGGGTGCGGCACGCGGCGAAGGCGCTGGGCTGGCTCATGGGCGGGCGGCTTCGGGTCTTCGAGATCGACGAGCTCAAGGCGGCTCTGGAGTGGGCGGCGGCGGACGACTGACCGGGGCGCCGCCGCCCCGCGCTGCTCACCTGAGGCGGTCGCTCAGCGGCGCTTCCACTCGAGCTCGACGCGGGTGCCGCAGCCCGGGCTGCTGGTCACGCCGAGCCGGCCGCCGACCTCCGCCGCGCGCTCACGCATGGACACGAGGCCGAGGTGGGTCGGGTCGACGGCGCAGCCGGGGTCGAAGCCGCAGCCGTCGTCGGCGATCGTCAGCCGCAGGCCCCGGGACCCGAGCTCGAGCTCCACCTGCGCGGTGGCCGCGTGGGCGTGGCGCACGACGTTGTTCAGCGCTTCTTGCGCGATGCGGAATGTCGCGACGTGCACGTGCGCCGGGAGGCTCGCCTCTCCCGCCGTCGAGAGCTCTACGCTCACCCGGGCCCGGCTCTGGGTCGCCTCGGCCAGGTGGCGCAGCAGCAGCTTCAGGGGTACGTCCTCGACCGCCTCTCCGCGCAGCTCCAGCAGCATCGTCCGCATCTGCGCCA
>DASUMX010000116.1:0-18951 GCA_036277455.1 Thermoleophilia bacterium
TCTCCCGAACCGTGGCCTGCTCAACCGCACCTTCGTGGCCATGTGCGCGGGCCTCGGCCTCGACGGCCTGATCGTCGACGTGCGCAACAAGCAGATGATGGCCACCATCAAGTCCATCGAGGCCCTCCGCGGCGAGGACAACTTCTGCGGCTCGTACCTCAAGGCTCACCGCGCCGGCATCCTGGAGTAACAGCGTGACCGCGCCGGAGCGCTGCCGCCTGCGCGACCTCGGCGTCGCCGTCGGCAGGCTGCCGGCCGGGCCGCTCAACGCGATCACCGACGTGCCCGGCGTGCGCGTCGGTCACTGCACCGTATCGTGGGGCGGGCCCGAGCTGCCGCGCGGCAGCGGGCCCGCCCGCACGGGCGTCACCGCGATCCTCCCGCACGCCGGCGACCTGTGGCATCAGCGCGTCGTCGCCGGCGGCCACGCCGCCAACGGCGTCGGCGAGATCATCGGCCTCAGCGCCGTCCGCGAGTGGGGGCTCGTCGAGACGCCGGTCCTCCTCACCAACTCGCAGAGCGCCGGCGCGGTCTACGACGCGACCGTCCGCTGGCTCATGGAGCGCGAGCCGCTGGCCGGCGTGGAAGACGCCGTCATGCCGGTCGTCGGTGAGTGCGACGACGGGTTCCTCAACGACCTGCGCGGCCTCCACGTGCGCGAAGAGCACGTCCGCGCCGCGCTGGACACCGCCGCGGCCGGCCCCGTGGCCGAAGGCTGCGTGGGGGCCGGCACGGGCATGACGTGCTACGACTTCAAGGCGGGCATCGGCACATCGTCCCGCCTCGTCACCGCCCACGGCCGCCCGTGGACCCTTGGCGTGCTGGCGCTCACCAACTTCGGCGTGCGCCACCGGCTGAGCATCGACGGCGTGCCGGTGGGAAGAGAGATCGCCGACCTCATGCCGCTCGAGAACCGCGAGGGCTCGTGCATCGTCGTGCTGGCGACCGACGCGCCGCTCAGCTCGCGGCAGTGCGGCCGGCTGGCCAAGCGCTGCGCGCTCGGACTCGCCGCCACCGGGTCGTACGCGTCGGACGGCAGCGGGGAGATCATGCTCGCCTTCACCACGGCGCATCGTGTACCGCGCACGTCCGCCGAGCCGCTCGTCCTCGCGTCGATCACGAACGACCAGATGACGGAACTCTTCGAGGCGGCCGTGGACGCCACGGCCGAGAGCGTGTGCAACGCGCTCACCGCGGCGACCACCACCGTGGGCCGCGACGGCAACACCGCCTACGCGCTGCCGATCGACCGGCTCGTCGGCGCGCTGCGGCGCGCAGGGCGTGAGGCGCGGCTGCCCGGGGCGTAGCTCGCCTTGCCGCGCCGCGCCGCGCCGACTATCCTGACTTCGTAGCCGCCCGGCCGAAGCGCTCCGCGCACCGCCGGGCCGTCAGGGGGGGTAGCACACGGCGAGACGCCCGTCATGCCGGCATGACCTCACCGCCGCAGGCGCGGGTCCCCCGCGCTGCCGGCGGGATGCCGGACCCACGCCGTCTGACCTCCCCGGGATCCGTCCAGGGGTCATCCTCGCCGGCGTCCGTGCCGCTGACGTCAGGGGTCCGGCAACCACGGATGTGAGAAGGGGGTAAGGGTCCGTCCGCGTCCGGGGCCGGACGCGCGACCCGAGAGTGCAGTGGACAAACGACGGTACTTCATACGGAAGCTGCTCAACGCGCTCCTCACCATCATCCTCGTCGCGTCGTTCAACTTCGCGCTCTTCCGCATCCTCCCGGGCGACCCGGCCCGGCTCCTTCTCCCCAAGGGCAAGACCGACCCGTCGGTCATCGAGCGCCAGCGCAAGACGTTCAACCTCGACAAGCCCATGTGGCAGCAGTTCATCTACTACTGGCGCGACACCGTGCAGGGTGAGTTCGGCATGTCGTTCTCGGAGAAACGCCCGGTGACGGAGGTCGTCGCCGAGCGCATCTGGCCCACCGTCCTGCTCGTGGGGGTGGGCACCGTGTTCGCCACCGTCGTCGGCATGATCATGGGCGTCTTCGCGGGGTGGAGACGCAACGGCACCTACGACGTCGTGTCGACGAACTTAGGGATGGTGCTCTACGCCATGCCCACCTTCTGGTTCGGCCTCCTGATGATCATGCTGTTCGCCACCAAGCTCCGCTGGTTCCCTACCGGGCGCATGGAGGAGCCCGGGGTGGAGCTCAGCGGCTTCGCCGCCTTCCAATCGCTGGCCAGGCACCTGTTCCTACCGGCGTTCACGTTCGCCATCGCCTACGTGGGTGAGTACCACCTCATCATGCGCAGCTCCATCACCGGCGTGATGAAGGAGGACTTCACCCTCACGGCCCGGGCCAAGGGCCTCAGCGAGAACGCCGTGCTCTGGAGGCACGTGGTACCCAACGCGATGCTGCCGACGGTCACGATCGTGATGATGAACCTCGGCTTCGTGATGTCCGGCGCGATCCTCGCGGAGAGCGTGTTCAACTGGCCCGGGCTGGGGCTGCTCTCCTTCGACTCGATGCAGAAGCGCGACTACCCCGTGATGCAGGCCGTGTTCCTCATCGCCAGCATCGCCGTGATCGTCGCCAACCTCATCGCCGACATCATGTACTACTACCTCGACCCAAGGGTGCAGGCATGATCCCCCGGCGCTTCCGGAACTGGGTCATCTTCTGGACGATCGTCACCTGGATCGTCCTCGAGCTGCTCACGTATCCCAAGGAGGTCCCCATCACCAGCGGCTTCAGCGCGGTGATCAAGGGTTTCTTCTCGGCCAGCGTCGGCGCCTACCCGGCGTGGGTCATGCTGCTGCTCGCGGCCATCTGCTTCGTCGCCGGCATCATCGGCCTCGCGCGCAAGAGCAAGGCCAGGGTCATGAACGTGCTGCTTCTGGTCGAGGGCGCGGTGTTCCTGATCTGGGGCGTGCTCGCCGGCGGCGGCTTCGGTGCCTTCTCGGGCAGCTCCAACGAGATCTCGTACAACTGGGCCATCCAGACGGTCGTGGTCGTGCTCGGCGGGGCCTGCGTCTGGGCATGGGCGGCCGGCAACCCCGAGCGCGCGGAGCTGACCACCTGGAACACCCACCAGGTGTGGACGCTCTACAGGGCCAACTGGCAGGGGATGGTCGGCCTCGGCATCCTCGTGGTGTTCATGTTCATGGCGTTGCTCGCGCCGTTCCTCGCCGACCACGCGCTGCTCGACCCCAACGCGCAGATCGCGGACCCCGACACCGGCGAGCTCTTCGGCCCGTACCACCCGCCGACCACGTATTACTACAACTGGTTCGGGACCGACCAGGTGGGCCAGAGCGTGCTCGCCCAGTTCATCTGGAGTTCGCGCATCTCGCTCATGGTCGGTCTGCTCGCCGCCTTCATGTCCACCGTCCTCGGCGCCGGAATCGGCATCGCCGCCGGCTTCTACGGGGGCTGGCAGGGTGAGGGCTGGATGCGGTTGACGGACGCGTTCCTGGTCATCCCCTGGCTGCCGCTGGCGATGGTGCTCGCCGCCGCCTGGGGCCAGAACTACTGGATGATCATCCTCATCATCGGCATCACCAGCTGGCCGGGGACGGCGCGCGTCATCCGCTCCGACACTCTGCGCGTGCGCGAGCTGAGCTTCATCGAGCGCGCCAAGGCGATCGGCTCCAAGAACGGCCACATCATGACCAAGCACGTGCTGCCCAACGTGATGCCGCTCATCTTCGCCAACCTGGTGCTCGTCGTCGCGATCGCCATCCTGTCCGAGACGACGCTGTCGTTCCTCGGGCTCGGCGACCCGCTCAACTTCAGCTGGGGCACCATGCTCCACTACGCCTGGGTCAACGGTGCCGCCGGGCTGCCCGCGTGGTGGTACCTGCTCCCGCCGGGCATCGCCATCATCCTCGTGGTGCTCGCCTTCACGTTCATCGGCACCGCCTACGACGAAGTGCTCGATCCCAAGCTGCGCAAGCGCGAGGACAGCACCGGGGAGAGCCGCTTCACCGCCCGCGGCGAGCCCTCGGTGGCCGTGGCCGGCGGCGCCGGCCTCGGCGGCGGCGGCGGGATCTTCACGCCGGGCCAGCAGACCGACGACGCCATGCCCGACTTCAACAAGCCCGCCGGAGGCTCCATCCGCCCGGAGGGCGGCGGCGGCTGGGTCGGCGGTCACATCGCCGACGACGAGAAGGAGGGGAAGTGATGGCCAGGTCGGCGACCAAGGCGAAGCCCTCCTCCGAGAAGCAGCCCGTCGAGCGCATCGAGCACGCGGGGCTGCTCGACGTGCGCAACCTCACCACCCACTTCAAGCTCGGCGTCGGCGACGTCAAGGCCGTGCAGGACGTGAGCTTCACGGTCGCGCCGGGCGAGAGCCTCGGCCTCGCCGGCGAGTCCGGCTGCGGCAAGACCACGGCGGCGCTGTCCTTGCTCAAGCTGCTGCCCGAGAACGGCCGTATCGTCTCCGGCGACGTGCTCTTCGACGGCCGCAACCTCGCCAAGCGCACCGAGTACGGCATGAGCAAGATCCGCTGGAAGGAGATCAGCATCATCTTCCAGGGGGCGATGAACGCGCTCAACCCGGTGCGCGAGACCGGCAAGCAGATCGCCGAGCCCATCCAGCTGCACGAGGGCCTCTCGGAGGCCAAGGCGATGGTCCGCGTGCGCGAGCTCTTCGACCTCGTCGGCATCAACCCGAAGCGGGTGATGGACTTCCCGCACCAGCTCAGCGGCGGCATGCGCCAGCGCGCCATGATCGCCATGGCGCTGGCCTGCAATCCCAAGCTGGTGATCGGCGACGAGCCCACCACGGCCCTCGACGTCATGGTGCAGGCGCAGATCCTCGAGCTCATCCACCGGCTGCGCACCGAGCTCGACCTGTCGTTCATCCTCATCAGCCACGACCTCTCGGTGATGGCCGAGACCTGCGACAAGGGCGTCGTCATGTACGCGGGCGAGGTGGTCGAGAGCGGCACCACGGCCGACATCTTCAACAACGCCACCCACCCCTACACGCGCCAGCTCATCAAGGCGTTCCCCAACATCCACGAGAAGCGCGAGATGGTCAGCTCGATCAAGGGTGACCCGCCGGACCTCATCCATCCGCCCGCGGGCTGCGCCTTCGAGCCGCGCTGCGACGTGAGGATCGAGAGCTGCAAGACGGACCACCCTGGTCTCACGGAGGTCGAGCGCGGGCACTTCGTGCGCTGCGTCCACGCCAGGAGCCGGCGCAGTGATGACTTCGTCCAGGGCGACGAAGCCGCACCGGAGCAGGAAGGGGTGTGACGATGGCCACGGAGCAGACAGAGCGTCCGGACCTGAAGCTCGCGCCGGAGACCGGCGACGTTTTGTTCGACGTCAGGGACCTCGAGGTCTACTTCCCCATCCAGCAGAGCTTCTTCAAGAGCATGGTCGCGACGGAGAAGAAGTACGTGAAGGCGGTCGACCACATCAGCTTCCAGATCAAGAAGGGCGAGATCCTGGCCCTGGTCGGGGAATCGGGGTGCGGCAAGACGACAACCGGCCGCACCCTCCTCAGGCTCGAGGACGCCACCGGCGGCGAGATCATCTACAAGGGCAAGCCGGTGCAGAAGTTCAGCGGCAAGGAGCTGCGCGAGTACCGCAAGAAGGCGCAGATCATCTTCCAGGACCCCTACAACTCCATCAATCCCAAGCAGACGATCTTCGACATCGTCGCCGAGCCGCTCGAGGTCAACAACATCTGCTCGAGCGAGCGTGAGAAGGAGGAGCGCGTCATCACCGCCATCAGCGAGGCGGGGCTGCGCCCGGCGACGGAGTACCTGTACCGCTACCCGCACGAGCTCTCGGGCGGGCAGCGGCAGCGCGTCTGCATCGCCGGCGCTACCGTGCTCGACCCGGACGTGATCGTCGCCGACGAGCCGGTCGCCTCCCTCGACGTCTCCATCCGCAACGACATCCTCAAGCTGATGGTCGAGGAGAAGGAGAAGCTCGGCGTCACCTACATCTTCATCACCCACGACCTCTCGCTCGCCTGGGTCATCAGCGACCGCATCGCCGTCATGTACCTGGGGCGGATCGTCGAGATCGGCGAGACCGAGGAGGTCGTCGCCAATCCCAAGCACCCGTACACCAAGGCGCTGATCAGCGTCATCCCGGTGCCGGACCCGCTGGCCAAGCGCGAGCACGTCATCCTCAAGGGGGAGACCCCGAACCCGGTCGACATCCCCTCCGGCTGCCGCTTCCACCCGCGCTGCCCGGAGGCGATCGACGCCTGCAAGGAGACCGACCCCGAGGACGTCCACATCGGCGGCGACCACTACGCCGCCTGCATCAGGATCACGTAGCGGACAAGGGCCGGCCGGGGCGGTGAGCCGCGAGGCACGCACCGCCCCGGCCGGCCTGCGCATGAGCAGACGGAGGAGCCGGCAGATGGGACGCACTCACGCGGCGAAGGCGCCGGCGGCCGCGCCGCGCCGGCTCCTCGCCGCGCTCGCCGGCGCGGCGGCGGTGCTCGCCGGCGCCGCCGCGCTGTCCGTGCCGCTTCCCGCGGCGTCCTCCTCCACGCCGCCGGACCCGCTGACGTACCGGATCGGGACCACCGAGGAGTGCGACGGGGTGAACCCGTTCGCCGCGTCGAGCCCGGTCTCCCGCGAGTGCCTGCGGCTCGGGTACGACTTCCTCACCTGGTACGACGCCGACTACCGGCCGGCGCCGGACATCGCGGAGAGCTGGGTGGTCTCGAGCGACGGGACCACCTGGACGTTCCGCGTGCGCGAGGGCATGAGCTGGCACGACGGAGTCCCGCTCACCGCGCACGATGTGGCGTTCACCTACGGCCTGCTCCTCGAGACGCGGGAGCCGGCCTACAGTCACCACCTCGCCGGCGTGAAGAGCGTCACGGCGCCGGACGACCGCACGGTGGTGATCGTCACCCGCCGGCCCAGGGCGGACCTGCTCGGTATCGCCGTGCCCATCCTCCCCGAGCACGTGTGGAAGGACGTCGACCGCGACGCCCTCGACCTCGCCGGGACCCGGCCCTTCATCGGCTCCGGACCGTTCCGCATCCAGGAGGTGCAGAGCGGGCGGGTCCGGCTGGTGGCGAACGACGCGTATCCGGACGCGCTCGGCGGCCGCCCGGCGCTCGACGTGCTCGACTTCGTCGTCGAGCGCGACCCGGCCGCGCTGGTCGCCGCGTACAGGGCCGGGTCGCTCGACGCCATCGCCGGCTACCCGCCCGCGTACGCGGCGGCCCTCGACGACGCACCGGGGACGACCACCGTCGCCGCGCCGGCGCTCGGCCGGCACGAGCTGGCGTTCAACTGCTGGAGCAGCCGCCGGAGCGGTGGCAGCCCCCTGCTGCTCGACCCCTCGGTCCGCCGCGCCGTGCACTGGGCCGTCGACGTGGAGAAGCTCGTCGCGGCGGCGACGTCCGGCCTCGCCGTCCCCGGTACCTCACTGCTCTCGCCGACGCAGATCGGCTGGCGCTGGGAGGTCCCCGAGGCCGGGCGTTACAGGTACGACCCCCTGCGCGCCAAGCGGATCCTGGAGGACGCCGGCTACTCCGATCGCGACGGGGACGGCGTGCGCGAGGATGCGGCGGACCGCCCGCTCTCCTTCCGCCTGGCCGCCCTCACTGGGCACCCGGAGCATGAAGTGGCGGCGCGGATGATCGTCCGCTGGTGCCGCGACGTAGGGATCGACTTCCGGCTCGAGGTCCGGGACGACGCCGGCGTTACCGGCGACCTGCGCTCCGGCGCGGACTTCGATGCGGTCATCCTTGGCCGGGACGGCCACGTCGACCCCGGCTTCGCCCTCGGCGCCTTCACCACCGCGCGCATCGACGAGGGGAGTGAGACGCGCTACTCGGACCCGCTGTACGACAGCCTCTACGCCGCCCAGAGGGAGGCGCTCGACCCCGCCGACCCGGGCGACACGACGCGCCGCAGGACCATCACCGACGCCATGCAGAAGCTCCTCTACCGCGACGACCCCTCCATCGTCCTGTGGTACGAGGTGAGCCTGCAGGCCTACCGCACCGACGCCTGGACGGGGTACGCGCCGGCCCCGAAGGGCGCGGGCGCCCCCTTCTGGAACCAGCTTCGCGCCACCTACCTGGCGCTGCGGCCGCTGCCCCCGGCGGCGCCGGAGCCGCCGGGCCCCGCGGTCGTGCCCTGGGTGGTGGCCGGGCTGCTCGCCGCCGCCGGCGCCGCCGGCGTCCTGTGGCTGCGCCGGCGGCGGAAGCCGGGAGGTGCAGGATGACCGCACTCACCATCGCGACACCGACAGGAGAGGATGCCGCATGACCGAGCTCGCCGCTCTCTGGCCCGACGAAGCGATCGAGGCGATGCACCTCGCGGCGCTCGGCCTGCTCGAGCGGGCCGGCGTGCGCGTGGAGTCGGCGAGCGCGCGGGATCTCCTGCTCGCCGCCGGCTGCGCGCCTCTCGGCGAGGACCGGCTCACGATCCCCCGGCGAGCCGTCGAGGAGGCTCTCGCCGCGTGCCCGCGCGCCTACACGCTCGCGGCGCGCGACCCCGAGCGCGCCCTCCTCATGGACCCCGACCCGGGGCAGACCTACGTGCACAACCTCGGGGGCGCCCGCGACGTGAGCGACGCGCGCACGGGCGCCGGCCGCCGCGCCACGCTGCGGGATCAGGTGCTGGCCACGCGCGTCATGCACCACCTCGTCCACCAGGAGCAGGTCACCTCGCTCTGGCAGCCGGAGGACGTGCCCGATCTGCTCGAGCCGCTGTACTCGTACCTCATCCTCGCGCGCGAGACCGACAAGGCGATCGGCGGGCCCGGGATCTCCTATCCGTTCCAGGCGCTCTACCTGCAGGAGATGGCGTGCGCGGTGACCGGGGCCGACGGCGAGGGCGGCGTGTACCCCATCGACCTCGCGTTCTCGCCGGTCAGCCCGTTGATCCTCGGCGGCGACGTCGCCGACGCCCTCGTCGAGCAGGTTCGCAGGGGCGGCGCCGCCGTCGAGATCCTGCCCTGCCCGGCCGCCGCCACGACGGCGCCCGGCGCGCTCTCCGCGGCGCTGACGCAGCAGCACGCCGAAGTGCTCGCCGGGGTGGTGCTCACGCAGGCGGCCGCGCCCGGCACGCCGGTGTACTACGGGCCGCGGCTCAGCGCCGTGGACCCGCGCAGCGGCGTCGTCGTCAGTGGCACACCCGAGACCGGCGTCGCCTCGGTGGCGGCGGTCCTGCTGGCGCGCCGCTGCGGCCTCGCCTGCGACTGCTACGGACCCTGCAGCGACAGCAAGGTCGTCGACGCGCAGTTCGGCTACGAGCGCTCGGTCAACGCGCTGCTCGGCCTGGCGGCCAGGCCGCGCCTTCTCTCCGGCGTCGGCGAGATCCAGGCCGGCGTCGCCAGCTGCCTGGAGGTGCTGGTCATCGACGACGAGGTGCTGAACAACGCGCGCTACGCCCTCACGCCGCGCCCCTGGGACGCGGACGCGCTCGACCTGGACGCGATGGTCGACGGCGTGCTCTCCGGGCGTGGGTTCCTCGGCGCCAGGCACACCCGCCGGTACATCCGCAGCGAGTTCGTCAGCCCGCTGCTCAGCTACCGCGGCGGCCTCGGCGACTGGCTCGCCTCGGGCCGCGCCGGGCTCGTCGACCTCGCCTCCGACAGAGCCGCCGAGCTCGCCGGCCGCGATCCTCTCGGCATGCCGGAGCACATCCTGGACGAGCTCGTAGCGCTGATCGACCGGTGCGCCGCCGGCCTCGGCATCAGCGGCCACCCCGACCCGCGCCGCGTGCTCGGCCTGTAGACTGCCGTCATGGCCATCCCGTTCATCCACGTCCAGGCGCGGGGCTCGTACCGCGAGCTCGGCCGCGCCGTCGGCGAGGCGGCCCGCGAGCAGGTGCAGGCGTCGGTCGACTTCTTCCGCGCCAACTTCTCGGCCATGACGAGCGGGCGCCTCACCTTCGCCGCGGCGGAGGAGCTGGCTCCGGCCTACGCCGCCGCGGCGCGCCGCTGGCTGCCTCGTCACGTCGAGGAGCTGGAGGGGCTCGCCGAGGGCGCGCGCGTGTCGTTCGCTCGTCTGCTCGTGCTCAATTGCGGCGAGGAGTTCACCGCCGACGAGCCCGTCACCGGCGGCCGCGCGCTCTCCCCGGGTGCGCCCCGCTCCGGCGACCACTGCACGGCGGTCGCCGTGGTCGCCGGCGGCCGCCACATCGTGGGCCACAACATGGACTGGTACGTCATCGACGCGGTCAACAACGTCCTCTTCGACCTCACCGGCCCCGGCGGCACGCGGATCATGGGTCTGGCCGGCGCTCCGTACCTGCTCATGCTGGGCATGAACAGCCACGGCATCGGCAACGTGAGCAACTCGGTGCACTCCAACGACAACCGGATCGGCGTCCCCAACATCTTCGTCCGGCGAGCGACGCTGGAGGCGCGGACGCTCGAGGAGGCGCGGGACCGCGGCTTGCTTGCCGCCCGCGCCCGCGGCACCAACCAGTTCTTCGCCGACGCCGGCGGGCGGCTCTGGGACCTGGAGACGTCGGCGACCGCCCACGCGCTCATCGACCACACCGGCGCCGGCTTCATGGCGCACACCAACCACTACGTGTCGCCCGACCTGCGGACCTTCGAGGGCTACGCCGGCGGCGAGTCCGAGGTGAGGCTCTCCACGGCCGATCGTCTGCTGCGGGAAGGCGTCGCCGCCGGGGAGGACCCGCTGGAGCTCGTGGCCCGGGTCCTGCGCACGCACGAGCCTTCTCCCCCCGAGGCGATCTGCGGCCACCCCGCGCCGGACGAGGCGCCGGCCGAGCAGGGCATGACGGTCGGCAGCATCATCTGTGACCTGGACGAGCGCCGCCTCTACGCCTGCGCGGGCACGCCGTGCGACAACGCCTACCGGGTCTTCGAGATGGGTGGCGCATGACGGTCCACGACCTGGTCGTCGCCGGCGCCCGCGTCGTCGACGGCTGCGGCAACCCCTGGTACCTCGGCGACGTCGGCGTCCGCGGCGACCGGATCGCGGCGATCGCCGCGCCGGGGACGCTGCGCGGCCGGCGCGCCGTCGACGCCGGGGGTCGCTACGTCACCCCCGGCTTCATCGATCCGCACACGCACTCCGACCTCTCCATCCTGCTGCACCCGCGCGCCGAGACGGCGGTCCGCCAGGGCGTGACCACGCACGTCACCGGCAACTGCGGCATGTCGGCGGCGCCGCTCACCGAGAAGCACCGCGCCGACGCCGTCCAGAACTGGGCGCACTACGGCTGGGGGCTGGACGGCGTGGCCTGGGACTGGCGCACCTTCGGCCAGTACCTCGCGGCGGTGCACCGCGGCGGCCACGCGATCAACATCGCGCCGCTCGTCGGCCACGGCGCGCTGCGGCTGGCGGTCGTCGGCTTCGCCGAGCGCGCCGTGACGGAGCGCGAGCTCGCGCGCATGGAGCGGCTCCTGGACGCCAGCATGCGCGCCGGCGCGCACGGCATGTCGACCGGCCTCGTGTACCCGCCCGGCTGCTTCGCGACCACCGACGAACTGCTCGCGCTGTGCCGGGTGGTGGCGCGTCACCAGGGCATCTACACCTCGCACGTGCGCGGCGAGCGTGAGACGATCCTCACCGCCGTCGCCGAGGCGCTGGAACTGGGACGCGCCGCCGGCTGTCCCGTCGAGGTCTCGCACAACGCGCCCAAGTGGGGCGCGCCAGAGGATGCCTCCGCCAACCTCGCCCTGATCGAGGAGGCGCGGCGCGACGGCCTCGACGCGACCACGGACAACGACGTGCACACCGACCTCGCGCCACGCTTCTCGCGGGCGCTGCCGCAGCCGGTGCTCGATCTCAGCCACGAAGGGCTGATCGCGCTGCTGTCGGACCCCGAGGCGCGCATGGCGCTCAAGCGCGACGTGCTCGAAGACGCCCTGCCGGGCGCCGGATACGCCGGCGTGGTCCGGCACGGCCGCTTCGACCGGGTGGTCGTGTTCCACGCCGGCCGCCACCCGGAGCAGCGAGGCCGCTCCGTGGCCGACATCGCCGCCGAGCGCGGCGCCGACGCCTTCGACACCTTCCTCGACCTCATCGTCGAGAACGACGACGACATCGTCGGGCTCTTCGACTACATCGAGGAGAAGAACATCAGGGCGTTGCTGCAGAGCCCGATCGGGATGGTGTGCTCGGACGGGCTGGTCATGCCGCCACCGGACGAGCTGGACGACCCGTCGCTCTACTGGCCCTGCAGCTACGGGGAGTACCCGGGTGTGCTCGAGCGCTACGTGCGCGATGAACCGGTGCTGCGCCTCGAGGAGGCCATCCGCAAGATGACCTCCTTCCCGGCGCAGCGCTTCCGCCTCTTCGACCGGGGGGTGCTGCGCCCCGGTCTGAAGGCCGACCTCGTCGTCTTCGACCTCGAGCGGGTGCGCGACCGGGCGACGAACCTCTACCCGCACACGTATCCCTTCGCGAACATCCCGCACGCCTCGCCCGAGGGGATCGACTGGGTGCTGGTCAACGGCGTGCCGGTGCTCGCGGAGGGCGAGCACACGGGAGACCTTCCCGGCCGCGTGCTGAAGCGGACGTAGGGACCGCCGCCGCCGGGAGCGCGTGCGACGTCCCGTCCCTGCTCCAGAACGTACAAGGCCACCCCGCCTCGACCGTCCGGGACCCTCGCGCTGTACGTGGACACGATGTAGAATCCCGGCAATGATCACCGTCCAGGACATCCTCGAGATCCCCGAGCTCGACCTGCGACTCCTGGCAGGCCACAAGTCCACCAGCAACCCCGTCCGATGGGTCCACATCACCGAGGTCCCCGACCCCACCAGGTGGCTCAAGGGCGGAGAGCTCCTGCTCACCACCGGCTACAGCTTCGTCGGCGACGAGGAGCAGCAGGTCGCGCAGATCAAGCGCCTCATCGACCACAACATCTCCGGCCTCGGTTTCGGCACCGGCTTCACGTTCGACAAGGTGCCGCCCGCGCTGGTCAAGGTCGCCGAGGAGTACGGCTTCCCGCTGTTCGAGGTGCCGTACCACGTGCCGTTCCTGGCCATCACCGAGGCGGTGGCGTCCAAGATCGTCAACGAGCAGTACTCACTCCTGCAGCGCAGCCTGGCCGTCCACGAGAAGCTCACCAAGATCGTGCTGGAGGAGAAAGGCCTCGAGGCCATCCTGTCCACCCTCTCGGCCCTGGTCGGCTGCTCCGCCGTCCTGTTCGACTTCCACGGCGTCGTGCTCTGCGAGGCGGCGTACCGCCGCCACCTGGGCGCCGAGCTGGTCGCCGACCTGTGGCGGCTCATCGGCGACCGCCGCGCCGACCGCCAGAACTTCGCCCTCAGCATGGACGGCGTGGGCTCGGGCGTGCAGGTCTATCCGGTGGTCGCGTCGCACCGCATCGGCGCGTTCCTCGCCGTTGTCAAGGACAGCGGCGACTTCAGCGAATACGACCGCATCATCCTGCACAACGTGGTCACGGTCACGGCGCTGGAGCTGGTCAAGAAGAAGGCCGTCGCCGAGACGGAGAAGCGGCTCGCCGGCGACTTCTTCGACGAGCTCATCGCCAGCGACCTGTACGAGGAGGAGATCGCCCGGCGGCTCGCCTTCTTCGGGCTCGACCCGCAGTCGCCGCACCTCATCGTGCTCGTGGGCATCGACGACGCGCCGGACGGCGCGGCGGACGAGCGCAGCGAGGCCGCCACGCTCGACGTCAAGGAGCGGCTGCACTGGGCCGTGGACGAGTTCATGGCCAGACGCGACATGCTCTGCATCAGCGCGTCGCGCAGCGACTCCGTCGTCATCCTCGTGCAACCCGGCAAGATCGACGCCCACGAGATCATCGGGCTCGCGGGGGAGCTGCAGGCGGTCATCGCGGAGATGCTGCCGGAGATCTCCGTGTCCGTCGGCATCGGGCGGCCGCACCGCCAGCTCATCGACCTGCGCCAGAGCTACTACGAGGCGAGCTACGCCATCAAGATCCGCAAGCTCAAGGGCGAGCCGCGCGTCATCGCGAGCTTCGACGACCTGGGCTCCTACGGGCTGCTGCTCGGGCTGCAGGACACGCTGTCGCTCGAGGTCTTCTACGACAGCGTGCTCGGCAAGCTCCAGGAGTACGACGAGCAGAACTCGAGCGACTTGGTCAAGAGCCTCGCCTGCTTCCTCGAGGCCAACGGGCACTGGGGCGACGCCGCGGAGAAGCTGTACGTGCACCGGCACACGCTGCGTTACCGCATGAAGCGGGTGGAGGAGATCACCGGCCGCGACCTCAACCAGTCGCAGGACCGCATGGAGTTCTGGCTGGCCCTCAAGGCCAAGGAGCTCATCGACCAGTCCAAGAAGGGCAAGCCCGCCTCCGCGTGACCCCGCCGGCCGCCGGCGCCGGACCGGCCGGCTCCCTCAGGACATGACCAGCGAGCCGTTGTCGACGGCGATGTTGACGCCGGTCAGACCCTCTGTCTCCAGGCAGAACCGAACGGCGGCGCCGATGTCGGCGGGCGCGACCAGCCGCTCCGCGGCGACGCGCGCCGCCGCGCGCAGGGTCGCCTCCCGGTGCTCGTCGTCGTCCAGGTCCACCGGGCCCGGCGCCACGCCACAGACGCGTACGCGCGCAGGCGCCCACGCGCGCGCGAGCTGCTTCACCAGGTGGATCTCGGCCGCCTTGGCGGCCCCGTGCGCGGCGAAGGTGGCCCACGGCTGCAGCCCGAGGTAGTCGGTGAGCGCGACGATCACGCCGCCGGCGGCGAGGCGCTCCTTGGCGGCGCAGGCGCTGAAGAAGAACCCCTTGGCGATGGTGTCCATGGAGGCGTCCCACGTCTGCTCGTCGATCTGCTCCGGCTGCCGAGGGATGAAGGGGCCGCTGGCCGCGTACACGAGCGCATCGAGCCCGCCAAGCACGGCCTCGGCCCGGGCGACGAGGTCCGCCGCCCCGGCGGCGCGGCTCGCGTCGCCCTCCACCCAGTGCGCCGCGTGCGCTCCCGCCGCGAGCAGAGCCGCCACCTGCTGGTCTGCCGCCTCCGTGTGCGCGCGCGACGAGACGGCTACGGCGGCGCCGTGGCCGCCGAGGTCGAGCGCGAGCTCGCGCCCAAGGCGGCGCACGCCGCCGACCAGCAGGACGCGGGCGCCGGCGACCCTCACGCTGCTCCCCCGAGATGCTCGTACAACTCCGCCGCGATGGCCGCGATGGCGGCGTCAGCCCGCGCCTTCGCGCCCTGCGCGAGGCCCTTCCAGAACACGACCATGACCATTGGTACCCCCGTGGGCGCGCAGACGATCGCGACGTCGTTGCTCGTTCCGCTGACGCTGCCGGTCTTGTTGGCCACGAGCAGCCCGTCGGGCAGGCCGGCGGGGATCCTCTCGCGCCACTCCTGGCGGCTCATCATCTCGATCATGAGCCGGCACGACGGCGCCGACGCGCAGGTGCCCTGCACGATCATCGCCAGCAGGGCGGCCATGTCTCGCGGCGTGCCCTGGTTGTCGAGGGCCTGGTCGACGGCGAAGGAGTCGTCGTAGCCGCACGACCCGTCCCGTCCCCAGCGACGGTCGTACAGGTGAAGGAAGCCGGCGCCGCTGAGGCGCGCGTTCTCCTCGAGCACGCGGCGGAACGCGTCCTCGTAGTCCCCGCGCGCCTCGATCTCCCGCCAGCGGGCGACGATCTCGGGGCCGCTGAGGCCCGCCCACTCCTCGCCGGCGCCGGATTCGATGAGGAAGTACTCGCGGTTGGGCATGAAGCAGTCGATGGACCCCAGGCCGAGGCGACGCATCGTCTCGTTGACGGATCCGAGGCCGACCAGCCGCCAGAGCATGTCGGTGGCCGTGTTGTCGCTCAGGGTGATCATCAGGTAGAGGAGATCGCGCACGCTCGGACGCAGTCCTTCGTGGCAGTGGATCAGCGTGCTCCCGGGGCTCTTGTCGGCCTCGCTCAGCGTGAGCCGGTCGCCGAGTCGCAGCGCACCTGCGTCGACCTGCCGCATGACCTCGACCATGATGGGGACCTTGAAGCAGCTTGCCATGGGATAGAGCTCGTCTGCGGCGACGTGCACCTCCGCACCGCTGGCCAGGTTGCGGGCGGCGATCCCGACGCTGCCGCCCACGGCGGCGGCGATCGCGGCGATGGCGCGGTGCGGTGAAGCCGGCTCGGTCATGGCTGGGCCTTCCCGGTCGATTGCCCCAACGATACACGAGGGCGTGGACCGCGGTCATGGGGAGCGCCTCCCGACGTTCGGTCATGGGCACTTTCTTTCTCTTTTGGGCTTTTCTGGGCGCACGTATATTGCTAGACTGCCGTCGACACGGAGGACTTCACGACGCCGGGCCGCATGCCCGTCCATGGGACAAGAATCTGAGGAGGAACAATGATCGTCGGTATCCCGAAGGAGATTCTCGAGCACGAAGGACGGGTGGCCGCCCTTCCTGATGAGGTAGCCGAGTACGTCAAGATGGGATTCACGGTGCTCGTCGAGACCAAGGCGGGAGACGCCGCGTTCCAGTCCGACGAGAAGTACGCGGCGGCCGGCGCCGAGATCGTGCCCGACGTCGCGGACCTGTGGGCGCGCGCCGACCTCGTGCTCAAGGTGAAGCAGCCGGAGCCCAACAAGGAGCTCGGCAAGCACGAGTCCGAGTTGATCGGCGAGGGCAAGATGCTCATCACGTTCCTGCATCCGGCGAACCCGTCGAACCACGGCTACGTCCGCACGCTCGCCGAGCGCAACGTCACCTCCCTCACCATGGACGGCATCCCGCGCATCTCGCGCGCCCAGACCATGGATGCGCTCAGCTCGATGTCGACCATCACCGGCTACAAGTCGGTCATCATGGGGGCGTACCACCTGCCCGAGTTCATCCCCATGATCGGCACCGCCATCGGGGCCACCAAGCCGAAGTCGGTCCTCGTCATCGGCACCGGTGTCATGGGGCTTCAGGCCGTCGCCACCGCGAAGCGGCTCGGCGGCGTCGTCAAGGCCTTCGACATCCGTGAGGCTGCCCGCGCTGAGGCCGAGAGCCTCGGCGCCAAGATCGCCGGCTTCGAAGTGCCGCAGGAGATCGCCCTCGGCACGGGCGGCTACGCGCAGACGCTCCCGGCCGAGTGGCTGGAGAAGGAGATCGAGGCTCTCAAGCCGCTCGTCGCCGACGCCGACCTGATCATCCTCGGCGCTCTGGTCCCGGGAGAGATCGCCCCGGTGCTGATCACCGAGGAGATGGTCAAGTCCATGAAGCCCGGCTCCGTCATCGTCGACGTCTCCGTCGACCAGGGCGGCAACTGCGCCTGCACCCAGGCCGGCAAGGAGATCTTCGTCGACGGCGTCCTCGTGTCGGCCGTGGCCAACATCCCCGGTTCGATGCCCGTGGTCGCGAGCTGGCTCTACGGCAAGAACATGCTGCAGTACGTCAAGAACCTCTTCAAGAACGGCCCCGACGCGACGCCGGACTGGGACGACGACATCGTCAAGAACGGGCTGGTGACGCGCGACGGCAAGATCGTGCATCACGGCACGCTCGTTGCCATGGGCCAGGCCTGACCGCGCCGTTCGCCTGAGAGAGAAGGGACGGCTTCGTGAGCAAGGATGTCCAGAGCATCATCATCATGGTGGTCGTGTTCGCCGCGTCGTTCGGCATCGGGTACACGCTGATCTCGAAGGTGCCCCAGCGGCTGCACACGCCGCTCATGTCGATGACGAACGCCATCTCGGCCGTCACCATCCTCGGCGCCCTCCTGCTCTTCACGACCGGCGACATCACGTCGCTCGAGCTGGTGCTCGGCGCGGTGGCGCTGCTCACGGCGGGCTTCAACCTGGTGGGCGGGTTCGCGGTCACCGCCCGCATGTTGAAGATGTTCAAGCGCTGAAGCGATCAAGACAGGGCCTCGGCGCCGGTCACCTGACCGGCGCCGAGGCTTTTCTCACGTCGACGCCCGCGGGGGCCGGGAGCGAGGACCATGGTTGAGGTAACCACGCTGCAGAAGTACGTCATCGAGCTGGCGATCATCGTCATCCTGATCGCCGGCATCGCCCAGTTCCGCTCGCCCGCGGGCGCGCGGCGCGGCAATTACCTGGCCGCCCTCGCGCTCGGGCTCGCCATCGTCTTCGTGCTCGTGTCCAACGACGTGCGCTCGTGGGCGGTCATCGTGCCGTCGTTCCTGGTCGGCGCCGTCATCGGCTGGATCGTCGCGGTGCGCGTCAACATGATCCAGATCCCGGCGCTGGTCGCGTTCCAGCACGGCGCCGGCGGTGTCGCAGCGTTGCTTGTCTCCTTCGTCGAGCTCTCCCGTGTCTCCGCCGAACTCACGCCGATCGGGACCATCTCGGGCTACATCGGGCTCATCGTCGGCTCGGCCACGTTCGCCGGCAGCATGATCGCAGCCGCCAAGCTGGCCAACAAGATCAAGCAGCAGCCGACGGTCTTCAAGCAGCACAACCTGATCCTCCTGCTCATCATCGCCGTGGGCGTGGCGCTCACCGTCGGCAGCGCCGTCACCGGCGGCGCCGCGCAGCAGGTGTTGCTCCTCGGCCTCATCGCCGCGTCGATGCTGCTCGGCGTCGTGTTCGCGATCCGCATCGGCGGCGCCGATATGCCCGTCCTGATCTCGTTCCTCAATGCGACCGCCGGCCTTGCCGCGGCGTTCGTCGGCGTGGTCATCGAGAGCACGCTGCTCATCGCCGCCGGCGCGACGGTGGCCTCCTCCGGCTCGATCCTCACGTGGGTGATGTGCACCGGCATGAACCGCAGTCTCCTCAACGTGCTCATCGGCCAGAAGAAGACGAAGGGCGGTGCGGCCAAACCCAAGGCTCCCGAGGCCGTCCCCGCCGCCCCCGCCCCCGCCGCCGCGGCGGCGCCCACCGATCCCAAGGGCCGCGCCCTTGCCGCGCTCGAGGCGGCCGAGAGCGTGATCGTCGTCCCCGGCTACGGCATGGCCCAGGCGCACGCCGCCTTCGAGGTGGTGCGCCTCGCCGACCTGCTCGAGAAGGAGGGCAAGCAGGTGCGCTTCGCCGTGCACCCCGTGGCCGGGCGCATGCCCGGCCACATGCACGTGCTGCTCGCCGAAGCCGAGGTCGAGTACGAGAAGCTCTTCGAGATGCAGGACATCAACGACG
>DASUMX010000117.1:0-2773 GCA_036277455.1 Thermoleophilia bacterium
GGGCCTCCCGCCCCTCACGCGTGCGGCGCGAGGCCGGCCGCCGAGTCTCCGCGGCCGGCGGAGCCACCGGCGTACCACGCTCACGACAAGGGTAGACCGGACCTACGACGAACCAAGTCGGGACGACGACGGAGGAGGGTCAGGCATGAGCTCGACCGAAGAGGGGCCGCAGGTGCAGATGCAGCGAGCCACGCGGCCCAGCAGCCCCGGGTACGGCAGGCTCATCGCCCCGGCGGTGATCGCGATCGTGATCATCATCCTCATCCTCCAGAACACCAAGGAGGACTGGCGGATCCACTTCTTCTTCTGGTGGTTCTCACTGCCTGCGGCGCTGATGCTCGTCCTGCTGCTGCTGGTGGGGTTCCTCATCGGCCTGGCGGTGAGCGCGCTGGTCCGGCGGCGCCGGCGGGCGCAGCGCCGCGGCGAGAGCTACTGAGCCGGGTCGCGGCCGGGCGGCGCGCCGAAGCCGCCGCCGCCCGGGGTCTCGACGACCAGCACGTCGCCCGGCTCCATGAGCGTCTCCGCGACGCCGGGCAGTTCCTCGATGGCGCCGTCCGCACGCTCGACGGCGTTGCGGCCGCAGGCCCCGGGGAGGCCGCCGGCGAGCCCGTAGGGCGGCACACGGCGGCTGCTCGAGACGATCGCCGCCGTGAGCGGCTCCAGGAAGCGCAGGCGCCTGACGGCCCCGTCGCCGCCGCGGTGCGCGCCCTCGCCGCCGCTGCCGGCGCGGACGCGGAACTCCTCCACGCGCACCGGGTACCGCCACTCCAGCACCTCCGGGTCCGTGAGGCGCGAGTTGGTCATGTGCGTGTGCACGGCGCTGCAGCCGTCCCAGCCCGGACCGGCGCCGGCGCCGCCGCAGAGCGTCTCGTAGTACTGGTAACGGTCGTCTCCGAAGGTGAGGTTGTTCATCGTCCCTTGGCTGGCCGCGGCCGCGCCGAGCGCGCCGAGCAGCGCGGCCGTCACCGCCTGTGACGTCTCCACGTTGCCGGCCGCGACCGCCGCGGGCCACGCCGGCGACAGCATGCTCCCCGGCGGGATGACGATGTCGATGGGCTCGAGGCAGCCGGCGTTGAGGGGGATGTCGGCGTCGACCAGCGTGCGGAAGACGTAGAGGACGGCCGCCGCCGCCACCGCCTCGGGCGCGTTGAAGTTGTCGGCGCGCTGCGGCGAGGTGCCGGTGAAGTCGACGACGGCCCGGCGGGCCGCCCGGTCGATGGTCACGCTCACGACGATCGCGTCGCCGTCGTCGAGCTCCTGGCGGAAGCGCCGCGGCGCCCCGGCCGTGCCGGCGAACCTGTCGAGCACGCGGCGGACGGCCTCGGCCGCGTTGTCCTGCACGTGGCGCATGTACGCGGTGACCACGGGGAGGCCGAACTCGGTGACCATGCGTCCCAGCTCGGCCGCGCCGCGGGCGTTGGCCGCCACCTGGGCGCGGAGGTCGGCCAGGTTCTGCTGCAGGTCGCGCACCGGATGGGGGGCGGCCGTGAGCAGCGCCGCCGCCTCCGCCTCGCGCAGCCTGCCGTCCGCCACCAGGTGGAAGTCCTCGATCAGGACGCCCTCCTCCTCGATCGTGCGGCTGCCCGGCGGCATCGACCCGGGCGTGACGCCGCCGACGTCGGCGTGGTGGGCGCGCGACGCGACGAAGAAGAGTGGCGCGGGAGGGCCTGCCGTGCCCGCCTCCGGGAACACCGGCGTGATCACCGTCAGGTCCGGCAGGTGGGTCCCGCCGGCGTAGGGCGAGTTGAGCAGCCAGGCGTCGCCGGGCCGGAGCTCGCCGCGGCGCCGCTCGAGCACCGCCCGCACCGAGGCGCCCATGGACCCGAGGTGCACGGGGAGGTGCGGCGCGTTGGCGACGAGGCCGCCCTCGGCGTCGAACACGGCGCAGCTGAAGTCGAGGCGTTCCTCGATGTTCACCGACACGGCGGTGTTGGCCAGCGTGGCGCCCATCTGCTCGGCGACGGACATGAACAGGCTGTTGAAGACCTCGAGCAGCAGCGGGGAGACGTGCTCGGGACGGGCCGAGGGACGGGCCGGCGGCGAGGTCCTGCGCAGCAGCAGCTCGCCGCCGGCCAGCACCTCGGCCCGCCAGCCCGGCTCGACCACGGTCGTGCTCGTGGGCTCGCAGATCACCGCCGGCCCCTCGACGACGGCGGCCGGCGGCAGGTCTTCGCGGACGTACACCGGCGCCTCGTTGTGGCGGCCGCCGGTGAAGACGCTCCCGAGCTCGCGCGGCGCGCACGTGCGGCCGTCCGCCGGCGCGGCCGCCTGACCACGGGTTCGCGGCGCCGCATGCGGGGGCTCCCGCCCGGCCTCCACGTGCCCGCCGGCGCCGATCGCCTCGACCGCGACGGCCTCCAGACTGAGGGCGCGCCCAGGGATGAGGAACCCGTAGCGCGCGTGATGCAGCTCCAGGAACGCCGCCGCCATCTCCTCCGGCGCCGCCCAGGGCACGGGCAGCGCGACGTCGGTGCCGCGGTACTTGACGAGGCCGCGGCGCTCGACGCGCACGTCCGCGGCCGTGATGCCCTGGCGTTCGAGCTCGGACACGGCCGCCTGCTCGAGCTCGGCGAGCGCGCCGGCCGTCGCCGGCCGGGCTGCCTCCTCCAGCGCGGCCTCGACGGTGCGCTCGCGCAGCGCGCGCACGTCGGCGAGGCCCATGCCGTAGGCGCTGAGCACTCCGGCCAGCGGGTGCAGGAGCGCCTGCGTCATGCCGAGCGCGTCGGCGACCAGGCAGGCGTGCTGACCGGCGGCGCCGCCGAAGCAGCAGAGC
>DASUMX010000118.1:0-2345 GCA_036277455.1 Thermoleophilia bacterium
GGCGCCGCCGACGTGGCGCCGGTCGTCCTCGTCGCGCTCGAGGTGGACGACGCCGTGCTCGATGAGGCCCGCCGTCTCGGCGCGCCGCTCGTCGTCAGCCACCACCCGCTGATCTTCGACCCGCTCGAGCGGCTCTCGGACGACACGCTCGCCGGCCGGCTCGCGCTGCGCGCGGCGCGGGAGGGCGTCGCCGTCATCGCCGCGCACACGAACCTCGACAAGGCTCGCGGCGGGATGGCCGACGTCATCGCCGAGCTGCTCGGTCTGGAGGCCGCCGCGCCGCTGGCGCCGGCGGCGGCCGACGTGCTCAAGCTCGTCGGCTTCGTGCCGGAGGACGACGCCGACCTCGTGCGCAAGGCGCTGTTCGCGTCCGGCGCCGGTGTGATCGGCGAGTACGAGCACTGCTCGTGGTCGGTGGGCGGCCAGGGCACGTTCTTCGGCCGCGAGGGCACGGACCCCGCGGCCGGGACGTCCGCCCGCGACGAGACGGTGCACGAACAGCGGCTCGAGGTGGTGTTCCCGCGGCGGCTGCGCCGCCGCGTCGTCGGCGCCTACGTCGCCGCGCACCCGTACGAGGAGCCGGCGTTCGACGTCGTCCCGCTGGAGAACGAGATCGCCTCGCTGGGCCTCGGGCGGCTCGGCGCGCTGCCGGCACCGACGACGCTCGCCGCGCTGGCAGCCGAGGTCGCGGCGGTGCTGCGGCTGCCGTCGGTGCGCTACGCCGGCGACGGCCGCCGTGAGGTCCGCCGCGTCGCCGTACTGCCCGGCTCCGGCGCCGAGGCCATCGCGCGCGGCGTCGCACAGGTCGCCGACGTGCTGATCACCGGCGACGTCAAGTACCACGAGGCGCGCGCGGCGCAGGCGCAGGGCCTGGCCCTGATCGACGCGCCGCACGGCGTGACGGAGCAGGAGGGCGTGCTGCGCTGGGCCGAGCGGCTCCGCGACGCGCTCGGCCCGGCGGCGACCGTGGAGACCTTCCGCGATCCGGCCGTCGCTGTGTGGCGGGAGTCGGCCGTCGGCGTCGGCGAGGCTGCGGCCGCCGCCCCGACGCGTGCGCCCGCGCCGGCGTCCGAGGCGCCCGCACTGGGCGCCGAGTCCGCGCCGGAGCCGCAGGACACACCGGCGCCTGTCGCGGCCGCTGCCCCGGCGCAGCCCGAGCCCCCCCGCCCCGTCAACCGCGACGACGACCGCTTCCGCCTCTACACGGACGGCGGCGCGCGCGGCAATCCCGGCCCTGCCGGGATCGGCGCGCGCCTCATGACCGCCGCCGGCGATGTCGTCGAGGACCTCGCCGACTTCATCGGCAAGGCGACCAACAACGTCGCCGAGTACCAGGCGCTGATCGCCGGCCTCGAGATCGCGCTCGACCGCGGTGTCGAGCGCCTCGACGTGTTCCTCGACAGCGAGCTCGTCGTGCGTCAGGTCAACGGACGGTACAAGGTCAAGGACGCGGGCCTGAAGCCGTTGCACCAGCAGGCCTGCCTCCTCCTCAGCAAGTTCCACGAGGTCGACGTGAAGCACGTCCGGCGCGAGCAGAACGCGGCCGCGGACGCCCTCGTCAACCAGGCGATCGACGCGGCGACTACCTAGCGGCCGTGCCCGCCCGGGCCTCCCGGGAACGAATTGCGCCCCGGCGCGCCCTCTGGTAGCATCCCGCCTTGCTGCGGGTGTAGCTCAGTTGGCTAGAGCGTCTGCTTGCCATGCAGAAGGTCGAGGGTTCGAGTCCCTTCACCCGCTCCAATCCCCCTCTCGGGGACGAGGCAGAGGACAGAGGCGATGTGCTCTGTCGTCTGCCTTTCGTGCTTGAGAGGACTGCGCGTGGCGGCGTAGCCAAGTGGTAAGGCAGAGGTCTGCAAAACCTCCATCACCGGTTCGACTCCGGTCGCCGCCTCCAACAAATTCCCTGCATCTGGTGGTTTCTGCTCGTACGTGTGCGCACGGAACTGCCGAATCCGTCAAGACTGCCCAGGCTTTGCCCACAGAGCCCTTCAGGATGTCTGTGTGCGATCCTCGTAGGTACTTCCCCATTGGATCCGGCAGATGCGAGACCACGGAGACGGGACTCCTCCACGTGGTGACCCGGAAGCAGGATCTGCCGGCACCGCCGTCCACTATCTCACCGCGCTCGACTTCCGTAGCGACGCCACCCTCCTTCAGTGTGTTCGGCGGGATGGCGGCGCTCAGGGGACGGACGGTAAGGGCGCCGCTCACCGGCTGAGTCTCGGGGAGTGGGAGCCGGCGCGGTGACCGCAAGGCGGCTGCCGCGCCGGCCCCCGTCTCTGGCCCACCGCGCCGAATCGTGACATGCTTCAAGGCGAGGCTGATGGCGCGTGGGGACGCCCGGC
>DASUMX010000119.1:0-19905 GCA_036277455.1 Thermoleophilia bacterium
CCCGAACGCCTCGAGGACGCGGATGCCGGGCTTCGCCGGTTGCTGGGGCACGTGGTCCGCCTTTCGTCTGGTCGCCGAGACCGGCCGCGAAGGGCACGTCCGGTCTCCCGCCATGATACCCGAGACGCGCAGGAGGCGGGGGGCGCGAGCGTGCGCCCCCGCCCCCGCGGCCATCGAGCGAACCACCCTATGTCCTCTCGCGACTGGCGTCATGGCTGGCATCATGGGTGGCACCTTGCACGACGTCATGAGTGGCACCATGGATGGCGCCACCGGTGGTGTCACCGCCGATCACGCACGCCCACCGCGGGCCCAGACGGAGTCCCGGCGGCGGCGGAGCCCGGCGGGGTCCCAGACGCGAGCGGGGCGGGGGCACCCGCCCCCGCCCCGCCCTCGCAGCCCCGGACGAGATCAGCTCGGGGCGTTCAGACCTTGTCCTTGAACTTGCGCTTGTACTTGCGCCAGGTGAAGGCCCACTGCTCCGGGTCCTCCATGGCCTCGAGGCGCCGCATCTGGTCGATGGGCTGGGCGTGCGGCGCGTCGAGCACGAACTGCGCGTCGGCGTAGGCCTCGTCGACGCCCTTCTTGATCACCGCGGCCCACTCGTCCAGGTCGGCCTTGCTGTAGGTCTCGCACGGCTCGGGCGTGAACGGCTCCGGCACCACCCACGGGTGGTGGCTCATCCAGTAGCTCTGAATGCCGAAGTCGACCATGCGGTCGCGGAGCGCCTCGGTGCCGACGCCGGTGTCCTCCTTGAGCTTCTCCAGGCTGTAGCGCACCTGGTCGAGCCGGCGGTGGCCCTCGGCGTACGGCCGGTCGACGCCGGGGATGGCCATCAGCAGGTTGTCGAGGTAGTTGTTGTTGAGCACCGAGATCTCGGCGACCTCCTTGAGGCCCTCGGGGCCCATGGTGCGGATCCAGGCGTAGGCGCGGATGACGGCCATCCAGTTGCCGAGGAACCCGCGCACGCGGCCGATGCTCTCCGGCCGGTCGTAGTCGAGGTGGTACCGGTCGCCCAGCTTCGTCACCATCGGCACCGGCAGGTACGGCGCCAGCTTCTCGGTGACCATGTAGGCGCCACTGGCCGGGCCCTCGCAGCCGTGCGGGCTTGAGAACGTCTTGTGCAGGTTGAAGTGGCAGGCGTCGAATCCGGCGTCTCGAGCGCGGGCGAAGCCGAGGATGCCGTTGGCGTTGGCCTGGTCGGTGAACGCGAGGGCGCCGGCGTCGTGCAGGATCTCGACGTACTTGTCGATCTGCGGGTTGTAGATGCCGGTGTCCTCGGGGTTGGTGATCATGCACCCCACGGTCTTCTCGCTGACCGCCGCGCGGAAGGCCTCGAGGTCGGGATAGCCGTTCTCGTCGGGCATCACGGTGATGACCTTGAAGCCGGCCACCATGGGCGTCGCCGCGTCGCACGGGTGCGAGAAGATCGTCGTGATCATCTCGCTCCGCTGGTCGAGCTCGCCCCGGGCCTCGAAGTACCTGCGCATCACGCAGGCGTTCGTGTACACGGCGTGCGAGCCGCCGCCGGGCTGCAGAGTGAACTCGTCCATGCCGCTGATGGACTTCAGGTACTGCCCGGTCTCGTAGACGATCTCGAGCAGGCCCTGCAGGGTGTCCTCGTCCTGCCACGGGTGCACGTCCGCCGCCTTGTGGCCGCGGATGAGCTCCTCGTGCATCTTGGGCGAGTACTTCATGGTGCAGGTGCCCTCGCTGATGTCGCTGCCGAGGTCCATGCCCAGCGTCATCTGCGCGTACCGCAGGTAGTGGCGCAGCACCTGGTACTGGGCCATCTCCGGCAGCTCGGGGGCGGCGGCGCGGGCCATCCCCTCGGGGATGTAGTCCGCCGCCGCGCCCACCTCGGCCGTGACGCCTTCTTCGGCGAGCGGCACGAAGACGCCGCGCTCGCCCGGCGTCCCCTGTTCCATGATGAACGGCTCGTCCCAGCGCGGCGCGCGGTAGTCGTGCAGCACGCCGCCGTCGCGGCGCAGCTTCGCCAGCGCGGCGACCTTCTCTTCTGCGGCTGACTTCAGCTCCTCCGGGGTCATGCCGTCACCTCCTTGACCGCAGACACCAACGCGTCGATGTCCGCCTGGTCGTAGTACTCGGTGACGCAGGTGAGCGCAGACTGCCCGAGCTCCGGGAACTCGGCGGAGAGGTCCTTGCCGCCGAGGATCCGGTGGCCGAGCAGGGCCTTGTTGACCTCGGCCACGGTCTTCCCGGCGCCGTCGAAGTTGACGACGAACTCCTTGAAGAAGCTCGGGGAGAGCTTGATCTCCACTCCCGGCAGCTCGCCGAGCTTCTTGGCCGCGTAGTGCGAGCGGGCGATGCAGGTCTCGCCGAGCTCCCTGAAGCCCTGCGGACCCATGAGGGCCATGTACACGGCGGCGGCGATGGTCCACAGCCCCGACGCCGTGCCGACCCAGTCCTTGCCCTGGTCGCGGGCGCCGTAGCTGGTGCGCTCGGCCATGGCCTCGCCGACGGCGTACTGGCCGGGGGTGGCGGTCTCCATCACGGTGTAGAGCTCGAGCGGGCACTCCTGGGCGAACACGGGGTCGTCGTCCTTGAAGGCGATGAACCCGGAGCAGCCGCCGCCGGCGTGCATGTGCATGCCCAGCGGCTGGATGTCGCCGCAGGCGATGTCGGCGCCGAGCGCGCCGGGCGGCGCGAGCACGCCGAGCGTGATGGGGTCGACGCCGTTGATGGCGAGTGCGCCGACCGAGTGCGCCAGCTTCACGATCTCGGCGCCGTTGGCCTCGATCGTGCCGAGATAGCCCGGGCTCTCCCAGTACACGGCGGCGTACGAGTCGTCGAGCTTGGCCTTGAGGTCCTCGAGGTCGGCCATGCCCGTCTCGCGGTCCCACTCGTAGAAGCGGATCTTGGTGCTGTTCGGCATCGCCTCCGGCTGGCAGAGCGTGCGCGCCTCCATGAGGCGCATGGGGCTCATGTGCGCGGGGACGAGCACGGTGTCGCGGCCGGTGATGCGCCGGGCCATGCGGAACGAGCGCCCGGCCACGTCGCCCCAGTCGTAGATGGGGTTGGCGACGGCGTCGTAGTCGAGCAGTTCGCCGAGCATGCTGTTGAACTCGTAGCGCGTGAGGTACTTGCCGAGATCGCTGTAGTCGCCGCCGCAGTAGGCGCTCACGAACTCGGCGCGGTTGATGATCTCGTCGACGACCGCCGGCACGTGATGCTGCCAGCAGCCGGCGCCGCAGAAGTTCAGGAAGTCGACGGACGACGTGTTCTTGTCGAGCAGGCCCTGCACGTGCTTGCGCAGCGCCCGCTCGCTGAGGATCGCCGGCGGGATGTCCAGCGTACCCTTGAAGCGCAGGCGGTCGGGGATCTCGGCGTAGATCTCCTCCACGCTGCCGAGCCCGAGCTCGTCGAGCATCGCCTGCTTGGTCGCAGGCACCGAGTTCGGGATGTAGGGGTGGATGAACGGTTTCTCAGCCATGGTCGTTGCGGCGCTCCTTCCCTTGCGCGTGCGTCCGATGCAGGTGGTCGGCGGGTCAGGCGTAGCCGTAGCCCGCCGAGCTGCCGAAGTCGATGGAGATGTTGGCGCCGGTGATCGGCGCCGCCGGCGCGGAGGCGAGGAAGAAGATCAGCTCCGCGACCTCCTCCGGCGTGATGAAGCGCGCCTTGTCCCCCTGGAAGTAGCTGCCGAGCAGGCGCTTGAAGTACCCCTCGGGGTCGCCCTCGCCGTAGGTGTCGGCCTGGTACTGCAGCATCGGCGTCATGATGTCGGCGGGGCACACCGCGTTGACCCGCACGAGGTGCGGCGCCAGCTCGATGGCGAGCGCCTTGGTCATGAGGCTGACGCCGCCCTTCGACGCCGTGTAGATGGCGGTCTCGGGCGTGCCCACGACCCCCGCGTCGGAGCTCAGGTTGATGATGCAGCCCTCGGTCTTCTTGAGCTCCGGGATCGCTCTGCTGCAGGCGAAGAAGGTGCCCTTGAGGTTCACGTCCACGACGCGGTCCCAGTCCGCCTCGGTCATCTCCTCCGAGGGACCCTCCACCCAGAGGCCGGCGGTGTTCACGAGCACGTCGATGCGCCCCGTCGCCGCCACGGCCTCGGCCATGAGGTTCTCGATGTCGGCGACGCTGGTGACGTCGCAGCTCACGCCGTGGACCTCGCTGTACGCGGCGATCTGGCCGCAGAGCTCCTCGAGGCGCACGGCGTCGAGGTCGCCGAGGACCAGTGCGGCGCCGGCCTCCGCGAAGCGGCGCGCGACCGCCGCGCCGACCCCGCCGGCTGCTCCCGTGACGACCACCGTCTTGCCGCTCATGTCGGACGTCATACGCCCTCCCCCGTGGCGGATACGGAACGGCCGCCCGCGAATGCTGAACGGCCGTTCACTGTTGCCTAAGCATACCGTCAGCCGGCGCCTCAGTAGTAGAGGTCGCTCGGCCCCTTGTACTCCTGGATCGTGTTGCCGCCGTCCACGACGACGAGCTGGCCGGTGATGTAGCTCGCGTCGTCGCTGCCGAGGAAGCACACCAGCTTGGCGACCTCCTCCGGGAACGCCGAGCGCCCCATCGGCGTGTTGAGGCCGCCGACGTCCTCGCCCTCCGCCTGGGAGCCGGTGGCGATCCAGCCGGGGCCGACGGCGTTGACGGTGACGCCGTGCTTGGCCACGTCCAGCGCGAGCCCGCGCGTCATGCCGAGCACGCCCGCCTTGGCGGCGCAGTATGCGGCCTCCTCGGGATTGGCGACCACCGGCCCCGTGACGGAACTCATGTTGACGATGCGGCCGTAGCCACGCTCGATCATCCCCGGGACGACGCAGCGAGTGACGTTGAACTGCGTCTTGAGGTTGATGGCGATGCCGAAGTCCCACGCCTCCTCGGTGAGGTCCTGGAAGGCGGAGAAGTCCTCCTCCTGGCCGAAGACGACCATGCCGGCATTGTTGACCAGCACGTCGATCCTGCCGTGGCACTCCGTGGCCTCCGCGACCATGGCCTTGACCTCGGCCATCTTCGTGAGGTCGGCGGTGTGCGAGCTGACCGTCGCGCCGAGCTCGCGCAGCGCGGCGGCGCAGTCGTGCACCGCCTCGGCGATGTCGCAGACGGCGATCGACGCGCCTTCCTCCGCGAGGACCTTCGCGGTCGCGAAGCCGATACTGTCCTGCTTCGCGACGCCCGTGACGAGGGCGACCTTGCCCTCCACCCTCCCTTTGCGTGCCATCCTGTAGCGCTCCTTGGCTCGGTGTGCACTCGGCGTAAGCTCGCCGGTGACGGTCGCCCGAATGCTATGCCGACTGCCGGGGGCGAGCCAAGGGCGGCGGCCGCGGCGAGCCGATGGCGACGGCTGCGGCCGCGACGGGTGCCGGCGGACGCCGCGGCGCAGCCTCTCGAACCTCCCGGTCCTGCGCGACGACGTGGGAGCTTTGGTCAAGCTCGGCGCGGACGCTGCCGATAGACGCGACGAAATGGGCCCGCGGAAGGGGAGCAGGTGACCAGCGTCAGCGAGAGACCCGAGCCCGTCTGGCTGCGCGTCGGGGAGGTCGCGTCCGCGCTGGGCGTGAGCGCGAACACGGTGCGGCGCTGGACAGACGTCGGGCGCATCGCCGCGCACCGCAGCCCCGGGGGGCATCGCCGCTATCTCGCCGAGGACGTCCGCGCGCTGCTGCCGGAGGGAGCGCCCGATGGGGGCGCCCAACCCGGTGATTTCGCGGAGCTCAGGCGCCAGAGCCAGACCCTCCGTTCCGTGCTGCAGGTCGGCTTGGAGCTCGTTGCACTGCTCGCCGACGACCCGCACGACGTTCCGGCCCAGGCGGCGCGCGCGCTGTGCGAACTGACCGGCGCGCCGCGTTGCGACGTGTACCTCGGGGACGGCGAGACGGTACGGCTCGTCGTCTCCGCGGAAGCCGGCGAGCTGCAGACGGGCCGCGAGGGCTCGGCGTGGACGACCCGGGAGTGGGCGCCGGTCGAGGGCGACCTCGCCGTCGCCGAGGTGCTCTGCGTCCGCGCCTCGGACCGCGGCCTCACGCGACGAGCCCGTCTGGCGATGCAGCGGCGCGGCTGCCGCTCGCTGGCCTGGGCGCCGATGGCGCTGCACGGCGCTCTCGTCGGCGCCCTGGAGTTGAGCGACGCCGGCGAGCGGGACTTCTCGCGCCACGCCGACGCGCTGCAGGGCCTGGCGCGCATCTGCGCCGAGGCCGTCGCGATCCAGCGGACGATGGACAAGTTGGCGCGTCGCGACAAAGCCGTGCGCGAGCTGGTCGACCTCTCCCATGAGGTCGCGCAGACGCATGACTTCGAGCGCTTCGTCCTGCGCTTCGCGCAGCGACTGCTCACCGCCGCAAACGCGGACTGCGTCGACGTCTGGCGCGCCGGCGGCGGAGTCATCCGCTCGGTCGTCAGCTACACGCGAGAAGGCGAGGACCCGGGCGCCCGCGACACGATCCTCGACACCTCCAGCTACCCCTCGCTCGAGCGGACGCTGCTGGACCACACGCCCTTGGCGATCTGCGACCTGCGTGACCCCCGGCTCGGGCAGACCGAGGCCGAGCTCATGCGCGGCTGGGGCTTCGCCAGCTCGCTGACGATGCCCCTAGTCGCCGGAGGGGAGCTCGTCGGGCTGGTGGACCTGTACGACGACGCCGAGCGTGACTGGAGTGCGGACCTCGCGTCGCTCACCAGCGTCTGCCAGCTCGTCGCCGGCGTGTTCGACAGCACCGCGCTCCTCGACGAGGCCCGTGAGACGGTCCGCCTGCGCGAGGAGCTCGTCGAGCTCGGCGCCGACCTCGCCGCCGCAGAAGAGGCGGCCGACGTCGCCGAGCGCGCCGCGCGCCGCCTGCGCGACGCCACCGGCTGCGAGGACTGCGACATCTGGTGGCTCGAGGAGGGGTACCTGCGCTGCCTCGCCAGCGTGGACGGCCGAGGCGTCGACGAGACGGTGCTCGGCAAGCAGTTGATCCTCGAGCACTACCCCTCTGCGCAGCAGGCGATCGCGGACCGCCAGATCCTCGTCATCAGCTCGCTGGACGACGACCGCCTCACCGACTTCGAGCGGGAGGACTTCTCCGAGTACAGCTTCCGCAGCACGGTCTCAGTGCCCCTCGTGACCAACGACCAGGTGGTCGGCATGATCGACCTGTTCGACGTGCGTGAGCGCGACTACAACGAGGTGCGGGGCTTCCTCCCCGAGGCGGCGCGCACCGTGGCCGACGCGCTGCGCAACGCCGAGCTCCTCGCCGGGCTGCGGCGCGGCAACGCGGCGCTCCGCGAGCTGGTCGAGCTCGGCGACCGCCTCAACGAGGCGGGCACCCTGGAGGACCTCGCCCGGGCGGTCGCCGAGCGTCTCCGCGGCGTCCTAGCCGCCGAGGACTGCGACATCTGGCAGGTGGATGACGGCGTGCTCCGCTGCCTCGCGAGCGTGGACAGCCACGGCTGGGACGCCGACGAGGTGGGATCTGAGCGCGAGCTGGCCACGTACGAGGCCACCGTGGCCGCCCTGACGCGCAACGAGCCGATCGTCGTCGGCGACCTCGAGGCCACCGACCTGAGCGAGACCGAGATGCAGGCGTACCGCCGCTGGGGATTCCGCAGCATGGTCTCGCTGCCGCTGGTGGTGGAGGGCAGGCCGATCGGCCTCATCGACGTGTTCGACACCAAGGTGCGCGACTACACCGTGCACCTGGACCTCATCCGCAACGTCGGCCGCCTACTCGCGGGCTCGTTCGAGAAGGCGATGCTGGTGGAGCGTCTCGAGGGCGGCAACCAGGACCTGCGCCTCCTCGTGGACTCGGGCATGGAGTTCGCCGCGACGCTGGACGTCGACGCCGTGCTCCGGACCGTGGCCGAGCGCATCCTCGCGGTCTCCGAGGCGGACATGTGCGACGTCTACCGCCTGGACGGCGACGAGTTCGAGATCCTCGTCGCCATCGGCGGGGAGTACGACGACGACCCCGCCGGCAGCCGCTACCTGCTGCATGACTGCAGCACCTTGCTCAAGGCGGCGGAACAGCGGCGGCCGGTGCGCTGCACGGACATCATGACCGACCCGACGGTGACGGCCGCGGAGCTCGAGGACGCCCGGATCTGGGGCTACCGCGAGAGTCTTGACGTGCCGCTGACCAGTCGCGGCGAGGTGATCGGGTTCATCTCGCTCATGAACCGGGAGACGCGAGGCTTCCCCCGGGAGGAGGTCGTTGTCGGCCTGGCGCAGGTCGCGAGCCAGGCGATCGCCAACGCAGGGCTCTACCGGCAGCTGGACGACAACCTGCGGCGCATGGCGCTGGTGAGTGAGTCGGCGCTGGAGCTGACCGGCAGTCTCGACCTCCAGGCCACCCTGCTCACGACTGCCCGCCGTCTGTGTGTGGGCATCGGCGTCGGCGAGTGCGAGATCGCCGTGATCGAGGGCAACGACCTGCGCACGCTGATGCGCGTGGACGGCGGCGAGATCGACGAGAGCTGGATGGGGCAGCGCCTGCCCCTCGCCGACGCCGCGGTGACGCGCGAGGTGATCGCGACGAAGCGGCCGGCGGTCGTCGGGTCGCTCCGCGACCCGCGGCTCACGCCGGCCGTGCGCGAACTCAACAGCGACCACGAGCTCATGAGCTGGGCGACGCTGCCGTTGATCGTCAAGGACCGCGTGATCGGCACCGTGGAGCTGGTGGAGAGCGGCGCCGAACGCAGCTTCACGAAGGCGGAGCTCGACACCGCCGCGGCGATCTGCCACGCCGCGGCCCTCGCCATCGACAACGCGGCGCTGTTCGCCCGCGAGAAGCAGACTGCGCGCGCGACGCAGTTGCTCAACGACATCGCGGCGAGGACGGCCGCCAGCCTCGACCTCGAGGAGGTCGTCAAGGCGGCCGTGGACGAACTGGGGCAGCTGATGACGCTCGCGGACTACACCCTGCTGCTGCTCGAAGGAGACACCGTGGGCCGCGTCATCTCCTCCCGGCCGCAGGCGGAGGGGCTGGCCGGCCTCACCGTCGAGGACTTCGGCGCCGGCGTCGTGGCGAGCATCGCGGCGCAGGCGGTGCGCGTGCTGCGGCTGCCCGGCGACCTGCCGGCGCTCGAGGGTTCGCCGGCCTTCGCGGGTGTCGCGGCGGTGACGGCGATCGCCCTGCCCTCCGACACCGGCCTGCTCGGCGTGCTCGGCCTCGAGAGCCTCGACCCGGACGCCTTCACCAGCGTGGACCGTCACCTGCTCGAGCGCGTCGGCACGCAGCTGTCCCTGGCGATCAAGAACGCTCAGCTCTACGACGAGATCAAGCAGATGCACCTGGGCAACCTCAAGGCTCTCAGCTCGGCGCTCAACGCAAAGGACTACTACACCCTCGGCCACGCCGCGCGGGTGGCGGCCTACACGGTCATGCTGGGCCGGGAGCTGGGATGGCCGGAGGACGTCCTGGCGCCGCTGGAGGAGGCCGCTTACCTGCACGACATCGGCAAGATCAGCATCTCCGACAGGGTGCTTCTCAAGCCGGGACGGCTGAACCAGCAGGAGTGGGACCAGATGCGCCAGCACCCTACGGTGAGCGCCGACATCATCCGGCCGCTCTTCCCGAAGGACCTCGTGCTTGCCGTCCGCCACCACCACGAGCGGTACGACGGCGGAGGGTACCCCGACGGCCTCTCCGGCGAGGACATCCCGGCGCTCGCCCGCGCCATGGCGGTGGTGGATGCCTACGACGCCATGTCGTGCCGGCGTCCGTACAAGGCCGCGCTCACCTACGCCGAGTGCCTGGCGGAGCTGCACCGCTGCCGCGGCACCCAGTTCGACCCCGCGATGGTGGACGCGTTCCTGACCGTGCTCGAGGAGGTGGCGGGGCGTCGCGCCAAGGCCGACGAGATCGCGGCGACGGCCGCGGCCCGCATCCGCGGCGAGACCCACAGGGCCCTCCTGGAGACCGACGACGAGCAGTCCGGCGCCTACAAGGAGGTCGAGACGATCCTGCGCGAGGTACGCGACGCGAACCCGCCCACGCGGTTCCTGACCACCCACGCCCAGGTCGACAAGCGGTACGTGATCGGCGTGGACCCCGAGGAGGACGAGAGCGAGAAGTCCCATCTGGGCGACGAGATCTTCGTCGACGACGAGCTGACCCAGGTGCTGGCCGGCAAGCGCCCGCACGTCAATACCGTGTTCGCCGACGAGTTCGGCGTGTGGATCACCGGGCTGGCGCCGATCCGCGACGTCTCGGGCGACATCGTGGCCGTCGCCGTCGCGGACCTGCCGGCGCTCTCGCCGAGCGAGAGCGAGGCGTTGCGCGGCGATGGCCGGCAGACCTTCGCGGCGATGCTGCAGTCGGCGGCCGTCCGCCTCAGCCGCGCGGAGATCGACGCCATCACCGACGCGCTCACCGGTCTCTACAACCACCGCTACCTGCACGAGCGGCTGAGTGAGGAGCTTCATCGCGCGCGCGACCAGCAGCGGCCCCTGAGCGTGCTGTTCTGCGACCTCGATCACTTCAAGCGGTACAACGACGCCAGCGGTCACAGCGCCGGCGACGCGGTGCTGCGCGAGGTCGCGCATGTGATCGAGCAGTCGGTGCGCAACGTCGACATCGCCGCGCGGTACGGCGGCGAGGAGTTCGTGGTGCTCCTGGTGGAGACGCACCGCGAGACGGCGCTGGTGGTCGCCGAGCGCATCCGCGAGCGCATCCGCGCCGCCGGGTTCACCGCCGGCAACGTTCCGCTCACGGTGAGCATCGGGGTGGCCGGCTACCCCGACGACGCCGACCGGCGCGAGGACCTGCTGAACAAGGCCGACTGGGCGATGTACCTCGCCAAACGCCGCGGCCGCGACCAGGTGGCGATCTTCGGCGACAGGTGAGCGGTCACCGTCCGGGTCGATCCGGCCGAGGCACGGGCGGGCCCTCGAGGGCGGTTCGCCTCAGGAGCGGCGGCGGCGCGCGACGCGGACGTCGCCGCGCCGCAGGGTCAGGCCCTCCCGGTCGAAGTACTCGAGGAGGGCCTGGGCGTTGCGGCGGCCGCAGCCCGCGGCGTCGCGGAAGCCGGCCAGCGTGACCTCGCCGGCTGCCTCCAGCTGGGTCAGGAGCACGCGGCGCGCGGCCTCGACGGCGGCGCGCGCGAACCACAGGTCCTTGTCCACGCGCACGACCTCGTCCCGGCGCGCGAGCACCTCCAGGATCTGGCCGAGCTCACGCGCCGGCCGGCGCAGGTCCTCGGCGAGGGTGGCCAGCGTAGGCGGAGCCATTGGCTCCGCGGCGAGGCGCGCCAGGATCGCCGCGGCCAGGAGCTCCTGCTCGTCGCCGAGGACGCCGGCGCCCGCGGGGGCGTAGCCGCCTTCGCCGGCGACCAGCTCGCCCGCCGCGGCCATGCGGTCCAGCAGGATGCCGGCCTCCGCGGCCGGCAGGGCCGGCACGAGCGCGGCCAGCTCCGCCACTCCGCTGAACGGCCGTTCCGGCCGCGCGGCGGCGCGCTCGGCCGCGCCGGCCAGAAGGGCCGCGCGCAGCGCGGCCAGGGCGCCGGCGGCGAACCAGCGGGCGTCCGCGGCCGGAGCCGCGCCCGGGCCCGCCGGCAGCTCCTCGAGCTCTCCGGCGGCCACGGCCGCCGCCAGCGCGGCGCCGGCCTCGCCGGCGCCGAACCCGGCGGCCGTCAGGTCGTCCCTGGTCAGGCCGGTCTGTCCCCGGTCCCCGGCGAGCGCCGCGACGGCGGCGCCGGCGTCGCCGTCGCGCACCGCGACGAGGAACGCCGCGTGCCGCTCGCGCGCGTGCCAGCGCTGCGCACCCGCCAGGAGGACCTCGCCGCCGGCCGTGGTGGCCACCGGCGAGAGCGAGCGGATGATGAAGCGGTCGTGCGGCAGCACGAGCGCCGGCGCGTCCAGCCGCACGACCGCAGCCGCCGCCGACCCTGAGGCGATCTCCCGGCCCTCGAGCGGTGCGACCCGCGCCAGGTACTGCGCCGTGCCGTGGTGCAGCCGCACCTGGTCGCCGGAGCGCAGCGGCCGCGCGCCGGGCAGCACCGAGACCCAGGCGTCGAAGCGGCGCCCGGACAGCCCTGCAAGCTCGGGCGCCGCCAGCCAGTCGCCCTTGTGGACGTCGTCGCGGCCGAGGCCGCGCAGGTTCACGCCGGCGCGGCTGCCGGCCCGCACCACCTCGGCCTCGTGATCGTGCACCTGGACGCTGCGCACGCCCGCGCGCGCGCCGCCCGGCTCCACCGTCAGCACGTCCCCGGGGCGGATCTCGCCGGCCCACAGCGTGCCCGTGACCACCGTGCCGATGCCCTTGAGCGGGAACACGCGGTCCACCGGCAGGCGGGCCGGGCCGGCGCGCCGGCCCGCCTCGGCGCGGTCCGCGACGCGCTCGAGCGCCGCGAGCAACTCGTCCAGGCCGCGGCCGTCGCGGGCGCTCACGGTGACGACGTCGCAACCGGCGTACGGCGTGCCGTCCAGGAACTCGCCCACGTCGGCGGCGGCGAGCTCCAGCAGCTCGTCGTCCACGGCGTCCGCCTTGGTCAGCGCGACGACGCCGTCCCGCACGCCCAGCAGCTCGATGACGGCGAGGTGCTCCACCGTCTGCGGCATCACGCCGTCGTCGGCGGCGATGACGAGCAGGAAGAGGTCGATGCCGGTGGCTCCCGCCACCATCGTGCGCACGAAGCGCTCGTGCCCGGGCACGTCGACCACGCTCAGCCGCGCTCCGGAGGGCAGCGCCAGCTCCGCGTAACCGAGCTCGATGGAGATGCCCCGCTCGCGCTCCTCGCGCAGGCGGTCGGTGTTCTTGCCGGTCAGACGGGTGACCAGCGCCGTCTTGCCGTGATCGATGTGACCGGCCGTGCCGAGGGTGAGCGCGGGACGGCCGGGAGGCCGAGCAGTCGGATCTTCCCCAGCTCGTTCGCGCACCGTGGCCTCAGACGAGGGCGATGAGGGCCGCGCCGGCGAGGTCCTCGAGCTCGTCCTCGCCGACCGCACGCAGATCGAAGAGCAGACGGCCGTCCTGCACGCGGCAGACGACGGCCGGCGCGCCGCGGCGCAGCAGCTCGGCGCGCGCCCCGGCCTCGTCCGGGGGCACCGTGACCGCGACCGCGACGCTCGGCACTTCGGTCACCGGCAGTGCCCCGGCGCCGGCGCGGGCGACGGTGTCGACGAGCTCGAGGCGATCCTCGGCCACGCCGGCGCCGACGAACAGGTCGCGCAGGCGGCCGGCGCGGTCGCGCACGTCGTCGAGCGACTGGGCGAGCGCGGCCAGCGTCGGGATCTCGGCGACCGCGCGCGCCGGGTCCAGGTAGAGCCGCAGGACGACGTCGAGCGCGGCGAGATCGAGCTTGTCGATGCGCAGCGCGCGCGCGAGCGGGTGGCGGCGCATCGCGTCGATCGCGGCGGCCCGGCCGACGGCGATGCCGGCCTGGGGGCCGCCGAGCAGCTTGTCGCCGCTGAAGGTGACGATGTCGCAGCCGGCGGCGACGCTGTCCGCCAGCGCCGGCTCCTCCGTGAACAGCTCGAGGTCGGCGAGGGCGCCGCTGCCGAGATCGTCGATGAGCACCGCGCCACGCTCGTGCGCGAGGGTCGCCAGCTCCTCCAGCGCAGGCTCCGTCGTGAACCCGACGATGCGGTAGTTGCTGGTGTGCACGCGCAGTACCGCCCGCGTCCTTTCGGTCCAGGCGGCTTCGAAGTCCCTGAGGTAGGTGCGGTTCGTCGTCCCCACCTCGACCAGCTCCGCGCCGCTCTCGCGCAGGATGTCGGGGATGCGGAAGCCGTCACCGATCTCGACGAGCTGGCCGCGGGCGACGAGCACCTCGCCCCCGCGCGCCGTGGCCGCGAGCGCGAGCAGGATGGCCGCGGCGTTGTTGTTGACGGCGAGCGCGTCCTCGGCGCCGGTGACGGTGCAGAGCACATCGTGGATGTGGTCCTGGCGCGAGGCGCGGTCGCCGCGCGCCAGGCTGTACTCGAGGTCCGAGTAGCTCATGGCGGCGGTGACGACGGCCTCGACCGCCGCCCGCGGCAGCAGCGCGCGCCCGAGGTTGGTGTGCACCACGACCCCGGTCGCGTTGATGACGCGGCGCAGCGACGGCGTGACCGCCGCGTCCAGCAGCCGCGCGATCCAGGGGACGAGGGCGGCCGGCGTGAGGTCCGCCGCCCCGGCGGCGGACGCCTCGCCGGCCACCCCCGCCTCCAGGATCTCCGCCCGCAACCTGTCCAGCACCGCGCGCACCGCGTCGACCACCAGCGCACGCGGGTACCGCGCGAGCAGCTCCTCGACGCCGGGCTCGCGCAGCACCTCGTCCACGGCCGCGAGCGCACGCAGCCGCTGCTGGCGGTCCTCTCCCTCCGCGCTCCTCGTGCGCTTGGCCTCGTTCACGCGCCCTCCGCGCTCAGTCGTCCTCGTCGTACCGCGGCGCGCGCCGCAGGCGCACTCCCGCGAGGATCATCGCGAACGCTACCACGCCCAGCCCGAACCACCACTCGAGGCCCGACAGGCCGAGGTCCCGGAGCGACGTGTCCCACGTGCGCTCCACGTACACGAGTCCCACGGCGACCAGTCCCCACACCCCCTGGGTCATGATCCAGAACGGCCGGCCCGAGTCCTCCCGGAACCCATACGCCGTGGCCCACGAGCCGAGCACGGTGACGAGCACCGCCGCGGCGCCGATCAGGACGGCGAGAAGAAGCTGCCAGACGAGCTCGCCGCCGGACATCCCCGCGACCGCGTCCCAGATGGGCTCCGCCGAGCCCGCCCCGAGCACGATGATGAGCACCCAGCTGACGATCGCGATGAGGCCGATGGCGGCAACGAGCAGGAAGGGGAGGACGGAAAGGGCCCGCAGGACGATGTCGACCGACGCGCCCCCCGGCCCGGCCGCGGCCTCTTCGTCGCCGGGCCTCAGCGAATCCGGATCGGTCCTGCCGTCCTCACCCCACGGGCGATGCTTCTGACCGTCGTCCGGCACCGGAACGGCCCTAACCCTCGAGCACGAGTGCGCCGGTGGGGCCGGCGATGACCTCACCGATGGTCCAGGCGCCGGCGCCGGCATGCGCGAGCGCGTCGAGGAGGAGCGCGTGCTTCTCGGGCGCGACGGCCAGCAGCAAGCCACCCGAGGTCTGCGGGTCGAAGATGCTGAGGACGAGCGGGTCCTGCTGCGTGACCGGGCCGGCGAAGCGGCCGGCGACCGCGCCGGTCGGAGTGGCGCCGGCCGCAGGCCCGCCGGCCGCGATGTGCTCGGCGGCGCCCGCGGGTCCCTCCTCGCGCAGGCGCGGCAGCAGGAACTCCCGGTTGTTGCGAAGGCCGCCGGCGTAGACGTGCCGGGCGATGAGCTCGAGCACGCCGTCGTGCAGCGGGAGCGCGCCGAGGTGGACCACGGCCGCGGCGCCGCTCGCGTCGAGCATCTCCCCGAGGTGTCCGGCGAGGCCGAACCCGCTCACGTCGGTGCAGGCGTGCACGCCGACGCGGGCCATGGCCGTGGCCGCCGCGGCGTTGAGGACGGCGGCCTCCTCGATGGCCGGCATCATGGCTTCTTCGCTGATGACGCCGTTCTTGAGCCCGCTCGCGAGGACGCCGATGCCGAGCCGCTTGGTCAGCACGAGCTTGTCGCCCGGCTCGGCCCCACCGTTGTAGACGATCTCGTCCGGCCTGGCGACGCCGGTGACGGCCAGGCCGTACTTGGGCTCCTTGTCGTCGATGGAGTGGCCGCCGGCGAGCTCGGCGCCGGCCTCCTCGACCTTCTCCAGGCCGCCGCGCAGGACTTCGCCGAGGAGGCCCAGGTCCAGATCCGACGGCCAGGCCACCAGGTTCATGGCCGTCAGCGGACGGGCGCCCATCGCGTAGACGTCGCTCAGGGCGTTGGCCGCCGCCAGGCGGCCGAACCAGAGCGGCGTGTCGACGATGGGCGTGAAGAAGTCGACCGTCTGCACCAGGCAGAGGTCGTCGGCGACCGGCACCACGGCGGCGTCGTCGTGCGTCTCCAGGAGGCGGGCGAACTCGCCGGTGGCGGCGGGCATGCTATCGAGGACGGCCTGCAGGTCGCACGGACCCAGCTTGGCCGCTCAGCCGCTCTTGGCCGCGAACTGGGTGAGGCGGATCTTCTCGGTCATACCGCAAGCTTACCCCAGCCGCCGCGGGCGCCGGCGACCCCGGGGATCAGTCAGGCGACCCGGAGACTGCATCGTGATCTCTTCGAAGATATCCGGGCACAGCGTGCAGCACGGATCCTCCCTGGCCCCCGGCGGGGGAACGGCGGCGGCGGGGAATGGCGGCGCTCGGTCGGTCGCACCGCCTGGTCAGTCGTCGCGGGCGCTGTGCAGCGCGACGATCTCGCGCACGTCGTTGTAGGCGCGGAGACTGTCGATGCGGCCGCCGTGCACCGTCCAGATGTGCGCGAACGGCACCTGGACCGCGGCCTCCGCACCCTTCGGCGTCACGTGGAACATGCCGCTGACGATGACCGTGTCGCCGTCGCAGTAGAACTCACGTGGCTCGAGGGCGAAGGAGTCGTTGAGCTCGGGGATGGGCGCGAAGATCCTGCGGAGCACCTCGTCGCGGCCGCAGAAGTCGCCCGAGGCCGGCCCGTAGGCCCACTCGGGCTCGTGCCACTCGATGTCCTCCGCGAACATGGCGAGCGTGGTCTGGATGTCGCCACGGATGAAGCTCTCGTAGCCGGTGCGGACGATGTCGATGTTGCTGGCCATGTCACGAGGGTTCCCCGACGCAGGATGGTCACACCGTCCGGACGACGCCGGGCGCGCCGGAGCCGGGCGTCAGCGGACCGTGAGGCGGGCCGTGCCGGGACGGGCCTGCCGGTTGCCGGCCTCGTCGGTGGCGTAGACGGCGACCACGTAGACGCCGCGCGCGAGGGGGCAGCGCCAGCGCGCGGCGCGCAGGACGTTGGTGCCGCGCCGGCCGAGCCGCAGGGTGGCGCGCGTCCGGCCGCTGCGCGTCTTGACGACGAGGCGGACGTTCGCGGTCGGCGTCAGGTCGCGGACGCGGTAGCGCAGCGTGACGCGCGCGCCCCGGCGGACGCTCGCCGCGCGCGCGCTCGTCACCGGCTTCTCGCCGTCGATCCTGACCGTACAGGCCTGCGTCGTCTCGACGTTGCCGTCCTTGTCGATGGAGCGGTAGCGCACCGTGTGCGTGCCCTGGCCGGTCACGTCCAGTGTGGCCGGCAGCCCGGCGAGCGGCGACAACTCGAGTTGCCCGTCGAGCGCCGCCTCCGTGCGGTCGACGCCCGAGCCCGCATCGGTGGCCGTGAACGTCAGGGTGACCGGCGTGCGGCTCCAGCCGATGCCGGCGCCGCTGACGCTGGTGACCGGCGCCGTCCCGTCCACCTCCGGCGGCGGGGCGGCCGAGTCGTCCAGCGAGAGCGCGGTCGCGCTGTCCACGCCCCAGGCGTAGGCGTCGGACACGACGCGGAACCGCTCCCAGCGGACGGACCTGGACCACGTGTCCCAACAGGCGTACTCGGGGTAGCCGCTGGTCTCGCGGTAGCCGATGCCGGTGACGGCGTGGTCGATGAGGCCGTCGCCGGTGCTGTCGACGCAGAGCACCATCGGCCTGCCGGCGTCGATCTCCTGCCTCAGCACGGTGAAGGTCAGCGAGGCTGACCCGTACGACCCGTAGTAGTAGTCGGCGTAGGAGGCGGTCACGCCGGACAGGCGCAGCTCCACGTACCCCGCGAACGCCGGCCCGACCATGTCGGTGAAGCTCCAGCCGTAGGGGAGGCCTTCGGCGCTCCAGGAGGTGTGCATGAAGTCGGCGACGGAGTCGGCGGGGTGCTCGTCGCCGGCCGGCTTCTCGCTCCTGTCGGGCGCGAGCCCGCCGGCGTCGTCCTCGGGGAGGGAGTAGTCGTCGTAGTGGCCCGGAGAGCCGGCCGTGCCGTGCGAGGCGATCATCTGGTAGGCCGCCGGGGTGTCGGTGCTCGCGTCACCCGGGACGAGGTCGGGGAAGCCGCGTCCGTCCCAGTAGCCGAGGACCATGCCCGTCGCCGTCGGCCCGCAGCCGTCGCGCCACAGGTAGGCGGGGACGGGGAGGACGCTCTCGCCGGCGGCGGCGACGGCGCGACGGGCGCCGACGGCCGGCTCCACCGACTTCGGCGGCAGCGGCCCGGTCGTCGTGAGGGTCCGCGCCTCGCCCGCCTGACGTGCCGGGACGCCGGCGCGTGCGGCGCCGGCGAGGGCGGCGGCGATCAGCAGGACTGCCGCCGCCGTCATGGCGGCGCGCCCGGCGAGGGCTCGCCGTGATCGTGACGGACGTGAGCTCACGGTCCCTGCATCGGCCGCTCGCGGGCAAAGCCTTAGCCTGCGCCGGTTCGATTTCCGCCTCCGGCGGGGATGTCATTGGCGTCGGTGGACGCCACGCCCCCACGCGGCGTCCCCCACCAACGGTCCCGCCCAAGGAGGTTCCATCATGGCCGATGCACCACGCCGCGCCGACGCTGTCTGGCAGGGCTCGCTCGGACAGGGCTCCGGAGACGTCTCGCTCGTGACCAGCGGAGCGGCAGGTCCGCTCCCCGTCACCTGGGCGTCTCGCACCGAGCGCTCGAACGGCAAGACCAGCCCGGAGGAACTCCTCGCGGCCGCGCACGCGAGCTGCTATTGCATGGCGTTGTCGGGCGGCCTCGGCGATGCGGGCACGCCGCCGGAGAAGCTCGAGGTCAGCGTAACGGTGACGTTCCAGGAGGTCGAAGGCGGGTGGAAGACCGGCTCCTCGCACATCACGGTCAAAGGCACGGTGCCCGGTATCGACGAGGCGATCTTCAAGAAGGCGGCAGAGGACGCCAAGGACGGCTGCCCCATCAGCGGCGCGCTCAAGGGCAACGTGGAGCTGAGCGTGGAGGCGACGCTGGCCTGAGCCTCACCGCGGTCGCGCCGGCCGGACGGCCGCCGCAGAGGACGACGAAAGGGCAGGGCGCCCGCAGGCGCCCTGCCCTTTCTGCTCTCCTCTGAGCTAGTGCTCGGCGCCTTCGAGAGAAGGCCGCGGGACGGCGATGCCGGGCTCGTGCCGGGGGCGGCGGGGCTCCTTCGGCGCCGCCGGCTCGTGCCGGCGCCCCTCCACGCTGACGTCGGGGATCCACCGCAGCCAGCGCGGCAGGTACCAGTTGCGTTCGCCGAGCAGCTCCATCGCCGCCGGCACGATGATCGTCCGGACCACGGTGGCGTCGATCAGCACCGCGACCGCGAGCCCGAAGCCCATCTGCTGGAACATCACGAGTTCGCCCGTGGCCATGCCGCCGAACACGCAGACCATGATCGCGGCCGCGCCGGTGATGATGCCGGCGGTGCGGCCGACGCCGTAGCCCACGGCCTCTCGCGTGTCGCCGGTCTCATCGAAGCGCTCCTTGATGCGGCTGAGCAGGAACACCTGGTAGTCCATCGAGAGGCCGAAGAGCAGGGCGAAGAGCATGAGCGGCACCCAGGCCTCGATGCTCTCCACCTGCGTGAGGCCCAGGAGACCGGCGCCGATGCCCTTCTGGAACACCAGCACCAGCAGCCCGTAGGAGGCGCCGACGCTCAGGAGGTTCATGAGGATCGCCTGCACCGGGATGACGATCGAGCGGAAGGCTATCAGCAGGAGCACGAAGCTCAGGCTGAGGACGACCAGCAGCACCACCGGCAGCCAGGCGTCGAAGAAGCCGAGGTAGTCGACGACGCCCGCCGTCGTGCCGGTCACGTACACGTGGGCGGGGCTGCCGGCGAAGGCAGCGGGGATCAGGTCGTCGCGCAGGTGCTTCACCAGCGCCTGCGTGGACTCGCCCACGGGGTCGCCGGCCAGGGCGGTGGTGAGCAGCGTCAGGTCGCCGGCCTTGTTGGTGGTGGCCTGGGCGGGTGCGAAGCGGCCGTCCTCCTCCATCGCCTGCTGGAGCCTGGCGATGCTCTGCTTGACGGCGCCGTCGCTCGCCTGGCCGTCCACCACGACATTCAGCGGGTTGGCCTCGCCGAGCGAGAAGTCGCGGTCGAGCATGTTCCAGCCCTGCTTGGCGTAGTGCCCGTCGGGCAGGTAG